>SLBI01000098.1 GCA_007126375.1 Paracoccaceae bacterium
CCAGTGGAGGGCGGCGCCGGCGGCCCGGGCCTCGGCGCGTGCGATGGCGGTGGCGTCGGCCAGAGGCTGCACCCGGCCGGTGCGGGCATAGCCGGGATCACCGCCCCCCGCCGCCGCCACGCCGGCCCACCAGCCTTCGGCCATCAGCAGGGCCTCGAGCTGAAACGCCTTGACCTCGGTCCAGACCTCGGGCGCATGCGGGGCAAGCGCACCGACCAGCCCGCCACTGGCACCGGCGCCGATCCGGCGGGCCTCGTGCAACGCCACCCTGGCGCCGCGACGGGTGCAGGCCCAGGCGGTCGCCAGGCCGAAGATGCCGCCGCCCATCACCGCGACATCCGGCGCGCCGCCTCTCGACATTTCCTGTCCCCCTCACCATTCTCCGCGCCGTGAAGCCTAGGGCAGCGACCCGCCGGGAGCCAGCATGCACGGTCAGGACAGCGCGGTCGACTGGACGGGAGCGGCCGGGCAGCCGGCCGACATTCCCGTCTCGCGGTGCCATGGCGATCCCTTCTACGCGCTGTCCGACGGGCTGGCCGAGGCACGTCACGTCTTTCTGCGCGGCAACGATCTGCCGGCGCGCTTCGCACCCGGCTTCCGGATTGCCGAGCTGGGCTTCGGCACCGGGCTCAACATGCTTGCCGCGCTGATCGCCTGGCGTGCGGCGGGTCTGGCCGGGCCATTGCACTTCACCAGCTTCGAGGTGCACCCGCTGCCCCCCGGCGATATCGCCCGGGCGCTTGCGCGCTTTCCCGAGGCGGCTGCGGTCGCGGCGCCGTTCCTCGATGCCTGGGCCGAAGGTGCGCGTCGCTTCGCGCTGCCGGGGCTGGAGGCGCAGGTGATCGAGGGCGACGCGCAGCACACCCTGCCGGGGTGGCGCGGTCGGGCCGATGCCTGGTTCCTCGACGGTTTCGCGCCGGCGCGGAATCCCGGATTGTGGGAGCCGGCGCTGATGGCCGAAGTCGCGCGCCACACCGCTGCCGGCGGCAGTTTCGCCACCTACACGGCGGCCGGTCATGTCCGCCGGGCGCTGGCAGCGGCGGGCTTCGCGGTGACGCGGCTTCCGGGCTTCGGCGCCAAGCGTCACATGACCGCGGGGCGGCTGCCGGCATGACCGGACCGCGCGCATGACCGAGCAGAACACCCGCCTGGGTATCCTGCTGATGATTGCCACCACGCTCGTCTTCGCCGGGCAGGATGCGCTCTCGCGTCATCTCGCGGGCGAATACAACGTGCTGATGGTGGTGATGATCCGCTACTGGTTCTTCGCCCTCTTCGTCATCGCGCTGGCGGCGCGGCAGGCCGGGGGGCTGCGCCGGGCGGCGGCGACGCGCCAGCCGCTGCTGCAGATCGCCCGCGGCCTGCTGCTTGCCGGAGAGATCTGCCTGATGGTGCTTGCCTTCGTGCTGCTCGGACTGGCCGAGACGCATGCCGTCTTTGCCGCCTATCCGCTGATCGTCGCCGCGCTGTCAGGGCCAGTGCTGGGCGAGCGTGTGGGCTGGCGCCGCTGGGCGGCGATCGGCGTGGGCTTCGTCGGCATCCTGATCATCCTGCAGCCGGGCCGCGGTGCGCTGCAGCCGGCCGCCCTGGTGCCGCTTGCTGCCGCCGCGGGGTTCGCGCTCTACTCGTTGCTGACGCGCTACGCGGCGCGGCAGGACGGCGCCGCGGTCAGCTTCTTCTGGACCGGAACGGTCGGGGCGGTGGCGATGACGCTGGCCGGCGTCTGGGTATGGGAGCCGATGGCGCCGGCCGACTGGGGCTTCATGGCAGCGCTCTGCTGTACGGCGGTTCTGGGGCACTGGCTGCTCATCCGCACCTATGAAGTGGCCGAGGCAAGCGCGGTGCAGCCCTTCGCCTATTTCCAGCTGGTCTGGGTCTCGGCGCTGGGCGTCACGCTGTTCGACGAGCGGATCGCCCCCAATGTCATCCTCGGCGGGGCGGTCGTGGTGGCGGCCGGACTCTTCACCCTGTGGCGCAGCCGCCGTGCGGCGCGCTAGGTCAGTAGGTGCCGAGCAGCCGGCCCAACGTGTCGCGCAACGCCCGGTCGATCGCGTCATCCAGGCGTTCGACAGCGCCATCGAAGCCGTTCGTGGCGGCCTCGTCCTGCAGCCAGGGCTGCTCCGGCGTGCTCGGCGGCGCGAAGGCGGGCGGCTGGGTCAGCGGCGGGTCCATCGGCAGCGGCGAGACCGGCACGCCGCGATGCACCCGCTCCATCACCTCGCGCCAGATCTCGGCCGGCAAGCCGCCGCCGGTGACGCCGGTCAGCGGCGTGTTGTCGTCGTAGCCCATCCAGACCCCGGCGACGTAATCTGCCGAGAAGCCGATGAACCACGCGTCGCGGGCGCCCTGCGTCGTTCCCGTCTTGCCCGCCGTCTCGCGGTCGGCCAGCCGGGCGCGGGTGCCGGTGCCGGATTTCACCACCTCGGCCATCATCCAGACCATTCGCCGCGCCGCCGCCTCGCTGATCACCGGCTCGCCCATGCCGCCACCAAGGCCCATCAGCGGGTCGTTCTCGCCAAGCAGCCGCAACTCGACGAGGCCATAGGGCTGCACCCGCCGGCCGCCATTGAGAATGCCGGCATAGGCCGCCGTCATCTGCAGCAGCGTCGATTCGGAGGCGCCGAGCGCCAGGGCCGGACCCTCGGCCAGGCTGGAGCGTAGCCCGAAGCCATTGGCCACCGAACGCACGTTCTCGCGCCCCAGCGCCTCGGAGATGCGCACCGCGGGGATGTTCAGCGAATGCGCGAAAGCCTCGGTCAGCGTGACCATGCCGCGGAACTCGTTGGTATAGTTGCGCGGCGACCACGGGCCCGAGCCCGGGATATCGATGGTCAGGGGAGCGTCCTCGACCATGTCCGAGGGCTCGTAGCCCATCTCCAGCGCAACGGCGTAGACGAAGGGCTTGAAGGCCGAGCCGGTCTGCCGCAGCGCCTGGGTGGCGCGGTTGAAGGTGCCGCCGCGGCTCTCGCGCCCGCCGACCATTGCCCGCACCGCTCCGTCGGCTGACATGACCACCACTGCCGCCTGCGCCTGCGACCCCTCGCGTACGCGGGTGGCGAAGACCTCTGTCACCGCCTCCTCGGCGGCAAGCTGCAGCCGTCGGTCGAGGGTGCTGTGGATGATCACGTCCTCGGTGGTGTCGCGGGTGAGGAAGGCGGGTCCGGAGTCCATAACCCAATCGGCGAAATGGCCGCCCGCCCGCTGCGCTGCGGCCTCGGACAGTTCCGCCGGATCGGCACGGTATTCGGCCATCTGCTCGGCCGTGAGATAGCCCTCTTCGTGCATCAGCCCCAGAACCAGGCTGGCCCGGTCCTGCGCCCGGGCGAGATTGCGGGTGGGAGCGAAGGTGGAGGGCGCGCGCAGAAGGCCTGCCAGCATCGCCGCTTCGGCCGGGTTCACCTGATTGGCCGACTTGCCGAAATAGCGCTGCGCCGCCGCCTCGAAGCCGCGCGCGCCGGCGCCCAGATAGGCGCGGTTGATATAGACCGAGAGGATCTCGTCCTTCGTGTACTTCCACTCGAGCGCGAAGGCGAACGGAACCTCCTGCAGCTTGCGCCAGATCGTCCCGCGCCGGCATTCGGATTCATAGGCGGCTTCACTGTCCCACTGCTCGGGATCAAAGGGCACGCCGAGGCACAGCAGCTTCGCGACCTGCTGGGTTATGGTCGAGCCGCCCTGACCCTCGAAGGCGCCGCGCCCGGCGGCGACGTTGGAATACATCGCCCGGACGATGCCGCGCGGGCTGACACCGAAATGCCGGTCGAAGCGGCGATCCTCGGTGGCGACGATGGCATTGCGCAGATGTGGCGAGATGCTCTCGGCGGTGATCTGGCCGCCGAAGGTTTCGCCGCGCCAGGCGAAGACCTCGCCGTCGGCGTCGAGCAGCGTGACCGAGCCGCGGGCGCGTCCGTCGAGCAGATCGGCGAAGGGCGGGAGGGTCGCGTAGAAATAGAAGCTGGCGAGGCCGAGGATCAGTGCGACCACCGCCGTCAGCCGCCAGGCCGTTCCCCAGATCAGCCGGCCGAGAAAGCCCAGGACGCGCCGGATCGGGCCACCGCGCCGCCTTGTGCCGCCGCGGCGCCGTCGCCGGCGGGCCGGCGGTGCCGCTGTCTGCTTGCGTGCCGCGGATGCCGGGCGCCCGCCACGCCTGTCGGCGACCAGCGGTCGCTTGCCCCCCTTTGTAGCCATGTCCGGCCTGCCCGTTTCTGTCGTTATGCCCGTCCCGGTCGTGGCGCAGGCCGTGCGTCTGCCTGCCTGCCCGCAGCACCGCCTGTCCCCGTCAGCATAGGGCCATGCGGCGGAAATGTGGAGTGTGGATGTCGGCGGCGATTCGCTTTCGTGAACTGCCCGTTTTTCAGGCAAAGCGCACGAATTGTGCAAAAAACGTGCGTTTCGGGGTGTGCACTGCGCGGCAAGATTGCGGCACGCGTTGATCCGGCGGGTTCCGGCGTCCCTTGCTGCCCACGCACTCGTGGCTGAGGCCGCCCATCGGAAGGGGGAACGTCGTGAAACTCATCATTGCAGCGATCAAGCCGTTCAAGCTGGAGGAGGTGCGCGAGGCGCTTACCGCCGTCGGCGTGCGCGGCATGATGGTAACCGAGATCAAGGGCTTCGGCACGCAGTCCGGCCACACCGAGATCTATCGCGGTGCCGAATACGCCGTGAACTTCGTGCCCAAGGTCAAGCTCGAGATCGCCGTCAACGACGGCATGGCCGAGCAGGTGGTCGAGACGATCGCCAAGGCCGCCCGCACCGACAAGATCGGCGACGGCAAGGTCTTCGTTCTCGATCTCGACAGCGCGTTGCGCGTGCGCACCGGCGAAACCAACGAAGACGCGCTGTGAGCGGCGCCGCAGACCAACCGAAAGGGATGAACGGATGACACTGAAGAAACTTCTTTCCCTTGCGTCGGCGGCGGCCCTCGTGCCGTTCGTCGCCATTGCCCAGGAGGCCGGGGACGCCGAGGAGGCCGTCGAGATGGTCGACGCCATGGCCGCCGTGACCGCGCTGAACGTCGAGATGACGTTCATCTTCAACACGCTGCTTTTCATCATCGGCGGCTTCCTGGTGTTCTTCATGGCGGCGGGCTTCTGCATGCTCGAAGCAGGGCTGGTCCGGTCGAAGAACACCACCATGCAGCTGATGAAGAACATCTCGCTGTTCTCGCTGGCGGCCATCGCCTATTTCGTGGTCGGCTTCATGATCATGTATCCCGGTGACGCCTGGATCATCGACGGCTGGCTTGGCACGCCGCTGATGACCTTCCTCGAGCCGGTGGGCGTGGGCATCGACGAGGTGGACGACGCCGAATATGCCTCGGTCGGCTCGGACTTCTTCTTCCAGCTGATGTTCTGCGCCGCCACCGCCTCGATCGTCTCGGGGGCCGTGGCCGAGCGGATCAAGCTGTGGCCCTTCCTGGTGTTCGTCATCCTCCTGACCGGTCTGATCTACCCGATCCAGGCGTCCTGGTCCTGGGGCGAGGGCTGGCTCGACGAGCTTGGCTTCCTCGACTTCGCCGGCTCCTCGATCGTGCACTCGGCCGGTGGCTGGGCGGCGCTGACCGGCATCATCATCCTCGGCGCGCGGGCGGGCAAGTATGGCCCGGGTGGCAAGGTCAACCCGATCCCGGGCTCCAATCTCGCGCTGTCCACGCTGGGCGTGTTCATCCTGTGGCTGGGCTGGTTCGGCTTCAACGGCGGCTCGGAGCTGGCGATGGGCGGCGTTGATGCGGTCTCGAACGTCTCGCGCATCATGGCCAACACCAACGCGGCGGCGGCGGCCGGTGCGGTGGCGGCGCTGATCCTCAGCCAGGCCATGTACAAGAAGCCCGACCTGACGCTGGTGCTCAACGGCGCGCTGGCGGGCCTTGTGTCCATCACCGCCGAACCGCTGGAGCCGAACCTGCTGCTGGCCACCATCATCGGTGCCGTGGGTGGAGTCATCGTGGTGCTGACCGTGCCGCTGATGGACAAGCTGAAGTGGGACGATGTTGTGGGCGCCGTGCCGGTGCACCTCTTCGCCGGTATCTGGGGGACCATCGCGGTGATCTTCTCCAACTCAGAGGCCACGCTGATCAACCAGATCATCGGGATCCTCGCCATCGGCATCTTCATGGCCGGCGCCTCGGCCATCGTCTGGCTGATCATCAAGGCGGTGATGGGTCTGCGTGTCGACGACGAGGCCGAGGTCACGGGGCTCGACAAGGTCGAGCTGGGCATGGAGGCCTATCCGGAGTTCTCGAAGGGCTGAGCGCGACCGTCATCCACGCGTCGTCAGGCTGCCCGGGTCGAAAGGCCCGGGCAGTTTCCGTCGTGCCCGGCGGAAGATGCGGCAATCCGGTCAGGCGGCCGTCGCGGCCTCGCGCAGCACCGCGGCGACGGCTTCGGCCGCGGCCCCGATCGTCGCAGGCGTCAGGCCGGCAAGGTTGATGCGCCCGTCGGCCACCAGATACACGCCATGCGCCTCGCGCAGCCGCAGCACGGCTTCGGGGTGCAGGCCGAGTTGCGAGAACATGCCCCGGTGCCGGGTCAGGAAGGCAAAGGCCGGGGATTGGGTCGCCTCGGCCAGCGCCGCAGCCAGCGCCACACGGTTTGTGGCCACCCGCGCACGCAACGTCGCCAGTTCGGCCTCCCAGTCGGCGCGCAGCACCGGATCCGAAAGGATCGTCGTGACCACCCGTGCGCCATGATCGGGCGGAAATGCATAGTTGCGCCGGTTCAGCGAGGCCAGAGCTCCGCCCACCCGCCCGGCCGCGCCGGCTTCGGCACACAGCGCCATGGCGAGGCCGACCCGCTCGCGGTAGAGGCCGAAGCTCTTCGAACCCGAGGCGGCGATCAGCATTTCCGGCAGCCGCGCTGCCATGTGCCGCAGCCCGGCCACATCCGCCTCGACTCCGGTCCCGAACCCCTGATAGGCCACATCGACGAAGGGGACGAAGCCGCGGCGCTCGGCCATATCGGTCAGGGCCGCCCAGGTCGCGGCATCCGGGTCCGCCCCGCTGGGGTTGTGGCAGCAGCCGTGCAGGACCACCACATCGCCCGGCGCGGCCCCGT
Source organism: Paracoccaceae bacterium (assembly GCA_007126375.1). Lineage (GTDB taxonomy): Bacteria > Pseudomonadota > Alphaproteobacteria > Rhodobacterales > Rhodobacteraceae > Rhodobaculum. The sequence continues at coordinate 7,053 of SLBI01000098.1, forward strand.
CCAGATCGGCCAGCATCGCCGCACCGTCCACATCGCCGGCCGGGCCGAGATAGCTGTACTCGCGCAGCCGCAACCCCACCGCATCGGCGATGGCCGCATGGTTGGGCCAGCACGGGCGACTGATCCAGACCGTCGCCCCGGGGGCCGCCAGCCGCACAAGCTCCAGCAGTTGCCGAATCGCGCCCGAGCCTCCCGGAGCCGCCACGGCGGCCAGCCGCCCGGGATCGACCCCATCGCCCAGCAGCAGCCCGCGCATTGCCACGAGGAACCGCGGATCGCCGGCGAGGCCGAAGTATCCCTTGGTCTCCTGTGCTGCGAGGATGCGCGCCTCGGCTGCCGCCACTGCCGCCATCACGGGCGTCCGGCCCGCCGCATCGCGATAGACCCCGACACCGAGGTCGATCTTGTCGTGGCGCGGATCCTCGGCGAACTGGGCCATCAGCCGGATGATCGGATCGGCCTCGGGCGCCTCCAGCCGCGCGAACACGGATATCACTCCGCCCAGGCCGACGGATCGAGGTCGCGCCGCAGCACGCGGCTGCGCATCTCCTGGCCCACGAGTTCGAAGCCCTGCTGCTGATAGACCGCCAGTGCGCGCGGGTGATCGAGCGAACAGGTCTCGACAGCGAGACACTCCAGCCCCGGACGCTCCCACGCCGTAAGGATCGCGGTGCGCGCGAGAAACCGGCCGAGCCCCTGACCGATCGCCTGCGGCACGAGGCCGAGCAATGTGATCTCGCTGCGCGCCGGCGCGCGTTCGTCGAGGATGAAGAAGCCCTGCGGCCAGCCCGCCCGCATCAGCGTCCAGAGCGCCACCTGCGGATCGTGTAGCCAGTCCGACAGTCGCTCCTCGGGCTCGTCTCGCAGGTCTTCCCAGGCATGATCGCGCCCGACGGCATCGTAGAGGGCATGAAAATACCACACCGGCGGCGCCTCGGCCCGCAGCAGCGAGGTCGGTGCGCCGGTCGCCGGCTGATGCGGCCAGTCATAGGGAGGCCGCGCGCGCATCTCCAGAAAGGTGACGCGATACTCCACCTTGCTGCCCTGCGGCCGGACCATCACCCGCGGCCGAGCTTGAGGTCGGAATACATGCCCCATTCCGCCCATGAGCCGTCATATACGGCATGGTTACGGTGCCCCAGCCGTTCAAGTGCCAGAGCAATGATGCAGGCAGTCACGCCCGAGCCGCAGGTCGCGATCACCGGCTTGGCCAGATCGGCCCCGGCCTCAGCGAAGGCCGCGCGCAGTCCGTCGGTGTCCTTCATGGTGCCGTCGTCGTTCAGCAGTGTCCGGTAATGGACGTTCTTCGAGCCCGGGATATGGCCCGACCGCAGCCCCGGCCGTGGCTCGGGCTCTTCGCCCCGGAATCGGGCCGGCGAGCGGGCGTCCAGGATTTCGTGATCGCCGAGCTTGGCCGCGGCGGCGACCTGGGTGACGTCCTTGACCAGATGTGCCTGGCGGCTGACCGTCATGTGGCGATCGCGCATCATCGGTGGCAGATCCTCCAGCGGCCGGCCTTCGGCGCGCCATTTCGGCAGGCCGCCGTCCAGCACGGCGACATCCGGCTTGCCCATGAGGCGAAAGGTCCACCAGACCCGCGCTGCCGAGAACATGCCGGCGCCGTCATAGATCACCACCTGATGTCCGTCGCCGACCCCCATCGCCCGCATCCGGCTGACGAATTTCTCCGGCGGCGGAACCATGTGCGGCAATTCCGAGCGGCTGTCGGAAACCTCGTCGATGTCGAAGAAGCGCGCGCCGGGAACATGCCCGGCAGCGTATTCGGCACGCGCGTCGCGGCCCATTTCGGGCAGGTAATAGGACGCGTCGAGGATGCGCAGGTCCGGGTCCGCCAGATGGGCGGCCAGCCAGTCGGTCGAGACGAGGGTTTGCGGATCGTCCTGCATCGGCGTTCTCCGGCAGCGGTGCGTCCATCCTTAGTCATGCCCTTCCGGGCGCGCAAGCCGCCGGCCCGCAGCGGCCCTCAGGGACGGCGCGCCACGACGAAACGCTGGGCACGCCGCGCCGGGTAATCGCCGGTTTCGAGGATCGCGAAGCCTGCCGCGGCGATCTGCGTCTCCAGCGCCTCCCGCGTCAGCCAGACGACCCGGGGCGCGAGGCCGATGAGGCCCAGCGGCGGCAGGATCAGGCGCAGCAGGGGCGACAGCTCGCCCAGACAGGGCGTCTTGGACAGCAGCAGCCCGCCGGGCCTCAGCGCCGCCCGGATCGCGGCAAGGCGCCGGGGCAGGTCGGGCAGCAGATGCAGCAGGTTGAAGGCGAGCACCGCGTCGAAGGGTGCGCCTGCCGTATCGCCGGCTGCGCCGATGCGAAAGGCAAGATGCGGCATGCCGCGCGGCTCCGGACGCTCCCGTGCGAAGGCGATCATCTTCGGCGCGATGTCGGTCGCGGTGTAGCTGGTGACCGCCGGCGCAAGACGCACCGCCGTGCCGCCGGTCCCGCAGCCGATCTCCAGCACCCGATCCCCGGGCGACAGATACGCCCGCACACGCGCGAGCGTCGCCTCATAGGCCGCAGGATCGGCAAGGTTCATCGCGGCGTAGCGGCGCGCCATGCGGTCCCAGAAGGCGGCCGCATCGCGGCCCATTCTCAGCTGTGTTCCTTCAGCAGCCGCGCCTTCTGACGGTCCCAGTCGCGTTTGGCCTCGGTGGCGCGCTTGTCGGCCAGCTTCTTGCCCCGGGCGATGCCGATCTTCAGCTTGGCGATGCCGCGATCGTTGAAATAGAGCTTCAGGGGCACCAGCGTCTTGCCTTTCTTCGCGCTTTCGGCCCAGAGCCGGGACAGTTCGCGTTTCGAGACAAGCAGCTTGCGGCGCCGTCGTTCGTCATGGCTGAACGTCTTGGCCTGGGCATAGGGGGCGATGTAGCCGTTGACGAGCCAGAGCTCGCCGCCTTCGACCGAGGCATAGCTCTCGGCGATGTTGGCGCCGCCCTGGCGCAGCGACTTCACCTCGGACCCCTCGAGCATGATTCCGCATTCGAGGTCTTCCTCGATGGCATATTCGTAGCGCGCCCGCCGGTTTTCGGCGATCAGCTTCGAGTTGGGATCTGATTTCGCGACCATACCCCCGCTTAGGCCATGGCCCCCGGGGATGTCCAGCCGGCGGTGCAGGGCGTGCAGCGGGCGGCACGGTCACGCGGCCCCGGGCGCCGCCGCGCCCGCTCCGTCCGGCGCGTGGGCGCCGTCGGGCACATGCGCCAGGATCGCGCCCGTGATGGCAGCCCGGCGCAGGGGTTTCGTCAGGTAGTCGTCCATCCCGGCGGCAAGAACACCTTCGGCATCGCCTTCCATTGCGTGCGCGGTCAGCGCGACGATGGGCACATGCCGGCCGGTCTGCGCCTCGAGGGCGCGGATCGCCTTCGTTGCCTCGCGGCCGTCCATTTCGGGCATCGAGATGTCCATGAAGATCAGGTCGGGGCGGAAGCTCTCGTACATCGCCACGGCGATGCGGCCGTTGTCGGCAAAGGCGAGGTCGATGTCGAGATCCTTCACCATCTTGGCCAGCACCAGCTGGTTGGTGCGGTTGTCTTCCGCCGAAAGGACCCGCATGGTGCGTTGCCCGTTCGGTGCGGACGGCGCCTCGGGGGCCGGTTCGGGCGGCTCCGGCGGCGGGGCGAGTTCGGCGAGTCGACGCATCAGGTCGCGCCGCAGCGCCGGTTCCTGCAGCACGGTCAGCGACAGCGCGGCGGCGTCGGCCACCCGGACGCTGGCCGGATTCGCGGTCAGAAGCAGGATCGGGCCGGGCCAGTCACGCTCGCGCAGGGTCTCGGCCAGTGCGAGCCCGTCCATGTCGGGCATCTCGTGGTCGGTGATCAGCAGGTCGGCCGGGCAGCCGCCGGCCAGCGCCTCGAGGGCTTCTCGGCCCGACCGGCAGAGCGTCACCTCCAGCCCGAGCGCGGTGAGCTGGCGTTCCAGCACGGCGCGGTTGACGAGCCTGTCGTCCACCACCAGCGCATGGCGCAACCCCTCGGGCCGGCGCGGCGGGTCCGACATCTCCTCTGCCACCGGCAGCGTCAGGCGGAAGCCGAAGCAGGATCCGCGGCCCTCCTCGCTTTCGACCCAGACCTCGCCGTTCATCAGCGCGATCAGCTGGCGGGTGATGGCCAGTCCCAGCCCGGTGCCCTCGAACCGGCGGTTGGCGGCGCTGTCCACCTGATTGAAGGCGCCGAAGACGTTGTCGAGTTGCTCGGCGGCGATGCCGATGCCGGTATCCTCGATGGCGATGTGCAGTTGCTGCCGGCCCTCCTCGGCGGCGACGCCGGTGACCCGGACGAGGACGTGGCCGGCGCGGGTGAACTTCACCGAATTGCCCAGCAGGTTGCTCAACACCTGACGGATGCGGCCGGGATCGCCGACGAAGCGGGTGGGCAGGAACAGGTCGTAGTCGATCAGCATCGCCAGGCCGCGCTCGCGCGCGCCGGGCTGCATGAGCATCACCACCTCATGGATGCAGCGTTCGAGATCGAAGGGTTCGGGATGCAGCGCCAGCCGGTTCGCCTCGATTCGCGAATAGTCGAGCACGTCGTTGATGATCTGCAGCAGAGCCTCGCCGGAGGAGCGGATGGTCTCGGCATAGAGCCGCTGCTCCTCGGTGAGGTCCGTGCCGCACAGCAGCTCGGCCATGCCGACGATGCCGTTCATCGGCGTGCGTATCTCGTGGCTCATGTTGGCGAGGAAGGCGGACTTGGCCCGGCTGGCAGCCTCGGCGCGGCTGCGTTCCTTGCGCAGACGTTCCTCGAACTCCACCGTCTGGGTGATGTCCAGCGCGAGACTGACCATGTCGCCGGTGCGGGTGCGCCGGTCGATCAGCTTCACCCAGGGGCCGTCGCGAAAGCGGATCACCTCGGGTGCGATGCGTCGCGCCTGCCAGCGTGCGGCCATGCGCGCCACCCATTCCGCAGGCGACTCCTCGCCCAGCTCCAACAGACGGTTGAGCGCGCAGACCTCCAGCAGCCGGCCGAAGGATATGCCCCGCCGGACCTCGGGATAGCCGCGAAAGGCGCGCAGCCAAGCGCGGTTCGCTCCCAGCAGGCGGTGATCTGGGTCGAACACGGCAAAACCGTCGCGGATCGTCTCGATCGAGTTCCAGAGCCGGCGTTCGGCAGTGATCGCTGCGGCATGGGCGCGCTCCAGCTCGGCCAGGGTCCGGCTGTGGCGTTCGCGGATCGTCTCGGCCTCGCTGCGGGCCGAGGATGCGGCCTCGCACTGTGCAAGGATCCGGTCGGTCACGCTGCGGGCATGACGGTCGAGTTCCTGCTGCACGACCGTCAGGTTGCGCTTCTTCTGTTCCAGCAGGCGCTCGGCGGCGAGGCGGCTACGCCGCTCTTGCGCCAGTCGTTCCGCCCAGCCCATCGGATGCTCCAGCCCCCTGTCCTGCCAACCCCGGCAATGCGGCGCGCGCGTGTGTCGGCGCCGTGCCCGGAGCCGGGCGCCCGCGCAGGACACGCCCGCCCATGGCAGACCCGCGCCAGAGTGCCGGCACGGGGTGAACCGGGGTTTAACGGAGCACGCGAAAGCGAGAAGGATTGCATTGCGCGGTCGGCGCCGTGCGTGCGAGCGTGCAGGGGTTCCCGCCGGCCATGAGGTTTCCCCGATGCAGATCGTTTCCACCGCCTGCCGTGTTGCGCTGTTCCTTGTCCTGGGTCCGGGCCTCGGCACTCCGGGGCTGGCGCAGGGGCAGGACCGGCCTCTGCCCGACCGCCGGCTCGTGCAGGCGGAGAATGTCGATCTGCCGGGCGGGGATCTTGAGATGCTGTTCGATACCACGCTGGAGGCCTGTCAGCGTGCCTGCCTCGCCGATCCCGACTGCACCGCCTACACCTTCAACAGCCGCTCCAGCGCCTGTTTCCCCAAGGCGGCGCCGGGCGCGGCGGTGCCATTCCAGGGCGCCGTATCGGGCTGGCTGCGCGACACCGCGGCGGGGCTGCAGGCCGCAGCGGCAGGCCGGTTGGCGGCGCTCGATTTCCTCGTCGAAGCCGATCTCGATGCCGCGCGAACCCAGGCCGAGCGGCTGGGCGTGCGCCACCCCCCGGGGCTGCGCAGCGCCGAGGAGCATCTTGCCGCCGCGTCTCGCGCCCGTGTCGAGGACGACCTCGCGGGCGCCGCGAACCATCTTGGTGCAGCGCTGGCCCTGACGGACGCCGCCGACCTCTGGGTGGAATACGGTCGGCTGTTGCGCGGCATCCCCGAACGCGACTGGAGCGCCCGGCGTGCCTTGCAGTTCGCGGCCCTTGGGGCGGGCATCAACGGCTGGTTGCGCGGCGGGGCGGCGCCGGTTCGAGCCTCGGCCGCGGTGCTGATGGCCGAAGCGCTGGAAGGTCTGGGGCGCGGCCGGACGATGATCCCGGCGCTGCGGCTGGCGCAGTCCGAACAGCCGCGTGACGAGGTTGCGGAGCTGCTGGAGGCGGCGATCGGCCGCCATGGCTTCCGGGTCGTCGCACATCGGGTGGACAACGCGCCGGCCACGCCGCGCATCTGCGCGGTTTTTTCCGAGGATCTGGTATCGGCAGGGGTGGATTACGCACCCTTCGTCCAGGTCGCCGTGCCCGGGCTCGCGGTCGAGGCCGAAGGCAGCCAACTCTGCCTCGAGGGCGTCCGGCATGGCGAGCGCTATGCCGTCACCTTCCGCGACGGGCTCCCGGCGGCCTCGGGCGAACGGCTTTCGCGCTCCGTCCGGCTCGATCTCTATGTGCGCGACCGGCCGGCGGCGGTGCGCTTTCCCGGCCGCGGTCATGTGCTGCCGGCCACCGGCCCCGCCGCGATACCGGTCGAGGCTGTGAACGCCGAACGGCTCGATCTGGTTCTGCGACGGGTCAGCGACCGCAATCTTGTCGCGGCGATGCGCGAGGGGCTTTTTGCGCGCCCTCTGTCGGCGTGGCAGGAGGAACAGCTTGCCGATGGCATGGCCGAAGAGATCTGGCGCGGCACCGCCGAAGTTGCGAGCGAGCTCAACCGCGACGTCACCAGCCGGCTGCCGGTGGCCGAAATCGCCGGTCCGATGCCGCCGGGCGTCTACGTGTTGCGCGCCGCCATCCCGGGCACCCAGCCCTGGGATAGCGCCCCGGCAAGCCAGTGGTTCGTGGTCTCCGACCTCGGGCTGACCACGCTCTGGGGCGCGGACGGGCTGCATGTCGTGGTGCGCGCCCTTTCGGATGCGGGTGCGGTGGCCGGCGCCGAGGTGCGCCTCGTGTCGCGCGCGAATCGGGTGCTGGGGAGCGCGACGACCGACAGCCAGGGCCATGTCGCCTTTCCCGCGGGGCTTGCCCGTGGCACCGCCGGCGCGGCGCCGGCGCTGGTGACGGTGACGCTCGGCGATGCCGGCGCGGATGCCGCGCCCGAGGATTTCGCCTTCCTGTCCCTGACCGAGCCCGAGTTCGACCTCGGCGACCGCGGTGTGGCGGGGCGTGCGGCGCCGCCGCCGGTGGATGTGTTCCTCACCACGGACCGCGGCGCCTACCGCGCGGGCGAGACGGTCCATGTCACCGCGCTGGCCCGCGACGGCGCGATGCGGGCGATCGACGGGATGCCGCTGACGCTGCGGTTGCGGCGGCCGGACGGGGTGGATTACCTGCAGCAGCGCACGGCCCCGGCCGGCGCAGGCGGCCATGTCGCGGCACTCCCGATCGCCGGGAATGCCCCCCGCGGTCGCTGGCGGCTCGACGTTCTGGCCGATCCGGACGCGCCGCCGCTCGCCTCCGCCGCCTTCCTCGTCGAGGATTTCCTGCCCGAGCGGATCGATGTGGACCTGGCGCTGGAGGCGGCGCCGATCGGGCTGGGCGGGGCGCCGCGGCTGGACGTGGAGGCGCGCTATCTGTTCGGCGCTGTGGGCGTCGATCTGGCGGTCGAGGGCGAGGTGCTCCTGCGCGCCCGCGAGGCGCTGCCGGGGTGGCCCGGCTTCGCCTTCGGCCGCCATGACGCGCCGTTCCGGCCGCTGATCGAGCCGCTGCCCTTCGGCAGCCGCACCGATGCCGATGGCCGGGCATCGCTGCGCGCGCAACTGCCTGATACCGCCGATCCGGGCCGTCCGCTGGAGATGGTCGCGCGCGTCCGCGTCTCCGAGGGCTCGGGCCGGCCGGTGGAGCGGGAGGTCACCGCTCCGGTCACCCCGGGTGCCCCGGTGATCGGCCTGCGCCCGCTGTTCGACGGCGCTGTGGCCGAGGGTGCCGAGGCGGGATTCCAGGTCGTGGTCGTCGATGCCGCCGGCGTGGCCGTGCCGGCGCGGTTGCGCTGGGTGCTGAACCGCGTCGAGACCCGTTATCAGTGGTATCAACTCCACGGCGACTGGAACTGGGAGCCGATGACACGGCGCATCCGTGTTGCCGAGGGCGAGATCGCCGCCGGTGCGGGGCCGGCCGAGCTGGCGCTGCCGGTCGCGACCGGGCGGCACGAGCTGCGGGTCGAGCGCGTGGACGACGGCCCGCCCGCTGCTGCCTCACGGAGCTTCGCTGCAGGCTGGTATGCGGCCGGCGACGCGGTGGAGACGCCCGACATGCTGGAGGCCTCGCTCGATGCGCCGGCCTATGCGCTGGGCGACACGGCCACGCTGCGGATCGTGCCGCAACGGGCCGGCGTGGCACTTGTGACGGTGATGTCGGACCGGCTGATCGACCTGCAGATGGTCGAGGTCGGCTCCGGCGAGACCCGCATCCCGCTGAGCGTGACCGAGGATTGGGGCACCGGCGCCTATGTCGCCGCATCGCTGCTGCACCCCACCGACGGCGGGCGCGCGCGCGGTCCGGCCCGGGCGCTGGGCCTTGCCCATGCCGCGGTCGATCCCGGCCCGCGGCGGCTGCAGGCGGCCCTCGACGTC
>SLBI01000151.1 GCA_007126375.1 Paracoccaceae bacterium
CCCCCGGATGATGCCACGGAAGGGAGAAAGCCGACATGAGCACTGCATTCGTCACCCAACCTGTCGTCTGGATCATCGTGCTCCTGGTCCTCGCGGCGTGCTGGCCGATGGCGCAGGCGCTGCGCCACGAGCGGCTGCGCCCGGTCGCCGCCTATCTGCTCTTCACCTCCGTGCTGGTGCTGGTGTCGGCGCTGACCTTCATGGTGCTCGTGTGGGGCGCCCTGGCGCTTGCGGGGCCCGCGGTGCTGGAAGGGACCGCCGCGGCGGTGATCACGCTTGTTCTGGCGCTGGTGCCGGGCCTTGTGGCTGCACGGTGGATCGTCAGCTTTCCGCAGACGCGGCGCATGCCGAAGTGATCCCGGCCCGCGACACGCGCGGGCCGCACGCCGCCCCGAAATCCGGGGCAAGACCTGAACCGAAGGAAAGGAAACCGACATGACCGTCAACGACTTTCGACACCTGTATCTGGCCGAGCTGGAAGAGCTGCGTTCGGTCGAAGCGCAGATGGCAGGAAATCTGGATCGGCTGGCCGGGCAGGCGACGGACCCGCGCCTGTCGCAGGAAATCGAGACCCATCAGGCCCAGACCGCCGGCCATCGTGACCGGCTCGACGCCTTGCTCCAGGCGCATGGGGGGCGGCCGGACGGGCATGACGATGCCTCGATGCACGCCATCATCGACGAGAGCGGCAAATGGGTCGGCATGATCGCGGACGGTGCGCTCAAGGATGCGGCAATGATCGCCTCGCTTCAGCGGATGGAGCATTACGAGATCTCGGTCCTCGGCACGCTGGCGCAGTGGGCGAGGATGCTTGGGCACGACAATGATGCGAGGGTGCTCGATGCGATCCTTGACGTGGACAGGCAAACCGACGCCCGCCTCAGCGCGATCGCGGACGAGACCGTCAACCCGGCCGCGCTGTGATCCGCCCCGCCGGCGGCGAGGATGAGACCACGGCGATGGCGCAGGTCACCGTCTTCGGCGGCACCGGCTATCTCGGCCGGGAGGTCGTCCGGCAACTCGCACAGGCGGGCACGCGGCGCATCCGCATTGCCGTGCGCCACCCTGTGCCGGCGGGCGCAGCCGTCGGCGACGACCGCATCGAAACCGTCGAGGCCGACGTCACCCGGCCCGGGTCGGTGCGCCGGGCGCTGGAGGGTTCGGACGGTGCCGTCAACGCGGTCAGCCTTTACCTGCCGACGCGCACCGTGGGGTTCGAGGACATTCACGTAACAGGCGCCCGCAATGTCGCGTCCGCAGCCCGCGAGGTCGGCGCGGCGCTGGTGCATGTGTCGGGCGTCGGGGCCGATGCGGGATCCTCGCAGCGCTATATCCGGGCGCGCGGGCAGGGCGAACAGGCGGTGCGCGCCGCGCATGCCGGGGCGGTCCTCGTGCGGCCGACGGTGCTGTTCTCGGCGCAGGGGGGTCTGGTCGAACAGGTCCTGCGGGTGCTGCGGCGCACGCGGGTCTTTCCGCTGTTCGGGCGCGGCGAGACACGGCTTCAGCCGGTTCACCGCAGTGACGTGGCAAGGGCCATCGTGGAACTTCTCGGCCGCAACGACGTTGATGAGTGCGAATGCGGCGGGCCCGAGGTGAAACCCTATCGGGCCTTCGTCGAGCAGATCGCGGCAGCCGCAGGGATCGCGCTGCATCCGCTGCCCGTTCCGTTTCCGGCCTGGCACGCCGTCGCGCTGCTGACCGAGCGGCTGCCCGGTGCCCCGCTTACCCGCGATCAGGTTGCGCTGATGCGTGCCGACAAGATCGCCGCCGACGGGCTGACCACCCTGGGGATCGCACCGCGGTCGCTGGACACCGCCCTGCGGGGGCTTTCGGGCACTTCGCCGGCGCGCGGCTGAACGACCCGAACGACCAAGGAGGACACGATGCAGACAGACACCACGATCAAGAAGGTTCAGTCCGCCCATTCGCCCGTCGGCGCGATGGGCCAGAAGTTTCTGGTGGCCGGCAAGAAGATGTCGATGCGCCTGTGGGAGAAGGTCCCCGACGGGGAGGCAAGGCATCCCTACTCCCGCGAGTACGAAACGCTCGGTTACGTGATCAGCGGGCGTGCTCGGCTGGAGATCGAAGGGCAGGAAATCCTGCTTGAACCAGGCGACTGCTGGCTCGTGCCGCCGGGCGCGACGCACATCTACCACGTGGACGAGCCCTTCACGGCGATTGAGGCGACTGCGCCGCCCGCAGAGATCCGGGACAGCAAGGACTGAGCCGGTCGGAGACCGGCGGAGCGCAGGGCCGGCAGGCCCGCCCCGCAAAGCGTCTGCGCCGCCGTCCCGCCGCAACCTCTGGTGCGTGCCACGGCCTCGGCGGTTCGATGCGACGGCCTTGCTTGGCGCGGCGTGGCATCGATGACGCCGCCCTGTCGGCATCCGCGTATCACGGTGAGCAACCCGGGGGTCGGCTCGCCCATCAGACTCCGCGCCCTGTCGTCGGTCGGTCCGCCGAGCCTTTCGCATCTGGCGGCGGCACAGTTCCCCGGCCGGTCTCGATCGCGATCTCCGCTTCCGCCGCTTCGACGATCCATCGCTCGGCGTCCGCGATCCGCCGGTCGGCTGCGTCGCTTTCGCGATCCCTCTCGGCCAGCCGCTTGCGGGCGAGGCTATATAGACATCCCTCCATCCGCGCCATCTCGAAACGGATCGATGGCGAGGCACCGGTTTTCGAGGCCCGAACGCGGAACATCTGCACATCATGAGCGTTCAGTCGGCATCATGTCCGGAGGATCTGACCAGAAAGGCCGGCTTTCCCTCGACGCACTGTGCAGGAAGGTCGAGGCCGCGACGCCGGGTGACCGTGACCGTGACCGTGACCGTTATCTGGATTTCGTGCGCGTGTCGGCCATCCTGCTGGTCGTTTTCGGGCACTGGGTGGTGCGCGTCGTCACCGCGCCCGATGGCAAGCCCGAGGCCGGCTACCTTCTGGCCATGCAGCCCGGCTGGCAGTTGGCGACACTTCTCTTTCAGGTGATGCCCGTGATCTTCCTCGTCGGGGGCGTCCTCAATGCCGAAAGCTGGCGACGCGCGCGGGACGACGGCGCGCCGCCGGTGCAGTGGATCCGCCGTCGCACCCGGCGGTTGCTGAAGCCCACAACCGGCTTTCTGCTGATCGCCGTGCCGGGCTGGCTGCTCGCCGCGGCGCTGCTCCCTGATGCCCTGCTTCTGGAGCCGGGAATCGCCCTGGTCCCGTTGTGGTTCGTCGCCACCTACATGGCGATCATGGCGCTGACCCCGGTTACGGTCGCGCTGCATGAGCGGGGATGGAGCCTGCCGGCCATCGCGGCCGCCGTGGCGCTGGCGGCCGTGTTCGATCTGGCACGGCTGGCGGGCCACGGCGCGGTGCTTGGCACGCAGCCGCTGATGGGGATGCCGAATTTCCTGCTGATCTGGGCGGCGATCCACCAACTGGGGCATCTCTGGGGCGACGACCGGCTGCCCGGGAGCGCCGCGGCACAAGCGGGGCTGGCACTTGCCGGGGCGATGGCCCTGGTGCTGCTCATTGCCGCGGGCCCGTGGCCGCTGACCATGATCCCTGTGGAAGGGACGTTCGATCCGAACAATGCCTCTCCGCCCACCGTGGCCCTGTTCGCGCTGGCCCTGGTGCAGGTCGGGCTCGCGCTCCTGTTGCGCGCGCCCGTGGTCCGGATGCTGGCGCGACCCCGGGTCTGGACGCCGGTGGCGCTGCTGGGCGCACGGCTGATGACGCTGTTCCTGTGGCATCAACTGGCAATGCTGGTGGTCACGAACGTGGCCGCACAACAGGGCTGGCTGCCGCTGTCCGAGGACATCGGTGCCCGCTGGTGGGCGCAGCAGCCGATCTGGCTTGCCGCCTTCTCGCTGGGGCTGACGGGTCTGGTGGCGCTCGCCGGCCGGCTGGAGGAGGCAGACGACGGCGCTGCGGCGGACCGTGCCGGCTGGGGCGCGACGATCACGGGCATCGCGCTGACCGCCGGGGCCATCGCAGGATTCCTGTGGGTGGCATTTGCCGAGGTGCCGGTCTGGCCGGTGCTGGGCTTCCTGGCGCTGTTCGTCGTCGGTTTCCGGGCGCTGCAGGCGCGCGGCTGACGCGGGATGCGGGCCCCGCGCGCGCTTCGGCGCATTTCGGAACCGACGCTGTCGTCGCGGGTTGACCCGTTGGAGGTGGGCATGTCGTCATTTCGCAGGGACCGGATCAGCAGACCGATCTTTCGCTGGGCACGCACGGCCATGCCCGGCCTGTCGCCGACCGAGCGCGAGGCAATGTATGCGGGTGAGGTCTGGTGGGAGGCGGAGTTGTTCTCGGGCAATCCCGATTTCACGAAACTGCTGTCGGTTCGCGCACCGCAGCTGTCCGACGACGAGAAGGCCTTTCTGGACGGACCGTGCCGCGAGGTCTGCGAGATGCTGGACGACTGGGCGATCAACCAGCGGGACGGCGATCTTCCGCCCGAGGTGTGGGATTTCCTCCGCAGGGAACGTTTCTTCGGCATGATCATCCCTCGGGAGCATGGCGGGCTCGGCTTCTCGGCCTTTGCACATTCCGAAGTGGTACGACGGCTCTCCATGGTCTCGCTCCCCGCCGCGGTCACGGTGATGGTGCCGAACTCGCTGGGTCCGGGCGAGCTGCTGCACCTGTTCGGGACCA
>SLBI01000079.1 GCA_007126375.1 Paracoccaceae bacterium
CCTCCAGATGGGCCTGGCGGGTGGCGATCCTGTCCTTGGTGAAGCGCCTGTCGCGGTTGTTGACCGCCTTGGGCTTTCGTCCATCGAGGGCGACGCAGTCGCCCTTCTGCGTGCCGATACGGCGGCAAAGCTCGACGAAGCGCGCACAGGTCTTTCGGTTGGAAGGTCCGTTGTCGCGGCGGAAGTCGGCAATGGTCTTGTGCTCGGGCACCAGCCGGCGCGTCAGGCACATCACCTCCACATGCCGCCCCGCCTCGCGCTCCGGTCGCCGGCTCGACGGGATCCGGTTCAGGTAGCCATGGACGAACAGCTTGAGCCGGACTTCGGGTGACAGCCAGCGACCCGTCCGCGCCGTCGCGGACCGCGCGACCCCGAGCCTGGGCAGATCGAGTTCATCCACGAAGGGGTCACGCCCCCCTGGACCAGACTGTCCTTGTCGATCCAGTGGATCCGGAAACAGCGTCGTCCGGCCCCCAGCCATCACCTCGATGACCCCCCGCCGTGCACGCCTTCCCGCCACGTAATGACGGTATCACTGCCCCGGGATTCCACACAGCCCCGGCCGGAACGATACGCCGTGCATTTTCTATCGTCGTCAATCAGGAATTGATGCGGTTGAGATGGTGTATACAGGAGAAGGGTCCCCGCATGCCGCGCAAGACCCGTCGGTGGAATGGTGTTCAATCGCGCCTGACAGTCGGGTCCCAATGACCGGGCCGGCGATTGCCCCGCGCGATCCTCAGCCGCCTTCGCGGGAGGATCGCGCGGGGGGGCGGGGCGTACCCCTGTGCAGCGTGGCTCGTCAGAACCGGTAGTTCACACCGAACCGGAAAAGATGTGCATCCGAGCGGTAGGTAATCCTCGAGTCTTCGCGGATGCTGGCGGGATCGTCGATGTCCAGGTAGTAATTTCCGCCGTTCACGCTGGGAAGGCCGATGTAGAGGTACTCCAGCTTGACGCTCATCCGCGGTGAGATCGCGTGCTCGACCCCGGCGCCTGCAGCAAGACCCACCTGCGTCTTGGTCAGAGGCATGAAGCCTCTATTGTCGGCGAACTCTGCGGACACGTAGTCCTGACGATAGCTGGCGCGGACGGCCGCGATGCCGCCGGTCACGAAGAACATCGTGTTGTCAACGGCCAGGCCGGCACGCCCCCGCAAGGTCCCGTGCGCGCCCCATTTCGCCCCCATCGACGAGCGATAGGAACTGCCTTCATGGAATTCGTAATTGTCGAACTTGCCGGCATTGATGTCGCCTTCGACGCCGAAGACGAAATTGCCCTGCTGCATGTTGTAGCCGAGCGTCACGCCGGCGGCGCCTCCCCAGGTTGCCATGCTGGCCGAGTCGCAGGCGACGTAGCACCAGTGGTCCGCCGGGTCTGCACTCATGATGCCCAAGGTGCCGACAAACCCCCCGTACCCCCCCGTCCAGTTGGCATTCGGTGTCTGGGCCGCAGCAGCGATGGGCAGCATCAACGCTGCCGCCGCTGTAAGTGTCCTGGCGATCATGGTGATATCCTCCACAGGTTGACCGCAGCGAACGAGGCGCGGCGGTTTGCCATTGTCTTGTCAACCCATTGCCTGTTTGCCCCTGCAACGTCAAAGGCACTTCAGGATACATGTTTGTTCAAGCGGAAACCGTGGCCTCTGCGCAACGGTCGTGATCAGACAAGACGATGACAGCCGCGCCGGCCGGCATGCACCCTCTTCGTCCCCGCATTGTACCTTGTGCCGCAGCGCCGAAAGGATGGGCGGCCGGGGGTGCCGGTACGAGGGGGGCGGGGGGACGGCGCATCCTTCATTCGGGTGTCGTTTGATCTGCTCGGCCCGGATTCGATCCGGCGCCGGCTTTGGCGCGGCCGAGCCCGTCATGGCGTCGCTCGCATCGCCACACTCGTGACCAGTAGCTCCCGCCAGCATGCCGCCAAATCGAGGCTCGAAGGCCGCAGGGAAGCGGCGCGCCCGCATGCCGAGCAGCGGCCGGACCCTGTCGGAACCGGTAACCGCCAGCGCCTTGGCCGTCGCTTCGCCACCAGCGACGGGGCTGTGCGCGGCGGTCTGGCTCGCCCTCGCACCGGCGGGTGACGGAGACCCTCGAAGACAGAGCCTGCGCAGCAGCGCCGCACCTCGTGCATGCAATCTCTCCGCTGCCGCCGAAATGGCTGTTCTGCCGTGGAAGGGGCGGCGTGGCTCGATATCCACGCCCTGCCCGGTGGCGCGTGGTTGAGGATCAAGAAGCTGGACCGTGGGATCGCCCCCCCTGGCCGCCAACCGGCGCATGCCGAGCCTCGTCGCGCTCCGCCGGCGCATGCGGGCCGCGGGCAGCGCACCGAAGTCGATCCTGATCGCGGCCGGGCGGCAACTCCTCGTCAGTCTGAACGCGATGATCCGGAGCGGCCAACCGATCAGGCTGTGACGCAACGACGACCTGCCAGGAAACCTGGACAGCAGTGCCGGGGGAGCGGGGGCGGCGCGCGCCCCGCCACGCGCTCGAAGCACGTCGCACGACACCCCTGCGTAAACACAGTTGCCCCCGCGCAAGGTCGAGCGGACCGGCTGGCTTGTGCCAAGCCCGCCGGCGCTGTCGGTCACAACTCGGTCCGCAGCGCCCAGAGTTCGGGGAAAAGCTCGACCTCCAGCATGCGGCGCAGGTATTGCACGCCCGAGGTGCCGCCGGTGCCGCGCTTGACGCCGATCACCCGCTCCACCGTGGTGACGTGGTTGAACCGCCAGCGACGGAAGTAATCCTCGAAATCCACCAGTTTCTCGGCCAGTTCATAAAGCTCCCAATGCGCCTCGGGCGTCTCGTAGACCTGCCGCCAGGCGGCGCGCACGCCGTCATGGGCGCTCCAGGGGCGCCCGACGTCACGGGCCAGCACTTCGGCCGGCACCGGCAGGCCGGACCGTGCCAGATGCGCCAGCGCCGCGTCGTAGAGCGAGGGACGGGCGAGTTCGGCCTCCAGCGCCGCGGTCAGGTCGGGACGATGGGCGTGCGGCTTCAGCATCGCCGGATTGCGGTTGCCGACGGTGAATTCGATCAGCCGGTATTGCCACGACTGGAAGCCCGAGGATTGCCCAAGCGCGGCGCGGAAGCGCGTGTATTCGCTGGGCGTCATGGTGCGCAGCACGTCCCAGGCGCTGTTGAGCTGCTCGAAGATGCGGGCGACGCGGGCGAGCATCTTGAAGGCCGGCCGCAGATCGCCGGCACCGATGGCGCTGCGGGCCGTGCCCAACTCGTGCAGCGCCAGCCGCATCCACAGCTCCGAAGTCTGGTGCTGGATTATGAAGAGCATCTCGTCATGCGCGTCCGAGAGCGGGTGCTGCGCGGTCAGGATCGCGTCGAGGCCGAGATAGTCGGTATAGGACATCCTGTGCGAAAAGGCCGTCTCGGCGCCGTCGCCGGCAGGGTCATGGGGGTCGGACATGGCGGGCTCCGGCTGGCAGGCGGGGGGTCAGGCGATGCGCGACACGGCGCTGCCGTGGTTCGCCGTGCATCGGCAATGCCGGCGCCACGGCGCCACCCGGCCGGCCGGGCGGCAGAGCGGCAGCGCCTGCATGTAGCCGGTCATGTCACTGCGGCCCGCTGATGGAATTCGGCCCGGTCCCAGGCCCGGGTCGACATGACCTCGGCAAGGATCTCCACCGCGCGGCGCACGTCCTCGGGGCGCAGGTAGAGCGGTGTGAAGCCGAAGCGCAGGATGTCGGGGGCGCGGAAATCGCCTACCACGCCGCGGGCGATCAGCGACTGGACGATGGCATAGCCCTCGGCGTGACGAAAGCTGACCTGGCTGCCGCGCGCCTGCGGATCGCGCGGCGAGGCGAGCGAGAGGTCGGGGCAGGCAGCTTCCACCCCGGCGATGAACGTCTCCGACAGCGCGATGGATCGCGCGCGCAGGTCGGCCATGTCCACCATGTCCCAGACCTCCAGCGCGGTTTCCAGCGCCGTCAACTGGATCACCGGCGGCGTGCCCACCCGCATCCGTTCCACCCCGCGTCCGGGGCGATAGTCGAGATCGAAGGCGAAGGGCGCCTCATGGCCCAGCCAGCCCGAGAGTGCCGGCAGCGCGGTTTCGGCATGCTTCGGCGCGACGTAGATGAAGGCCGGTCCGCCGGGGCCGGAGTTGAGATACTTGTAGGTGCAGCCGACGGCGAAATCGGCACCCGCCCCGGTCACGTCCACCGGCAGCGCGCCGGCGGAATGCGCCAGATCCCAGACGGTCAGCGCACCCACCGCATGGGCCCGCGCGGTGAGACGCTGCATGTCGTGCAGCCGTCCGGTGCGATAATCCACCTCGGTCAGCATCAGCACGGCCACGCTGTCGTCCAGCGCGTCCTCCACCGCCTCGGGGGCGGCCGTGCGCAGCGCGTGGCCGTCGCCGAGGAGCCTGACCAGGCCATCGGCCATGTAGAGGTCCGAGGGGAAGTTGCCGGTGTCGGACAGGATCACCCGGCGGCCGGGATTCAGCTTCAGCGCGGCGGCCAGCGCCTGCCAGACCTTTATCGACAGCGTGTCGCCCATCGTGACCGTGCCGGCCGGGGCGCCGATCAGCCGGGCGATGCGGTCGCCGACGCGCCGCGGCTGGTCCATCCAGCCGGCCCGGTTCCAGCCCGAGATGACCATCTCGCCC
>SLBI01000150.1 GCA_007126375.1 Paracoccaceae bacterium
CGGGCTGACCCTGGCCGACGGTGCGCGGCGCTTCGCGCTGGGCGGCATCGAGGGGGTGCATCTGACCGGCCGCGGCGCTGCGGCCCGTGTTGCAGCGCATTGCGCCGGCGGCGCGCTGGTGATCCTCGGCGCCGCGTTCGACGGCCCGGCGCCGGGCGATTGCCGGCTGATCGATCGCAGCCTGCTCGCCCGCACCGGGGCGCTCGCGATCTCGCCGGCGGGCGCGGGCGAACTCACTCTGCGCAGCGCCCGTGTGGCGGCCGGTGCCCGCCTGTGGGAGTGGCACTGAGCGCAGACGGTGGCCGTCCGCCGGCGCGGCGGTCTTTCGCCACCCGCGAAAGCTGTGTATCACCCGATCCGGCAGGAAAGGGCAGTGGAGGGCGGCGGATGCGGCGTGTGGTGATCACCGGGCTGGGGATGGTCAGCCCGCTCGCCTGCGGGGTGGAGGATACCTGGCGGCGGCTTCTGGCCGGGCACTCCGGCGCCGGGACGATAAGCCGCTTCGATGCATCCCACCTCGCGACCACCTACGCCTGCGAGGTCCCGCGCGGCGACGGTACCGACGGCAGCTTCAACCCCGACGCGTGGATGGAACCGAAGGAGGCGCGCAAGGTCGACGATTTCATCGTCTATGGTATGGCCGCGGCGGATCAGGCGGTGCGCGATGCCGGTTGGACGCCCGAGGACGAGGAAAGCCGGCTGCGCACCGGGGTGATGATCGGCTCCGGCATCGGTGGGCTCTCGACCATTGCCGACACCGCGATCCTGCTGAAGGAACGCGGCCCGCGCCGGGTCTCGCCCTTCTTCATCCCGGGGGCGCTGATCAATCTCGCTTCGGGGCAGGTCAGCATCCGCTATGGCTTCAAGGGTCCGAACCATGCGGTGGTCACCGCCTGTTCGACCGGCGCCCATGCCATCGGCGATGCGGCGCGGCTGATCCAGTGGGGCGACGCCGACGTGATGGTCGCCGGCGGCACCGAGGCGCCGATCTGCGAGATCGGCATCGCCGGCTTCAACGCCTGCAAGGCGCTCTCGACCAGGCGGGCCAATGCGCCCGAAACCGCCTCGCGCCCCTGGGACGCCGACCGCGACGGCTTCGTGATGGGCGAGGGCGCGGGCGTGGTGGTGCTGGAGGCGCTGGAGCATGCGCAGGCGCGTGGCGCGCGCATCTACGCCGAGGTGCTGGGCTATGGCCTCTCCGGCGACGCCTTTCACATCACCGCGCCCTCCGAGGATGGTGAGGGCGGCTATCGCTCGATGCAGGCGGCGCTGCAGCGGGCGGGGCTGACGCCGGCGGATGTGGATTACATCAACGCGCACGGCACCTCGACGATGGCCGACACCATCGAGCTGGCTGCGGTGGAACGGCTGATGGGCGATGCCGCCGCCGGCGCCACGATGAGTTCGACGAAATCCTCGGTCGGCCATCTGCTGGGCGCGGCCGGTGCGGTGGAGGCGATCTTCTGCGTGCTGGCGATCCGCGATCAGGTGGCGCCGCCGACGATCAACCTCGACACCCCGGCGGTGACCCCGAAGCTGGACCTCGCGCCGAATGCGCCGCGCAAGCGCGAGATCCGGGTGGCGCTGTCGAACTCCTTCGGCTTCGGCGGCACCAATGCCACGCTGGTTCTGGGGGCGCCGCGCGACTGAGGCGGGCGCGGCGGGATGACCGGTTTTTGACCCCGGCAGGCGGCAGCGCAGATTGCGGCACGCGCCGCTTTGCGCTAGCCCCGTCCGCCAGGGCCGGGAGGGAACCTAATGGGGCGCCATATCGCCGCCAACGCGCTGACATTGCTGATCTTCGGTCTGGCCGCCCTGGCGGTGGCCATCGGCTGGGGGCGGCACAGCTTTACCGCCGAGGGACCGCTGGAACAGGCGATCTGCCTGCGGGTGGAGCGCGGCGCCTCGCTTGCCGCCGTCTCGCGCGAGCTCGAGGCACAGGGTGCGATCGCCAGCGGCACGCTGTTTCGCGTCGGCGCGCGCTATTCCGACAAGGCCGACGCGCTGCGGTTCGGATCCTACCTCGTGCCGCCTGGCGCGTCGATGGAGGCGATCCTCGACATCGTCACCCGCGGCGGCGCCTCGACCTGCGGCACCGAAGTGAACCTGCGCATCGGCGTCGCCCGCGCCGAGATCGTCGTGCGGGAACTCGACCCCGAGACCAGCCGCTTCGTCGAGATGGTGGCCTTCGACCGCGAGACCGATCCGCCGCCCGAAGACTATCTCGCCCGCGCGGAAGAGCCCGACACCCGCTTCCGCGTGACCGTGGTCGAGGGCACCACGGTCTGGCAGGTGGTCGATTCGCTCGGCTGGGCCGGTTTCCTGACCGGCGAGATCGACGAACTGCCGCCCGAGGGCATGCTGGCGCCGGACAGCTACGAGGTGCGCCGCGGCGCCGACCGGGCCGAACTGGTTGCCGAGATGCAGGCCCGCCAGGAGCGCATCCTCGCCGATCTCTGGGCCGCCCGCGAGGACGGGCTGCCGGTGGAAACCCCGCAGGACGCGCTGATCCTTGCCTCGATCATCGAGAAGGAAACCAGCGTGCCCGAGGAACGCGGCAAGGTCGCCAGCGTTTTCGTGAACCGGCTGCGCGTGCCGATGCGGCTGCAGACCGACCCGACGGTGATCTATGGCCTGACCCAGGGCCGCGGCGTGCTGGGGCGCGGTCTGCGCCAGAGCGAGCTGCGCGGCGCCACGCCGTGGAACACCTATGTCATCGACGGGCTGCCGCCCACGCCGATCGCCAACCCCGGCCGTGCCAGTATCGCCGCGGCGCTGGCCCCGGACGACACGCCCTACATCTATTTCGTCGCCGACGGTACCGGCGGGCATGCCTTCGCCACCAACCTCGCCGATCACAACCGCAATGTCGCGGTGTGGCGCCAGATCGAGGCCGAGCGGCGCAATCCCTGACGTCGAGCGCGCACCGGCACGGGCGGTTGACGCGCGGAGCCTGGTTCGGGCGGCCCGCTTGACAGGCCGGGCAAAGCCGGAAACTGTGCGGCCATCCGGTCGGGGGCGCCGGAACCGCGGTCTTGCCCGCGGAAGATGCGGTGCCCCGACCCCAATGCACACACAGGGAGAATACCCATGCCCACCCTCGACTTCTTCTCGGGCCGGGCCCGTCGCGGCCTGCTGATGGCATCGGCCGCGCTGGCGCTCGCGGCCGGCCATGTCGCTCCCGCCGATGCCGAGACGCTGCGCTGGGCGCGCGTCGGCGACGCCCTCACGCTCGACCCGCATTCGGCGAACGAGGGCCCGACCTCGACGCTTCTGCACCACATCTACGAGACGCTGGTCGATCGCGCGCTGGACGGCTCGCTGCAGCCGCGGCTGGCGACCGCTTGGCGCATCCATCCCGATGACCCGACGATCTGGGAATTCACGCTGCGCGAGGGCGTGACCTTCCATGACGGCACGCCGTTCACGGCCGATGACGTGGTGTTCTCGCTCAATCGTGCCCGGGCAGAGACCTCGGACTTCAAGGGCCTGCATGCCGCCGTCGCGGATGTGACGGCGGTCGACGATCTGACCGTGCATGTGCAGATGTCGGGCCCGGCGCCGCTGTGGGTGCAGAACCTGACCAACACCTTCATGGTCTCCCGCGTCTGGGCCGAGGCGAACGGGGTCACCGAGCCGCAGAACTTCGCCGCCGGCGAGGACAATTATGCGGTGCGCAACGCCAATGGCACGGGGCCCTATGCGCTGGTCTCGCGCGATCCCGAGGTGCGGACCGTGCTGCGGGTGAACGAGGACCACTGGGCCGAAGCGACCCCGCAGGTGACCGAGATCATCTATACCCCGATCACCGAGGCCGCGACCCGCGTGGCCGCGCTGCTGGCCGGCGACGTGGACTTCGTTCAGGACGTGCCGGTGCAGGACATCGCCCGGCTGGAGCAGACCGCGGGCATCCGCGTCACCACCGGCCCGGAGAACCGCAACATCTTCTTCAGCTACGATCAGGGTTCGGAGGAACTGCGCAGCGCCAGCGTGCCGGGCAACCCCTTCGCCGACCCGCTCGTGCGCGAGGCGATGGCGCTGGCGCTCGACCGTGACGCGATCCAGCAGGTGGTGATGCGCGGGCAGTCGCTGCCCTCGGCGGCACCGCTGCCACCCTTCGTCAACGGCTGGACCGAGGAGATGGACGCCTATTCCGGTCCCGATTACGACCGCGCCACCGAACTGATGGCCGAGGCCGGCTATCCCGACGGCTTCTCGGTCGATTTCCACTGCCCGAACGACCGCTATCTGAACGACGAGGCGATCTGCACCGCCTTCGTGGGCATGCTGGGGCGGATCGGCATCAACGCCAATCTGGTGTCGCAGTCGCGCACGCTGCACTTCCCGCTGATCCAGAACCGCGAGATCGATTTCTACCTGCTGGGCTGGGGCGTGCCGACCTTCGACAGCCAGTATGTGTTCGACTTCCTCGTCGCCACCCGCGAGGGCGCGCGCGGCGGCTGGAACGGGTCGCACTACTCCAATCCCGAGGCGGATGCGCTGATCGAGGCGATGGCGACCGAGACCGATCTGGAGGCGCGCAACCAGATGATCGCCGATGTCTGGGAGATGGTGGTGAACGACCG
>SLBI01000355.1 GCA_007126375.1 Paracoccaceae bacterium
AGCAAATCGTTAAATCTTTCAGCCGACCGCCCGGTATTTGTCGATATCTCAAAGCCTAGATCGCGCGCGCGCTGTTCCATCCGCTCGATACCATCAGCACCCTGGTTGAGCATGGGTATCAACTTCGGACCCACGCGCTCGCCGAACAGCCGCATAGCCATACGCGTCTTTTCGGCGCCGTCTTCCATCGACGCGAAGCGGTTCGCCACCTCCATCATGATGTCTTCAGATGCGCGCAAGCGACCACTGGCGTCTTGCACCTCTATGCCCAGATCCGAGTATGCCTGTCTTGCTTGTCCTGTGCCATTGGCCGTATCTACAGCGCTACGCGCCACATTGCGCATCGCGCGCGCAAACTCCTCAAAGCTGATGCTGGAATATCCGGCAACCTCGGATAGGGTAGAGAGCCGCTCTGTGGTCGTTCCTATGGCCTGCGCTGTCTTGCTCATTTGATCGGCGGTATTGATGGCTTGCCTGGTCAGCGCCGCAACCGCCGCCGCACCCGCACCGGCGGCATACGCACCCCACCGCTTGGCAAAGCCCAGGGCGGAGCCGAAGGCTCGACCCACCCGACTCATGGCCGTATTCATCTGTTTGGCATTTGCTGTCACCGCCTCGCGCGCCTTGCGGATATCAGACGCAAATTTTGCGTGACCCGCCGACATTTCCGCATGAACAGATCCAATAGCTCTAGACATGTCTCCCCAGGGATTGCAATGACCGCTTCAAATCTTGCATGTCACGCTTGGGACGTGACGTGAGCAGGGTGCTCAATCTCGGCAGCTTCTTCTGACGGCTCAGTGCCGCCACCTGCCATGCAAGAGTGACGCTGTGGTCCCTGGTAGCCGCCGCCACCAAGGCCGTCTGGTAGGGTGTCATGCGCCAGAACTGCTCGGCATCCACACCGGCGGTCACCGCCGCGCGATAAGCCGCAACAACCCACCCACCCTCTGGAGCGCTGTTTTTTTTTCAGTCTCCAGCGGCTCCGTGTTGCCAAAGTACGCAAAATGTAACGCCTTTTGCGTCGCATTGGCCAAAGGTACGAGCGGCGGCGACAGCTCCAATAGTCGCTGCTCGGTGATCTCTGGATGGTGTTCTCTCAGCCCGAGAGCCGCCACCGCCGCCACGGTTTTGACATTGAACAGGTTAGGGGCATCCCCAAACCGTTCCATTACCTCACTGAGCGCATCCCAGGAGAAGCGCATGGTGTAGGAGCGGCCGTCGATCTCCACCGTGTATTTGCCGTTCAGTGCACTCATGCCGTAGTGACCGCGCCAGTGATCTCGATGGTGATGTCCGCATTGACTTTATCGTCGACTGCACCCGAGCTGGAGAATCCGATACAATACCCCTGCCAGGTCTGTGCGGTACTATCGGAATAGGTCAAACGCCAGCCCAGCTTAGTGCGCGCCAAACGAGCGGCATTGCACGCCTGCTGTCCAGCATCGTTGCCCAAATCCCAGTTGATGGACATGGTGTACTGGCCCTCGTCCAACAAGCCCGCCATCTTCTCGTGAGCGGTGCTCTGGAGATGTGTCACGTTGATAATAGATGACGTTCCTCCAGGCCCGTCCCAGTCAACGACCTCTCCGACCGCAGTGTACAATGCTGGCGTGGCCGTACCGTCGGACGTATACGCCGAGTATCCGGACGTATCAACGTCTATCCAGAACTCGTCTGTCTCGACAGCGATGACCATGGCCGTGGTGTCGTTGAGCTCCGTCATGCCTACAATACCCTGGAATGTCACCACATCGCCCCTGGACATGCCGTGTGACGTGCTGCTGACCTGGCATATCGCCGCCTGCGTGATAGCGGTGATGTCGTTGGCCGCGCCATCGCCGGTTTCGATCTCTAACGTCGTGCCTTGACTCTCAATAGCCATTTCTCAATCTCCTCGATGCCAGATACGGAAGTCCTGGGCGAGTTGGTAGATGTCCGCCGTGGCATCATACGAGTCCCACGGCCCGTCCGCAACTACAGAGCGGATTTTTAGCCCGCTCACAGTGATCTTTTTGCCATTCAGCGCCGTTTGCACCGTTGCCGCCAATGTGTCGGCCGCCGCGTACGTCTGAGCCCAGGCGTGTACCCGGATGCGGCTCCAGTGCAACCCCTGCAATTCATTCACGGTGTTGTATGAATCCGTCGTGATCTGCTCAATGGTCAACGCCGGATACGTGGGCTCCTGCGGTAGGCGCTGGAAATAAATCCTCGTTCCCACCACAGCGGCAACGTCTGTGTCGGCGGCCAGTGCCGTCCGTATACCCGGCGCAATGTTCACCGCATCAACTCCTTGACGGCGCCCTTGCCCAACGTGCCGCGCTCTGCCTTGCCCCTGAGTCTCTCAGCCGCCTTACTCAGGTGCTTCCACATGCTCTGTCTAAACGTGATCAGCACTTGGCGTTTGGACAAATCCCACGCCCGGGTCAGGAACGCATTCTGTGGCATGACGCCCGTCGATGCTCCCGCTGACGGCCGATACCACTGTCCGTCGGACTGGTAGACACTCGCGCCTTCTCGCGACCTCGACGCCGTGCCGAACTCCACTAGGTGCGCATGGGGCGCCGTAGAGCCCATATATACCGTCACCCTATCACGGTGTTTGAACTTGCGCTTTTTGAGCTTCTCGCCGACGTGAATACTCCTGGCCGGGTTGCCCGTCGCACCCTTTGGTGCCGTGGCCTGTGCTGTCTTTTTCGCGTCCTTCAGGCCCTCCTTGATGCCGTTTTTCAGCACCGTTTTGGTCACAGACCTCGGCAGCTGATCCAAAGCCCGTTGTATCTCCTGGATGCCCGTCAGCTCAAATGTGAAAGCGTATCCACGCGCCTGTGCTCTCGTCGCCATTATTCGCCACCTCGCCCCGAGACCAATAGTTCTAGGCCCTCTCGCCGCCTGATCGGCAATACGGCATGAATGTCATAGGTCTGTCCATCATCTACCAGTCGATCTTTGACGTCAATATCCGTACGGTAACGGATGTGATACTTGCATGTGATCTTGGATAGCGTTTGCTGCGCCGCGTATCTCTCGTCACCTCTCAGGTCCCTGCGCCTGGCCCACACATCGACGTCCGTCCATGAGTATATCTCCTCACCGTAGTCGTTCTGTCCAACAACGGTGCGCTTTTGGACCACGACATGACGGTCCATCTCGCCTGGACGCATTATAGATGGCTCCACATTCTATACGTCGCTAACAGTCGATCATAGTAATCCGGTATCTGTACCGCGCTCGTTCCTACGATGACAGACCCTCTCTGTTCGTAGAGATCCGTTATCCGTAATTTCATGGCCGATACGATCGGTTCCGGGACGGTCGCATAACCAGAGATATACTCGATCCGTACCGGGTTGACCCTCTCCAGATTATCGGCCGGCCAAGATTTGCCGTAATCTTTGACGACCTTGCCTGGCTCGCTCTGTGTGTCTACCGTCACGTCGGTATATTCGGTCTCCGATACCTCGTCGCGCTTGGTGTAGTAGACTCCAGTCAATGATACCAGGGGCGGATACGGTATCTCGATCGTATCGGCGCTCGGAAATCCTCCCAGGTATAGATTCCGCGTCCGCTGTTTGATCGTCCTGCCGGTATACCGCTCCGCAGACTCTCTGGCCGATATGACAAGGGAGCCGATATAACCGTCCTCGGTCGTATACTCCATGGCCTCATTTGCCGTCACCGCCAGACGCAAGTGCAATTTTGCGTCGATCAAGCTGATCGGCTCGTCATTCAACAGCAGGGCGGACAAATTCGTGGTCGTCATAGATACAGCTCGTATTTTTCCGGCGTGATGATGACGCCACCGTCAGATGAGCGGACGTAAACTCTCGCACCCCGCAACACGACGCACTGTAGATACTCGCGGATTCCACCGCCGCCACGAATAAAGCCACGCCCAAACCGTCGGATCATCGGCACATGGCGGATCTCATGGCAGGGCAATTCGGACGACGACAGGACGAACCGATCACAGGTTGTCAGTTGTTCGACCGGCTCGTCGTTGTCGTAGGCTCGCCACTGATACCGATCTTGCATCTCAAGCCTCATCGTAGGCCAGCGTCAGTGTTTCGGCGCTCAATGTGCCTTGCGTAGCCGTAGGCGCTACGGACATTTGCAGCTCGATGATGTCGCCGATATACTCACTGGCCGTATCAAATGGGCCTGTATCGGTGACAACGCCGTCCAGCGGACTGGCGCCGGTAAAGCTGAACACGTCCGTGCCGTCCGTCATCGCCGTCTTGTAGTGGGCGTTGAAAGTGGTACCGGTATTCTTGGCCGCCACCGCAACACCGGTGCCAAAATCGTTTGAACCGTCGGTATACCAGCGCAGATTGCTGACTACGTCCGTGCCGTCCGGGGCAGTCTGCATGTAGGCCCTCAGCGTCTTGCTGTAGCTATACACAGATCCGGTATTCGGTATCACCAGCGGATCGTTCGCATCTACGGTGGCATTGTCGGCGTCCTTGTACAGGACGGTTGACGCCGTCTTATCCGTGCCGACAGCGAGTGCGCTCATTTCGTGGATCTGTATCACAGCGGCCATGTCA
>SLBI01000230.1 GCA_007126375.1 Paracoccaceae bacterium
CTCAGTCATGCGCCACCCCCAGATAGGCGTCGATTACCGCCTGGTTGCCGCGGACCTCGTCCGGGGTGCCGTCGCCGATCTTCTTGCCGTAGTCCATCACCACCACGCGGTCGGAGAGGTCCATCACCACCCCCATGTCATGCTCGATCAGCACGGTCGTGGTGCCGAACTCGTCGTTCACGTCGAGAATGAAGCGTGACATGTCCTCCTTTTCCTCGACGTTCATGCCGGCCATGGGCTCGTCCAGCAGCAGGATCCGCGGCTCGGCCGCGAGTGCGCGGGCAAGTTCCACGCGCTTCTTCAGCCCGTAGGGCAGTCGCGCCACCGGTGTCTTGCGGATGTGCTGTATCTCGAGGAAATCGATGATCTTCTCGACCTGGGCGCGGTTCGCGCTTTCCTCCGCCGCGGCCGGCCCCCACCACAGCGCCTGCGTCAGGATCGAGGATTTCATGTGGTTGAGCCGGCCCGTCATGATGTTGTCGAGCACGCTCATCCCCTCGAACAGCGCGATGTTCTGGAAGGTGCGGGCGATACCCTGACGGGCGACCTGATAGGGGCGCATCCGCGGCCGGCGCTGCCCGCGGAACCAGACCTCGCCCTCCTGCGGGTGGTAGAAGCCCGAGATCACGTTCAGCATCGAGGACTTGCCGGCGCCGTTCGGGCCGATGATGGCGCGGATCTCGCCCTCTCGGATGTCGAAGGAGATATCCTTGATCGCCACCACCCCGCCGAAGCGCAGGGTGATGTTGCGCATCTCCATGATGACGCCGCCGATCCGGCGGCCGTCGGCGGTGAGATAACCTTCGGAGGCATCGGTCACCATCTCGTTGACCGGCAGCGCGCGTGCGTCGGCGATGCTCATGCCTGCCTCCCCGCCGGTTCGGGCCGGCCCATCAGATCCGCCCCACAAGTGCGACCGCGATGCCGTAGAGCACGATCGCCCCCAGCCACCACGGCAGCTTGCGCACGGGCAACCCCGGCCAGAGCCGGGTTGCCGCGACGATGCCGAAGCCGCCGGTGATGACCCCGTGGGTGCCGTCGCGCAGCCAGTCCGGCAGCACGAACTGCAACGCCCAGACCAGCACCAGCCCGGCCAGTGCAATCAGCCCTGCCACGATCCTGTCCGTCATCGGTATGCCGGTCTCTTCGCTCATTGTGCCGCCATCCTTTCTGCCGTCGCCTGCACGCGGGCGTCGCGGATTTCCAGCGTCGCCTTGATGCTGCCCTTGCGGCCATCCTCGTAGGTGACCTCGGTCTCGGTGTAGACGCTCGAGGAGCCGTCGTAGAGGGCAGCGATCAGGTCGGCGTATTTCTCCTCGACGATGCGGCGGCGCACCTTGCGGGTCCGGGTCATCTCGCCGTCGTCGGCGTCGAGTTCCTTGTGCAGCACGAGGAAGCGGTGGATCTGGCAGCCCGAGAGCATCCTGTCATCCGCGACGGAGGCATTCACCTCCTCGACATGGGACTGGACCATTTCCAGCACCTTCGGATGGCCGGCCAGTTCCTGATAGCTGGAGTAGGCGATGTTGTTGCGCTCCGCCCAGTTGCCCACCGCGGTGAGGTCGATGTTGAGGAAGGCCGTGCACATCTCGCGATCGGCCCCGAACACCACCGCCTCGAGGATGTTGGGATAGAACTTCAGCTTGTTCTCGACGTATTTCGGCGCGAAGAGCCTGCCATCAGCCATCTTGCCCACATCCTTGGCGCGGTCGATGATGCGCAGGTGGCCGGTGCCCTCCTCGAAGAAGCCGGCGTCGCCGGTGGCGACCCAGCCCTCGGCGTCCTTGGTCGACGCGGTCGACTCCGGGTTCTTGTAGTATTCGACGAAGACCCCGGGCGAGCGGTAGAACACCTCGCCGTTCTCGGCGATCCTCACCTCCACCCCCGGCGAGGGCACGCCCACCGTGTCGGAGCGCACCTCGCCGTCGGGCTGCTGGGTGATGAACACGCTCGCCTCGGTCTGGCCGTAGAGCTGCTTCAGGTTGATCCCGAGCGAGCGCCAGAAGTCGAAGATCTCGGGCCCGATCGCCTCGCCCGCGGTATAGGCCACGCGCACCCGGCTCATCCCGGCGCGGTCGCGCACCGGGCCGTAGACGAGCAGATCGCCAAGGCGGTATGTCAGCCGATCCCACAGCCCGACATCCTCGCCGTTGAGGATCTTCGGACCGACGCGGGCGGCATGGGCCATGAAATGGCGGTACATCCAGCGCTTCAGCCGGCTGGCATCCTCCATCCGGATCGTCAGGATGGTGATGCGCTGTTCGAAATAGCGCGGCGGGGCGAAGAAATAGGTCGGCGCGATCTCGTGCAGGTTCTCGTACATCGTCTCGGGCCGTTCGGGGCAGTTGACGCAGAAGCCGCACCAGTAGGCCTGACCCATGGAGAAGATGAAGTCGCCCACCCAGGCCATGGGCAGATAGGCAAGGGTCTCTTCCCGCTCGCTCAGCCGGTCGAACTCGGCCGAGGATTTCGACGCCTCGATGATGTTTCGGTTGGACAGCACCACGCCCTTGGGCTTGCCGGTGGTGCCCGAGGTGTAGAGCATGACGCAGGTGTGGTCGTAGGTCAGCTCGCCGATGCGGGTGTCGAGCTCGTTCGCGAAGCGCTGGTGGGCGACCTTGCCCTCGGCCTGCACATCGGCCAGCCAGTTCATGCGGCTGTGGTCGTATTTGCGCATGCCGCGCTTGTCGACATAGACGATCTGCTCGATGCAGTGGACGTGCTCCTGCACCTCGATGACCTTGTCCACCTGCTCCTGATCGCCGGCGATCACGAAGCGGGCGCCGCAGTGGTCGAGCACATAGGCCATCTCCTCGGCCACCGCGTCCTGATACAGCGGCACCGGGATCGCCCCGCACATCTGCGCCGCCACCATCGACCAGTAGAGTGCCGGGCGGTTGCGGCCGATGATCGCAACGTAGTCGCCACGTTCCAGCCCCAGCGCGAGGAGCCCGAGCGCGATTGCGCGAACCTCGTCAGCGGTTTCGGCCCAGGTCCAGGCCTGCCAGATGCCGAATTCCTTCTCGCGATAAGCGGTGCGCGGGCCATGGAGCTGCGCATTGCGCGCCAGCAGGGCCGGAATGGACTGCGCACCGGCCTGGGCCGGCGCCATCGGCGGCGGTGCGTCCTTGTCCTGCGTGGCAATCTGCTGCACGCATCCCCCCTCGTCCTTGATGCCGCCGCCCGCGCGCCTGCCTATGCAGGCCGGCGCGCCGGGCCTCCTCACTCGCGGCACCCTCCCCGTGCTGGTTCGGGGTGACGACCAAGTATTGCGTCACTTTTGCCCAATCCTTGCGAATTGTTGCGACGCAGGGGAGGTGCTGCTAGACCGATGCGGTGGCAGCGGGAGGCGTGGATGGGTCAGGGCGAGGAGGGCACCGCGAAGCTGACCCGTGCCGGGCTGAACCTGATCCAGCAGGCTCTGTCGATCTATGACAGCGATCTCAGGCTGGCGAACTGCAACCGCCGCTTTCAGGAGATGTTCGATCTGCCCGATTGGGTGGTCACCCCCGGCGCCCGGTTCGAAGACACGATCCGCTATCTCGTGCAGCGCGGGGAATACGGTTCGCTCGAGGATGCCGACGAGGCGGTGCGAATCCGCGTGCAGGCCGCGCGGGCCTTCGAGCCGCATTACATGGAGCGCGCCCGCCCCAACGGTCGCTGGATCAGTGTCGAGGGCGCGCCGCTGCCGCAGGGCGGCTGGGTCACCGTCTATACCGACATCACCGAGATCAAGTATCAGGAACGGCTGCTGAAAGCGCGCGCCGACGAGTTGTCCGAGCAGTTGCTTGCCGACAGTCGCAGGCTGGCGCAGACCAATCGCGCGCTCGCTGCCTCCAACGCGGCGCTGGAAGAGGCCAAGCGCGAACTGACCGAGATGGAGGCGCGCACGCGGCTGACCACCGAGATGATGCCTGCCCATATCGCCCATGTGGACCGGGAGTTCGTCTACACCTACTCCAACCGCCGGCTCTCGACGATCCTGCCGGGCGTCCCGCGCGACATCGTCGGTCTGCCGGCGCGGCGCGTGCTGGGGGCGCAGGTCTTCGCCCGGATCGCGCCGCGGCTGGAACGGGCGCTGTCGGGCGAGGCGAGCGTGCTGGAATTCACCCATGACGAAAGCGGCCGGCGCATCCGGGTCGCCTTCACCCCGGATGCCGGCGGTCCGGGGCAGGCGGCACGCGGGGTCTATCTGCTCTCGGCCGACGTGACGGAAGAGGCCCAGGCCCGCGCCGCGCTGGCGCAGACGAAGAAACGCGAGCTTGCCGCACAGCTCACCTCGGGGCTCGCGCATGATTTCGCCAACCTGCTGACGATCATCCTCGGGCTGCAGGAGCGGCTGGGCCGGCTGCCGCTGCCCGAGGAGGGCCGCGAACTGGTGACGGCGACGGCGGCTGCAGCCCGGCGCGGCGGGCGCATGCTCGACCGGCTGGCGGCGATGTCGGGGCCACGCACACTACGGCCCGGGCCGGTGGCGCTGCCGGTCTTTCTTGCCGAATTGTGCACGCTGGCTGCGCCCAGCCTGCCCGCAGGCATCGGGTTGGAGGTTGCCTGCGAGGGTCTGGAGGCGCCACTGCTGCTCGACGCTGGTGCACTGCAGGATTCGCTGCTGAACCTCATCCTCAACGCTCGCGACGCGATCCGCGCCTCGGGGGCGCAGCGTGGTGCCATCCGTCTTGTCGCGCAGCCGCTGGATGACGTCTGGGTCGAGATCGCGGTCGCCGACAGCGGCCCCGGCTTTGACGACACGGCGCTGGCGCATGGCCTCGAACCCTTCTTCACCACCAAGAGCGGCGCCGGTTCCGGGCTGGGGCTTGCCATGGTCTACGACCAGACCCAGTTGGCCGGCGGCACCGTGCGGCTGTCGAACCGGCCCGGCGGCGGGGCGCTGGTGATGCTTCGCCTGCCGCTGCGACGCACGGTCCCGCCGCGGCCATCGCGGCTGGTGCTTCTGGTCGAGGACAGCGAGGAGATCCGCGTCGGCGTGCGCGACATGCTCACGGATCTGGGCCATTCGGTGATCGAGGCGGCCAGCGGCGAAGAGGCGCTCGCGCTCGCCGCCATGCCCGAGATCGGCATGGTGCTTTCGGACGTGAACCTCGCCGGCCCGACCGACGGTCTGGGGCTGGCCGAGCGGCTGCGCGCGGCCGGTTGCGGCGCCGAGATCCGGCTGATGACCTCGCTGCCCCCGGGCGATGCCCGCCGTGCCGCGGCCCTTGCTGCGGGTCTTCCCGTGCTGGCCAAGCCCTTCGATGCGGCGGAACTTGCGGCCTTTCTGGCGCCGGCGGCGGCAGCATGAACGGATCAGGGGCAGATCAGCCCGCGGCCTCCCTCGTGCCCCATGTCGCGATCCTGGACGACGAGCCCGAAATCCGCCGCATGCTCTCCGAAACTCTGGAGGAGGCGGGCTTCCGCACCTCCTGCTTCGCCCGGGCGACCGAGTTCGAGGCGGCGCTGCGCCGGGCGACGCCCGATGTCTGCCTCGTCGATCTGGGCCTGCCGGATCGCGACGGGTTGGCGCTGGTGCATCGCCTCGCGCTGGAAGGAGGGGCGGCGATCATCATCGTCTCGGGCCGGGCGCAGGTGCAGGACCGGGTGACCGGGCTGGAGTTGGGGGCCGACGATTACATCATCAAGCCCTTCGAACCGGCCGAGGTGGTCGCCCGGGTGCGTGCCCGGTTGCGGCGCGGCCGCGGTGGGGGGGGCGGCAAGGCGCCGCAGGTCGCGCGCTTCAACGGCTGGACGGCGCATTTCGACCGCTACGCGCTCAACGATCCGGCCGGCCGGGAAGTCCCTTTCAGCCATGCCGAGGGCGAGGTGCTGCGGCTCTTTCTGGAAAGTCCGCGTCGGTTGATCAGTCGCGGCCAGATGCAGGAGGCGCTGGGCGGCGGCGCCGGCGAAAGCTTCGACCGGGCAATGGATGTGCGGATCTCGCGGCTGCGCACCAAGCTTGGCGAGGACCCGCGCAACCCGCGTCTGATCAAGACGATCTACGGCGCCGGGTACATATTTCTCGGCGAGGTGATCTGGGATTGACCACCGCTTCCGGGGCCGGCGCGGTCGCATCGCTGGTTCAGTAGTCACGCTCGAAGAAGATCCCGAGCCCACTGCGGCCCTCGCTGTCGGTGCGGCCGCGCACAGTGACCGAGGGCGTGACGTCGAGGTTGATCGAGACCTCGCTGCGGCCTTCGGAATCGACCGTGACATCGGTGTAGATCCGTTCGGTCAGGTAGCGGCCGACCCGCAGCGCCGCGGTCCCGTCTTCGCGCGTGGCGACGTCGAGATCGTCGAGGCCAAAGCCCTGCCGCAACCGCCCCGTCAAACCCTCGCCACCGCGCCCGGCCAGCGTGGCCACCGCCGAGGCGAGCTGGGCGGCCTGGAAGGGCGAGAGGCGGTCGAGCCCACGGCCGAACAGGATGCGCGCGACAACCTCCTCCTCGGGAAGTTCCGGCACCGACAGGAAGTTGATGTTCAGCGTGTCCGCCTCGCCCTCCACCACGATCTGCGCGGTGATCCCGTCGGTCGCGGTGGTGGCCGTCATCCGCAGATAGGGGATGAAGCGTCCGGTGAGCCGGGCGATCCCGTCCGACAGGGTGAACCGGCGGCCGAGGATGTCGAGGCGGCCACGCAGCAGGGTGAATTCCCCAGAGGGCACGACGGATGCGGTCGTGCCGGTCAGCCGAAGCCCGCCACCGAACTCGGCGTCGAGACCGCGACCGCGTATGAACACCCGGTTCGGGCTGGACAGCGTCAGGTCGAGCGCCAAGGCGTTGTTCCCCCGTGCGGCATCGGCATCGCCGTTCAGCCGGGCCCGTTCGCGGGTCGCGCGCTGTGCCGGCGTCTCGCCGAAATGCACCATGCCGGGCGGCACATAGCCGCCGGCACCGAGGCCGGTGGAAGGGATACGCACCTCGGTGTCGGCAAGCGTCAGCGCGCCGCTGACCCGCCCGCCGCCCACCAGCTGGCCGTCCAGCCGGAGCGCGCCCGAAAGCCGCGTCTCGAACACCCGCCGGTCGGTGATCTGTGCCCGGTCCAGTGTCACGTCGATCTGTGCCGGAAGGCGTGGCGCCAGTTCCACCCGGCCGCCGGCGGCGAGGGTGCCGCCGCCCTGCATCGCCGCGGTGGCATCGAGCTGCACCGCGCCGCCGCCGAGCCGCGCCTGCGCCTCGATCGCCTCCACCGTCACCGCATTGCGCGGTGCGACCACCCGTGCACCGCTGGTCGACACCGTGCCCGACAGGGCGTCGAGACCAAGCGGCCCGTCGAGCCGGAGATCGAAGGCCAGCGGCCCCTGAATGTTGATCGGATCGGCGAAACGGTTGACCAATGCCAGATTGCCGCGCCCCGAGATTGCCAGCGCCGCCGTGAGGTCGCGCCCCATCTGGCCGCGCACGCGCGCGTCGATCCCGCCCGGCGCGGTGCCGGCGAGATCGATCTCGTAGCGGTTGCCCGGCGCGTCGGTGATCGTGCCGGTAGCCGTGGCCGGCCCGTCGAAGCCCGGCACCAGTGCCGCAAGATCGCTCAGCCGTGCCGACAGATCGAGCCGTCGTGTCGTGCCCTCGACCGTGGCGTCGGCCTCGGCGGTCAGCAGTGGCGAGGTCAGCCGTGCACCGCGGATCCGCAGACGCTCGCCCAGCTGGGTCGCCTCCAGCGTCAGGCGCGAGGCGCCGCGCAGCAACACGTCAAGCTCGTATAGGCCGGTGACGATGTCCTGTCCGCCCGCGGTCAGCTCGAGGCGGCGGTCGGGCGCCGCCCCGTCGTCCGTCTCGCGATAGCGCGCCTCCAGGCCCAACCGGCCGCCAAAGCGCGGTCCCAGCGCGCCAAGGCTCTGAAGCACGGCCTCGGCGTCGAGTTCGGTGACGGTTCTCGCGCCGCCGTCCTCCGGCGCGCGCCGACCCGAGGCGACGACCGAAAGCCCGGTCGGCGCGGTCAGTTGCAGCGCGTCGAGGCTGAAGACGCCACCCTCGCGCGTGCTCTCGAACCCCGCCTCGATCCGCGCCTCCAGGCCCTCCGCCAGCAGCCGGTCCACCGGCGCCTGGCCGGTGCCGAGGCCCCGTGCGCGGGCGGTGGCGCTCAGGCGCTGCCGGCCGGCTGTGTCGGTCACGCTGGCTTCGGCCGTGATCTGCCCGGCCAGCCCCTCGGCGAGCACGCCCAGATCGGCAAGTCCCAGCCGGCCGGAGAAATCGCTGCCCTCGGGGGCGATGCGTCCTGCGCCCTCGGCCGTGAGGCCGCTTGCCGTGGCAAGCGTCAGGCTGGCGATGTCGATGGCGCCGGCCTCGCGCGTGGCCTCCAGGGCAAGCCGGCTGTCGCCCGCCAGCAGCCGGTCAAGCTCGGGCCGGCCAAGGCCCAGATCCGTGCCGGTTGCGCTCATCCGCAGCCGCTCGGCGCCGGCGGCGGCGATCAGCCGTGCCTCGGCCCGGACACGGCCGACATAGCCCGGACCCAGCACACCGAGATCCGAGAAATCCAGCTGGCCCGCCAGCTCGGTCCCGGCATCGCCGATGCGCCCCGTCGCTTCCACCGCAAGGGTGCGCGCGCCCAGGGTGAAGCGGTCGATCAGGGTCACCCCGGGGGCGAGGCGGGCCTCGGCACGGATACGGCTTTCCCCCGCGAGCAGCCGGTCGAGTTCCGGCACGCCGAGGGTGATGTCGCTGCCGGTGGCCGTCGCGGTGAGCCGTTGTGCCGTCGCCGGCCCCTCGCCGTCGAGCCGTGCCTCGGCCTCCAGCCGGCCGGAATAGCCGGGGCCAAGCACGCCCAGATCTTCGAAATCCAGTGTCGCCGCGATTTCGCTGCCGGCGCTGCGCAGTGTGCCGTCGATCCGAGCCGTCAGGCTCTGTGCCGTGAGGTTGAGGTCGCGGATCGTGGTGCCGGTGGCGTCGCGGGCGATGCCGCCGTCGATCCGCGCGGTGCCGGCCAGCAGCCGGTCGGCCTCGGCGATGTCGAGGGTGAGGTCGCGGCTTTCCACCGCGAGGTCAAGGTCGAACCCGCCCGACAGCGGCACCACGCTGCCGGTCAGACGCCCGGTCGCTGAACCCCCTAGCGGCCGGTCGGCGAGGCCCGAAAACCGCGCCAGTGCCGCAAGCCGGGCGTCGAGGTCAACGGAGAGAACCCCCTCGAAAAGCTGCGCCGAACCGGAAAGGCCGTAATCCTCGCCGCCGAGCACGAGCCGCGGCAGGGCCAGCGGGGCGCCCTGCCGCCATTCCAGCCGCGCCGTGCCGCTGAGCGCGTCGCCCAGCGCTTCGGCAAGCCCCGGATCTGTGGGCGCGAGGCCGGTAGCGGTGAAATCGATATCGGCCGCCACGGCTGCCGGCGCCTCGGCGATCAGCCCGGTGGCGGTCAGACCGATGCGCCCGGCAGAGAGGTCGGGTCGTTCCAGCCCCTCCAGCACCAGCGCGCCGGTCCAGTCAGGGCCGCGCGCGGCGTCGAAATCGAGATCGAGCCGCAGCGAACCGAGCCTGGTGCGCGGCCCGGCAAGCGGCAGGAGAACCGGCGCGCCATCCGCCCGTCCGATCCGCCCCTGCAGCGCCATGCGCTCGGGCAGCCCGTCCGGCCCGAGCGCCAGGGCGCCGGTCAGCGCCAGTTCCTCGGCGGCGAGGTCGAGCCGCGAGATCTCCGTGCGCCCGTCGGGCAGTTGCGCGCCGACGAGTTCAAGCCGCGTTTCGGCGCCGAAGAAGCCGCGGAACTCCGGCGCGAAAAGCGGCGCCACATCACCGCCCAGATCGACGCCGAAGCGCTGCGCACCTGCATCATCCGTGGCCAGTGTCACCTCACCGGCCAGCCGCTCGGCGCCATCCGTCGCCAGGCCGATGTCGGCCCGGTAATCGCTGAGCGGCCCGGTGCCGGCGACACGCAGCGTCAGGGCTGGCGCGCCGGGCAATCCCATCAGCGTCGCGGCGATCCCTTCCGGGCCTTCGGTCAGGTCGAGATCCAGCGCCAGCACGCGGGACGCATTGGAAAAGCTCCCCTCGAGCAGCAGCCGCCCCTCGGCGCCGTCGATCCGTTCGGCCCGCAGTGCGGTGTCGCCGTCGCCGTCCTCCAGCGTCGCCCGACCTTCCAGCCGGACCACCGCCGGCGCACCGAACAGAGCCGCGCCGAGTTCCACCCGTTCGGCGCGCAGCTCGCCGATGCGCACGGCCACCGGCAGGTCGGGCAGGGCGAAGGGCGTGGCCTCGGGGCTGGGCGGCGCTCCCGGGCCGGTGTCGGGCAGCCGCTCGAACAGAATCTCGGCCGCGCTCAGCGCGTTGACGCTGAGCCGGCCGCGCAGCAGCGCGGCGCGGTTCCAGTCAAGCTCGGCATCCCGCAGGGTCAGCCAGATGCCCTCATCGTCGGCGATCGTCATCTCGGCCATTCGCGCGCGCGAGGACAGCGCCCCCTCGAAGCCGCGGATGCGCACCTCGCGGCCCGCCCCCGAAAGCTGATCCTGCAACAGCCGCGTGAGAAAGCCGGGACCGTCGTCCTGTGCGGCCACCGGCTGAGGCACGACCAGAGCCAGCGTCGTCGCCAGCGCCATCGACAGCCGGAGTGCCGCCGCGCGGCAGATTTGCAGGGGCTTGCGCGTCATCAGAATGCCTGCCCGATACCGACATAAAGTTGCGGGCCGTTGCCGGTGGCGCCGCCCACCGGGGCGCCGATGTCCACCCGGATCGGCCCGATCCCAGTGCGATAGCGCAGTCCAAGGCCGGCGCCCGCATGCCAGCGCGCCCCCGAAAGGAAACTGTCCTCGCTGATCATGGCGGCATCGGCGAAGCCGACGATGCCGATCGTCTCGGTCACATCGACGCGCAGTTCCGCCGCCAGGCCGGCGAAGCCGCGCCCGCCCACCAGCACCGTCTCGCCGCCCGGCGCCGGCCGATCCACCCCAAGCGAGCGGTAGGGTTGGCCGCGCACCGTGCCGCTGCCACCGGAGAGGAACAGGAACTGCCGCGGCGTGTCGTCCAGCGGTGCGCCGACGACCGAGCCGATCTGCGCCCGCGCCGCGAACACCAGACGGTCGCCTGCCGGCAGATAGCCGCGCGCATCCAGTGCGATGCGCCCGCCGGTTCCAGTGTCTTCGAGCCCGAGGAAGGGGGTCGCCTGCAGTTCCACGAAGTAGCCACGGCGCGCGTCCTGCTCGTCATCGCGCCGGTCGTAGCGCAGCGCCGCCGGCAGGACGACGACAGAGCGCGTGCGCGTTCCGGTGGCATCCGTGCTGCGCTCGTAGCGATAGCCAAGCCCCAGCTCGCCGGTGAGCCGGTCGCTGAAGATATGCGTCAGCCCGATCGCCGCACCGATCTGGCGGGCGTCGTAATCGCGTTCGCGCACCGTCTCGGCGGTGGCGCCCAATGTGAGGGTGGTTTCGGGGGTGAGGGTGGCCGGTCGGGCCAGGCTCGCTGCGAATCGGAACTCACTCCCGCCGATGCGCGAGCCCAGCCCACCCACCTCGCCCTCGATGCGCAGCCGCTCGGCGCCGCCGAGAAGGTTGCGGTGCAGCCAGAAGGCGGAAAGCCGCAGCCCGTCGTCGCTGTCCAGTTCGGCGCCCAGGCCGAAGCGGCGCAGCGGCGCCTCGATCAGCGTGGCGGTGATGTCGAGCGTGTCGCCAGGGCCGAGCGTTTCCGCCTCGCTCAACGCCACCGAGGCGAAGCTGCCGGTGCGACGCAGCCGCTGTGCGGCCGTTGTCACCGCCGCAGGATCGAACGGGGCGCCCTCGGGCAGGCCGGCGATCTTGCGCACCCGATTGGTGCGCATCCGTTCCTCACCGCGGATGATCAGCCGGCCGAAGGTGACGGCAGGCCCGGGAATGATCGCGACACGGGCATCCAGCGTGGCCTCCGGATGATTGGCGACGATGCGCGCCTCGCCGGGCTCTGCCTTGGCATGCGAGGCCGCGCGCCAACCGCTCACCGCCGCCTGAGTTGCGTCGCGGACGAGGTTGGACCGCGCCGGTTCCCCCGTGGCGAAACCCGCGGGCAACTCGGTGTCGGGCGCGAGCGGCGCGACCTCGGCGCGGACGAAGCTGTAGCGGCGCCCCGGGTCGATGGTGACGGTGATCTCGGCGATCGCACGCGGCACCTCCAGCGGCGAGAACTCTGCCGCCTCGCGCCCGTCCAGCCGAACCGAAACCACGCCCCCATAGAAGCCAGCGCCGTACAGCACCGCGACCATGCGGCCGTATTCCGCCCGCGCCGCGGCGAGAAGTTCCTGTGGATCGGTGGTGTCGGCCGCCTCCGCCTCCAGCAGCAGCGAGGCCGCGCGCAGCCGAGCCTCAAGCGCGTCGTCCGCGCCGGGGGCGGCGAGCGAAACACGCTCCAGTGCCCCCGCCGCCGGGGCGGCGAGCACAAGGGCGGCGAAAAGGGCGGCGGCTGGGCCGCGCGGAAACCGAAGGGTGCCCGACAGCATGACGTTACCTTTGCATGGCGATGCGCGGAGGGCAATGCAGGAGGCGGCTTGGGGGTGCCGCTTTCGGTCCATCGCGCCACCTGCCGCACCGCGACCCGGCAAGCCCCCGCCCGGCGGCAACGCCCGGGCGCGGGGGGTCAGCGGGCGCCGAAAAGCCGGTAGTAGAGCGCGTCGGGCAGGAGGTTCGCGCCGCGGAACACCAGGGAGAACAGGGTCGGAAAGCTCGCTGCGAAACGGTCCGAGCTCATGTGCTCGAACATCCGGCGCGCCGCTGCCTCGGGCTCCATCAGGAAAGGCATGCTGAAATCGTTCTTGTCGGTCAGCCGCGTGCGGATGAAGCCGGGGTTGGCAAGCTGCACCGTCACGCCGGTACGCCGCAGATCGGCCCGCATCGACTCGGCCAGGTGCATCGCTCCGGCCTTGGACGAGCCATAGCCGATCGAGCCCGGCAGGCCGCGGAACCCCGCCAGCGACCCGGTGATGACAATGTGTCCGGCGTCGCGCGCGATCATGCCGGGGACCACTGCGCCCAGCACCCGGACCGCGCCGGTGAAGTTCACATCCGCCATCGCGACCGCCCGCTCGGCGTCCCAATCCTTCGCGCCGAAGGGCCAGTAGACCCCCGAAAGGAACACCACACCGTCGATCTCGCCCGCCGACTCGGCCGCGGCGCGGACCGAGGCCATGTCGGTGACGTCTACCGGCACGACCGTGGACAGGCCCGGAAGCTCTGCCGCCAGCGCCTCCAGCCGGTCGCGGCTGCGCGCGCTGAGGACAAGTTCGCAGCCGCAGCGGCTCATCACCTCCGCCAGCGCCCGACCAAGGCCCTCCGAGGCCCCCACCAGCCAGTAACGCTTGCCGGCCCAATCGCGCATCGCCCGTCTCCCGTCGCCCAGATCCGGGCCTTCCTAGTCCTTCCGGCGCATGGTGGCCACCAGTTCGGCGACCTTGATCCCGTATTTTCGGAACTGCGAGCGATTCATGATCGCGCCGTTCTCGACCAGATACATCCAGTCGGTGGTGTCGAGCACATGCCCGCCCGAGGCTTCGGGCAGCCGAATGCGGTATTTCAGCAGCGCCGTCGGCCCGGATACCCAGCCCTCGCCCACGCCTTCGACATCGTCCGCCTCGGCCCGGACCTGACCGTCGTTGCCGAGCGTCAGCCGCCATTCGCGGGTCTGGGTGGCGCCGCTGTCATAGCGGAAATGCTCGGTCATGACGCCCTTGTTGCCGTCCCAGTGCGCCTCCATGTCGGCGACGAACCGCGACGAGACCCGCCCGAGCGGCCCATAGATCACGCCCTCGCACAGGATCGGGCCGTTGAGGTGTTCGCGCAGGTCGAACTGCGGGCCCTGCCCGGTGAAATGCGCGGGCCGCTGGCTGCGGAAGCCGACGAAACGTCCGGCGACAAGGATCAGCCCGAGGGTGAGCGCAACGCCGAGGAGGAGGAACAGGACAGGTTGCATGGATCAGCTCTCTTCGATGCTTGTGGCCGCCAGCAGTGCGAGGGCGGCGAGTTTCAACCCGCAAGGCAGGATGGCGTAGAGAAAGGTCAGGGTCGCGAGCGCCTCGATGGTGTTGCCCGTGTCTCCCGAGACGAAGCCCGATGCGCCGAGAATCGGCAGCACCACGCCGGCCGAGACCGCGAGCGTCGCCTTGGTGGTAAAGGCCCACAGCCCGAAGGCACGCGAGGCGTCGGGCGACACGCGCTCCATGCGCCGGGCGAAGATTGCGGACAGGAGCGTCAGGTCGGCCCCCAGCGCCGCCCCCGAGGCGAGGCAGACGAGGGCGAAGGGCCAGAGATCGCCGGGGCCGAGAAAAGCGGCGAAGGCAAAGGCGGCGATGGCGAGCGACATGCCGAGCAGGAGCACCCGCTTGGCCCCGTAGCGCTCGGCCGCCCGGCCCCAGAGCGGGGCAGCGCCCGCTGCGGCGACGAAGAAAAGCAGCAGCAGCGGCCCCTCCCAGCCCGGTGCCTGCAGACGGCTCTCGACGAAGTAGAGAAACAACGACGAGGTCACGGCCACCGGTGCGGCGTTGAGAAAGGCGATGACCAGCAGGCGCCGCGCCGTGCGATCGGCAAGCACCAGGCGAAAGCTTGTCTCCTGCGCCACGGGGGCCGCCTGCCATTCGCCCCGCATGCCCAGCACCGCCGCCGCGCAAAGCCCGGCAAACAGGACGCCAAACAGCGCGAAGGGCGCGGCGAATCCCTGCGCCAGCACCGTCGGCGCGACCGAGGCGAGACAGACGCCGATCAGTGCCCCGGTCTCGCGCCAGGTCGCCAGCCGGACATGGCCACGTTCACCCAGCGCCGCGGCCTTGGCGACGCCCTGGCTGTAGAAGGCGATGGTAAGGAAGCTGTAGGCGGAAAAGAGTGCGGTCAGAGTGATCCCGAACCACAGGAGCGGCGCGATCGGGGGTGGCACGGCGAAGAGCCCCAGCATCGCCACCGCCATGACCGCGGCCGCCGCCGTCACCGCCGCCGCGCGATGGCGCCGCGTCGCCTCGGCCAGCCAGCCCAGCGCCGGATCCTGCAGGAAGTCGAAGCCCCGCAACAGCACCAGCGCCACGCCCAGCGCCGCCAGCGACACACCGAAATTGTCGACATAGAACTTCGGCGCGTGGATGTAGATGGGCAGCCCGGCCATCGCCAGCAGCCCGGCGAACAGCGCATAGCCCGGCAGCCCCCCGGCGCGGGCCGGCGTGGCGGCGAGGGTCATCGCGTCACCTCCTCGGCCGGCGGCTCGGGGCGGGAATGGAATGTCGCGCCCTTGCGCCACAGCCGCAGCGCCTGCCAGTGGATCAGCCCGAGCACCCGGGCCGCGCCGAAGGGCCGCCGGACCAGGGCGCGCGTCAGCCGCGCCGCCGTGAGCGGGCGCCGCCGGCCGGTCAGCGTGGCGTAGAGGCGGCCGTGCGGTCCGCGATAGTCGATCCAGATGCCGATGCGGTCGGCGCGGATGTCGAAGCGGAATCTATAGCCGCCCGCAATCGCCTGAAACGGCGAGACATGGAACACCTTGCGCGCCGAGAGGAGGTCGTGCCGGGTGATCGGCCGCTGGCCGGGCAGGGTGCAGAGATAGCAATGCCGGTCGCCGAAGGTGTTGTTGACCTCGGCGATGACCGCGCGCAGCGCGCCCGCCCGGTCATGCGCCAGCCAGAAGCTGACCGGGTTGAACACCCGCCCCATGACCCGCGGCTGCGCCAGAAGCCGCAGCGGCCCGTCGGCGGCGGTCACCCCATGCGCGGCCAGAA
>SLBI01000072.1 GCA_007126375.1 Paracoccaceae bacterium
CCGCGCTTCACCTTCGACAGCTTCGTCGTGGGCAAGCCGAACGAACTGGCCCATGCCGCCGCCCGGCGGGTGGCAGAGGCCGGTCCGGTGGGCTTCAACCCGCTGTTCCTCTACGGCGGCGTCGGGCTGGGCAAGACGCATCTGATGCATGCCATGGCCTGGGAGCTGCGCCGCGGCCGGCCCGATCTGAAGGTGCTCTACGTCTCGGCCGAGCAGTTCATGTACCGCTTCATCCAGGCGCTGCGCGACAAGCAGATCATGGATTTCAAGCAGCTTTTCCGCTCGGTCGACGTGCTGATGGTGGACGACGTGCAGTTCATCGCCGGCAAGGACAGCACCCAGGAAGAGTTCTTCCACACCTTCAACGCGCTGGTCGATCAGCGCCGGCAGGTGGTGATCTCGGCCGACCGCGCCCCGGGCGAGATCAAGGATCTCGAGGATCGCATCATCTCGCGGCTGCAGTGGGGCCTCGTCGTCGACCTGCATCCGACCGATTACGAACT
Organism: Paracoccaceae bacterium; assembly: GCA_007126375.1. GTDB lineage: Bacteria > Pseudomonadota > Alphaproteobacteria > Rhodobacterales > Rhodobacteraceae > Rhodobaculum. The sequence continues at coordinate 504 of SLBI01000072.1, forward strand.
GCGGCTCGGAATCCTGCAGCAGAAGGTGGAGGGCTTCGTCCGCGACGATCCCTCGATCCGCGTGGCCCCCGATGTGCTGGAATTCCTCGCCCACAAGATCACCAGCAATGTGCGCGTGCTGGAGGGGGCGCTGACGCGGCTGCATGCCTTCGCCTCGCTGGTCGGTCGCGAGATCACGCTGGAACTGGCGCAGGACTGCCTCGCCGACATCCTGCGCGCCTCGGACCGCCGCGTCACCATCGAGGAGATCCAGCGCAAGGTGGCCGAGCACTACAACATCCGCCTGGCCGACATGATCGGCCCGAAGCGGGTGCGCACGCTGGCCCGGCCGCGGCAGGTGGCGATGTATCTGTCCAAGGAGCTGACCACCCGCTCGCTGCCCGAGATCGGCCGCAGGTTCGGCGGGCGGGACCACACCACCATCATCCACGGCGTCCGGAAGGTCGAGTCGCTGATCGCCGGTGACCCGCAACTGGCCGAGGATCTGCGCCTCCTGCGCCGGCTTCTCTCGACCTGAGGCCGCCCTGCGGCCGTCATGCAACGCCTGTCGCACATGGCCACAATCCCCTTGTGGACGCGCCGGAATTGACTAGGCTCGGCGTCCCGGCGCGGGTGCAAGGGCGCCGAAGGCTGGAAAGGACAAGGCGATGAGGATCAGCATCGAACGCGGGCCGCTCCTGCGCGCGCTCGGGCAGGCCCAGTCGGTGGTCGAGCGGCGCAACACCATCCCGATCCTCGCCAATGTGCTGATCGAGGCCGAGGGCGACACCGTCAGCTTTCGTGCCACCGACCTCGATATCGAGGTGGTGGACCGGATCCCCGCGATGGTCGAACAGGCCGGTGCCACCACCGTCTCGGCCGTGCTGCTGCACGAGATCATCCGCAAGCTGCCCGAAGGGGCGCTGGTGCAACTCGCCGACGACGCCGCCACCGGCCGGCTGACGGTGCGGGCCGGACGGTCCAACTTCGCGCTGGCCACTCTGCCGAAGGAGGATTTTCCGGTCATGGCCTCGGCCGAATACGCCAGCAACTTCGCCGCCCCGGCGAAGGATCTGCGCCGGCTGTTCGACAAGTCGAAGTTCGCCATCTCCACCGAGGAGACGCGCTATTACCTCAACGGCGTCTACATGCATGTCGCCACCGGCGAGGAGGGCCCGGCGCTGCGCTGCGTCGCCACCGACGGCCACCGGCTGGCGCGGGTGGATGCCCCCCTGCCCGAGGGCGCGGCCGACATGCCCGGCGTGATCGTGCCGCGCAAGACGGTGGGCGAGTTGCGCAAGCTGCTGGAGGACGACGAGGCGCAGATCGCGGTCTCCGTTTCGGAAACCAAGCTGCGTTTCGCCACGCCCGAGATCACGCTGACCTCCAAGGTGATCGACGGTACCTTCCCCGATTATTCGCGCGTCATCCCCACCGGCAACGCCCGGCGGCTGGAGGTGGACGCAGCCGAATTCGCCCGCGCCGTGGACCGCGTCGCCACGATCTCGTCGGAACGCTCGCGCGCGGTGAAGATGGCGCTGGAAGACGACCGGCTGATCCTGTCGGTCAACGCCCCCGACGCCGGCGCCGCCGAGGAGGAACTCGCCGTCGCCTATGCCGACGACCGGCTGGAGATCGGCTTCAACGCCAAGTATCTGCTCGAGATCGCCAGCCAGGTGGACCGCGAGAACGCGGTCTTCCTGTTCAACTCGCCCGGCGATCCGACCCTGATGCGCGAGGGCAACGACGCCTCCGCCATCTATGTCGTGATGCCGATGCGGGTCTGATCCCGCAAGGCCTTTCCGCACGCCCTCCGTGCCTTGCGCCCGATCCCGCCCGCAGCATCGCCGGCAGATGCCTTTCCTCGCTGGTGCAGCCGGCCGCTTGCGGCTAGCAGGGGCATGTGCCGCAGTTCCTCGCCCGGATCACCCTCGCGCAGTTCCGCTCGCATCGGCGGACGCTGCTGGCGTTCGACGGCCGGCCGGTGACGCTGTGGGGGCCGAACGGCAGCGGCAAGACCAATGTGCTCGAGGCGGTCTCGCTGCTGTCGCCGGGTCGCGGACTGCGCGGCGCGCCGGCCGACGAGATGACGCGCCGGCCGGCCGGCCTCGGCTGGAAGATCGTCGCCACCCTGTCCTCCGGCGAGACCGTCGAGACCGCCGCCGAACCCGGCCGGCCCCGCACCGTCGCCATCGACGGCAAACCCGCGCCGCAGGCGGCACTGGGGCGCCTCCTCCGCGTCCTCTGGCTGACCCCGGCGATGGACCGGCTCTGGATCGAGGGGGCCGAGGGGCGGCGGCGGTTTCTCGACCGGATCGCCCTCAGCTTCCGCCCGTCCCATGCAGAAGCCGCGCTGGCCTATGACAAGGCCATGCGCGAACGCAACCGGCTGCTGCGCGACGGGGTGGCCGATGCCGCATGGCATGCCGCGCTGGAGGCGCAGATGGCGGCGGCGGGGGCGGCATTGGCCGCCGGCCGCCGCCACGCCCTGCAACGCATCGAAGACGCCACCGCAGGGGCCGAGACCGCGTTTCCGGCCGCAACGCTCGCCCTGACCGGGCCGGAGGGCGCGGCGCAGCCCGAGACCGCGGCCGCGCTGGCGGCATCGCTGGCCGAAGGACGCCGCCGCGACATGGCGGCGGGGCGCACGCTGACCGGGCCGCACCGTGCCGATGTCGCCGCGGTCTACACCGCCAAGGGCACACCGGCGGCACGGTGCTCCACCGGCGAGCAGAAGGCGCTGCTGATCTCCCTCGTGCTCGCCAATGCGCGCGCGCTCGCCGTCGACACCGGCACGCCGCCGCTGTTGCTGCTCGACGAGGTCGCGGCGCATCTGGATGCGTCCCGCCGTTCCGCGCTCTATGACGAGATCGCGGCACTGGGCGCGCAGGCGCTGCTGACCGGCACCGGACCCGAGCTGTTTGCCGGGCTTGCCGGCCGGGCGCAGGGCCTCGCCCTCGCCGAACGTGCCGGCGAATCGATCATCGAGGAGGCCACCCCGCCATGACACCGCTCCTTGAACGCGCCGGCATGGCGCTGCTCGCGCGGATCGATCCCGAACGGGCCCATGACCTTGCGCTGACAGCCCTGCGCCGCGGCCTCGTGCCGGCGCCGGCGACGGTGCGGCGGGCGCGCCTGCAGGTTGCGCTCGCCGGGCTGGCGCTGCCGAATCCGCTCGGCCTCGCCGCGGGGTTCGACAAGAACGCGGTGGCCCTGCCGGCCCTGTGCCGCGCGGGCTTCGGGTTCGTCGAGGCCGGCGCCGCCACGCCCCGCCCGCAACCCGGCAACCCGCGCCCGCGCCTGTTCCGCCTGCCCGCGCAGGGCGGCGTGATCAACCGTTTCGGCTTCAACAACGAGGGGGCTGCGGCCATCGCCGCCCGGCTCGCCCGGCGGCCGCAGGGCTGCATCGTCGGCCTGAACCTCGGCGCCAACAAGGACAGCCCCGACCGCGCCGGCGACTTCGCGGCGGTGCTGGCCACATGCGGCGCCCATGTCGATTTCGCCACGGTCAACGTCAGTTCGCCCAACACCGAACGGCTGCGCGAATTGCAGGGGCCGGCCGCCCTCGCCGCGCTGCTCGCCCGGGTGAACGAGGCGAACGCCGCCCTGCCCCGCCCGCTGCCGCTGTTTCTCAAGATCGCCCCGGACCTGAACGACGACGACCTCGCCGCCATCGTCGAGACCGCACGCGCCGCCGGCATCGCCGGCATCACCGCCACCAACACCACGCTGGCCCGCGACGGGCTGACCGGCCCGGCCGCCGCCGAAGCCGGCGGCCTCTCGGGCGCGCCGCTCTTCGAACGCTCCACCCGCGTGCTGGCACGGCTGTCACAACTGACCGCGGGCGGGCTGCCGCTGATCGGCGTCGGCGGCATCGGCTCGGCCGAGCAGGCCTATGCCAAGATCCGTGCCGGCGCCACGGCGCTGCAACTCTACACCGCGCTCGCGTTCCGGGGGGTGTCGCTGGTGCCCGAGATCCTGACCGGCCTCGACGCCCTGCTCGCCCGCGACAACTTCGCCAGCATCGCCGACGCGGTCGGCAGCGGGCGGGGCGAGTGGC
>SLBI01000342.1 GCA_007126375.1 Paracoccaceae bacterium
TCGGAGCGGTTTGCCTGTCGCGTGCTCGGACAGCACCGTTCGACCCGAGCCGGAAGGTGCCGCGCGGGCGGGCCGATGAAGACGCGCTGACGGCGGACATCATCGCGCTCGCCACCCGGTACGGGCGCTACGGCTACCGCCGGATCACGGCGCTCCTCCGAGAGGCGGGCTGGGCGGTGAACGCAAAGCGCGCCGAGCGCATATGGCGGCGGGACTGAGGAGGATCGGGAAAGGCCCCAGTGGGGCGTTTCCCCGACGAAGCTGAAAGTGCCTGCGAAGCAACCGAAGAAGAGCCGGCTCTGGCTGACCGACGGGTCCTGCATCCGTCTGCGGCCCGAGCGCCCGAACCATGTGTGGTCGCATGACTTCGTCGAGGATCGCACCCACAACGGGAGGAAGTTCCGCATGCTCAACCTCATCGACGAGTTCACCCGGGAGTGCCTGGCGATCCGTGTCGACCGGAAGCTCCGATCCACCGACGTCATCGACGTGCTGTCGGACCTGTTCATGCCTCACGCGGCGTGCCCGACCACATCAGGTCGGAGTTGCCGATGGTCGCGCCACTGGTCCGAGCGACCACCGGCGACGGCCCGGAGTTCATCGCCAAGGCGGTGCGCGACTGGATCGGCGCGGTCGGGGCCAGGACCGCCCACATCGAGCCCGCCAGCCCCTGGGAGAACGGCCACTGCGAGAGCTTCAACGCCAAGCTCCGCGACGAGCTTCTCAACGGCGAGATCTTCTACAGCCTCGCCGAGGCGAAGACCGTGATCGAGAGCTGGCGCCGCCACTACAACACGAAGCGCCCGCACTCATCGCTGGGCTATCGCCCCCCGGCCCCGGAGGCCCTCCAGTGGCCGGCTCCGCCATCCGACGCAGCTTCGCCGGCCACCCCAACCGTAGCGCCAAGGCCCATCATGCACTAAGACTGAACCCGGACCACCCGATAGGGGCAGGCCAGCACCGTTAGGCCGTTCAGCTCTGCAGCCGCCTGCGCCGAAGGATGAGGACCACCGAAACCGCCGCCAGCGCAAGGAAGATCGCCGAGATCGGTCGCGTCAAGAACAATGTCCAGTCGTCGTTGGTCATCAGCGCGCGCCGAAGGTTGGTCTCGGCTATTGGGCTGAGGATCACGCCCAGCACCAGCGGCGCCAGCGGATAATCCATCTTCTTCATAAGATAGCCGAGCCCACCAATGAAAAACAGGATGTAGACATCCGTCAGCCGGTTGTTCAGCGCGAACACGCCCACCACACACAGGGCCAGCACCACCGGCACGATGATGTTCTTGGGGATGTCCGTGACCTTGAGGAACAGCTTCATGGTGGCAAGGCAGATCACCAGCATCATGACCGCGGCGATCAGCATCGCGACAAAGATGGAATAGACCAGTTCGGGGTTGTCGATGGTCAGCCGCGGCCCCACGCTAATTCCGTGCACCATTAGCGCTGCAATCAGGACGGCATCCACCGCACTGCCTGGAATGCCCAGAGCGATCATAGGGATCAGCCCCCCACCCGCGGTGGACGAATTGCCGGACTCCGAGGCGACCACGCCCTCGGAAATGCCGGTGCCGAAGCGTTCGGGCGTCTTAGAGGCGTTGCGCGCCTGATCATAGGCCATCAGGTTGGCGATGCTACCGCCCGCCCCGGGCACGGCGCCGATGAACACGCCCACCAGCGACGACCGGATCAGGTTCACCGGCTGGCGCAGCGTTTCCATCATGCAGGCGATAGGCCGGAACACGATCCGGCCCGAGATCAGCGCTGCGCCCGAACGTATCCGGCGGGTATCCTCCACCTCTGACAGCAGCTGGCTGACAGCGTACACACCGATCAGAACCGCTAGGAACGGCAGTCCCGCCGCCAGCATGCGCAGATCGAAGCTGAACCGCTGCACGCCCATCATCGGGTCGCTTCCCACCGTGGCCAGCAGCACACCGATCAGCCCCGCGATCAGCCCGCGCAGCATCGATCGGCCCACCATCCCGGCGATGATCGTCAGGGCAAAGACGATCAGCGAGAAATACTCCCAAGGCCCCAGCTGAAGCGCGACTCTTGCCAGCGGCGGGGCGGCTAGTACCAGGATGAAGATCGATACCAGGGTTCCGAAGAAGGACGCCCATATCCCCAGCCCCAGCGCCCGTCCTGGCTCGCCCTTGCGCGCCATGGGAAAGGCATCGAAGGTGGTGGCCACCGCACTCGGCGTGCCGGGAATGCCCAACAGAGCAGCACTGATCATTCCGCCGGTCAGTCCGCCCACATAAACTGCAAGCATTGTGGCGATGCCCTGTGTCGGCGCCATGTGGAAGGTCAGCGGCAGGGTCAGCACGATGGCCATGGTGATCGTGAAACCGGGGATTGCAGCTGCGATCACCCCGGCGATCACCCCGGCCACCATCAGGACCAGCGTGCTAAATTGAAGGACTTCGGCAAAGCCGACGGCAAAGCCGGAGATCATGGGCGCCCCCGTTCCATGGTCATATCCAAAGCTGCCCAGGGGGGAGAAAGACGCGAAAATAGGTAGCGAAGATGTAATCGACGCCAAAGGCCGTCACCCCGGCGATCACCAAGGCGAGCGCCACGCCCCGCAGCGTCCGCCGGCCTAGCAAAAGCTGCAGCACCAGAACAAACAGGAACGTGGCGGCCACGAACCCAAGTTGCCGGATCGACAGCATGTAAAGGCCGAACAAAACGAAGGTCACGATGACCAGTCCCGAGGACTGCAGACTGTCCCAGACGATCCGCCCCATATTGGGCCCGTGACGGCGAAGCTCGGCACCGGCGGCGCGCAGGTTAATGGCGATCATCACCAGGTTCAGCACCATCAGCACCGCCAGCACCAGTTGCGGAAAACTGCCCGCGCCCAGCGGTTCCCAACGCGAGGACGGCAGGTCCGCAGCGACGCGGAAGAGAAGGAGGAACGCTACCAGAAGCGCGAGATTGAAGAGGACCTGCAGCATGGCCGACCGATCCGGCCTTCTGCCCTGATCATCCGCCGCGGAGGGCGGAGCGGGGGGCGTCTCCGCGACGCCCTCCAATCCGCCGTCCCGACCCGCCCCCCCGGCGGGCACGGACGCAGGGCTGGGGGGGCGGCCTCTTCTGTCGCCTTTCACTGGACCAGCTGGTTGGCCAGGCGTTCCACGGCTTCGTCCAGCCGGCTCATGTAGATGCTGTAGTCCTCGCGGCCGCGAAAGACCATGTCGGCGCCGGTCGCCTCGATGGCGGCCGCGAACTCTGCATTGTCGGCGAGATTCGCGAATGCCGTTTCCAGCGCTTCCAGAAGCTCGTCCGGCGTGCCGGCCGGAGCCCAAAGTCCGCGATTGTTGGACAGCTCGACGTCAAAACCAAGCTCGGTCAGCGTTGGCGTGTCGGGTGCCGCCGGGTGGCGTTCCACCGAACCGGCCACCATATAGCGAAGGTCGCCATTGGCCACAAACTCCTGTACCGACGAGACATCGCCGATTATCGCGTCGATATGTCCACCGACCAGGGCGCGCACGCGCTCGCCGGTACCTTCGTGCCCGACATAGGAGAATTCGATGCCAACAGCGTCCTCAATCATCGCGGCATGCAGGTGCGGCGTGCCCGCGAGCGTGACACCAACGCGTAGCTCGCCTGGGTTCTCTTGGGCGTAGGTGACGAAGTCGTCGAAGCTCTCCCAGTCGGCGGCAGCATTCACCACCAGGAATTGGGCCGAGGAGGTGAACGACGCGATCGGCTCGAAGTCGCGGATGTGCACGTCCGTCAGGCCGGTATGGTACGCGACCAGCAGCCCCTCGTGGATCTGCGCGATGGTATACCCGTCGGCCGCGCGCTCGCGGGCTTCGGCTAGTCCCAGCGTGCCACTGACCCCGGGCATGTTGATGATTGGAATAGGCTGGCCGAGGTAAGACTCGGCATGGTTCGCCACCACACGCATTTGGATGTCGCTGCCGCCGCCCGGGCCCCAGGGGACGATCATCTGAACCGCGCGGCTAGGGAAGTCCGCCAGCGCCGGCGCTGCGGTCGCCAGGCACAGCGCCGCCAAGGTTGACGCGATTCGCATGCAATAGGACATGAAGATCTCCCGTTTTCCTTTGAACGCAGGGCCTTGAGCAGGGCGCCTACCCACGCCACATACTGTGACGTTATAGAAGGCGACTGCTCGCGTCGACCGTCTGCGCCCCATTTTTGGCCAGCACGGCAGGACGCCAGCTTTTTTTGGCAACCGGCCGCCCGCACAGTAACAGTCATCTCCAGCGGCCATCGGCAGGGCGGCAAGCTCAACTGCTCTGGCGTCTCGATCACATGCCTGTTCCGCATCGCTTACTGCGCTGCCGCCGCCGCACCTGCATCGGTCGGCTTTTCGCCCGACGCGAGAACAACCCGTCTCGGGTCGTGATATCCTGTCTGCGCGGCGTTGATGATGTGACCGCCCCCCGACGGCATCGATGTGCCAAGGTGGGTCTGCGAGGATCCACAGAGGGGAGCGGTCATGTCGGAGATTATCACGGTCGGGCTCGACCTGGCGAAGAA
>SLBI01000321.1 GCA_007126375.1 Paracoccaceae bacterium
AGCGGGGCGGAGGGGCGGATGTCACCGCCGATCTGCGGCTGCGCTACGATCTGGGCACCGGCGGCCAGCGCCGCGCAGCGGTGCGCAGCGCCGCCGCCCGGCTGCAGGAGGTGGAGGGCGAGCGGCTGTCGCTGGAGCGCCAGATCGCCCGGGCGTTGCAGGATGTGCGCGCCGATCAGCAGAGCGGGGTTGCCCGGCTGAGTGCCGGTCGCGCGGCGCTGCAGGCGAATCGTGCCGCCGTCGAGGCGGCGCGCGAGCAGTTCGGCGTGGGCCGGCGCACAATCGGCCAGCTGCTCGATGCACAGCGCGATTTCGTCGCGGCCAGCGAGACGCTGGCGCGGGCCGAGCTGGATCTCGCACTGGCCGGTTATTCGGCGGTGGCATTGACGGGAGACATTCTTCACGTTTTCGGTGTAGAGCTTCCGGCGGCCAGTCTGGAGGATGATGGATGAGCGATGATCGTGTGGTGCGGCTGACGCAGGAGCGCAGCGACGGCACCGACCGGATCAGCCCGCTCGAATCCTGTCTGATGCATGCGTCGGCGCTGCTGGGTAGGCCGATCACGCTGGCCGCGCTGCAGGCCACTCAGGCCGGCATCGGTGCGGTGTTTTCCGTGCGTGATGCTCTGGGCGCGGCCGAGCGGGCCGGGCTGCAGGCCGGTTTCGGCCGGACGCCTCTCGACAGCATCGACGCGGCGCTGATGCCGGCGATCCTGATTCTCTCCGGCGACCGCGCCGTGGTGCTGGAGGCACGGCGCCGTGACGGTCGCTTCGTCGTCTTCGATCCGGCCCTGGGCGAGGGTCTCGGCGAAATTGCTGCGGAGGCGCTGGCCGAATCCTACACTGGCTTCGCCCTGCTGCTGCGGGCCGAACACCGCGAAGCGCCGGAGACCCCGCGCCGTCGCGGCCACTGGTTCTGGTCCACGCTGGCGGAGAACCGCTGGATGTACGCACAGGTGATCCTTGCGGCAATGGTGGCGAACTTCCTCGGCCTTTCCACCTCGATCTTCATCATGGTCGTCTATGACCGGGTGCTGCCGAACGAGGCGGTGGAATCCCTGCTGGCCTTGACCATAGGGGTCGGGCTCGCTCTGTTTTTCGATTTCATAATCAAGACCCTGCGCGCTGGCTTCGTGGATCGCGCCGGCCAGCGCGCCGACAAGGTGATGGGACGGCGAATTTTCGACCAGTTGCTGGATCTGCAGATGCGTGCGCGGCGCGGATCTACCGGGGCGATGGCCAACACGCTGCGCGAATTCGAATCCCTGCGCGATTTCTTCACCTCGGCGACGCTGGTCGCGGTGGTGGATCTTCCCTTCATCCTGCTTTTCGTCTTCGTCATCTATCTCATCGGCGGGCCGCTGGCACTGGTGCCGGCAGTGGCCGTGCCCGTTGTCCTGATCGTCGGCATCGCGGTGCAGCCGATTCTGGCGCGGCTGGCCGAGCAGAGCTTTGCCGACGGGCAGTCGAAGCAGTCGGTTCTGGTCGAAACCGTCGCCGGGCTCGAGACGATCAAGTCGGTCGGCGCCGCCGGCCAGATGCGCGCGCGCTGGGAGGACGCGATCGAGCGTCAGGCCGACCACGGGGTGAAGAGCCGCGGCGTCAGCCAGTTCGCGCTGAACGCCACCGCGTTCACGCAGCAGGCGGCGCAGGTGATGATCGTCTTCTACGGGGTATTCCTGATCATGCAGGGCTCGGTCAGTATGGGTGCGCTGATCGCCTCGGTGATTCTGACCGGGCGCGCATTGGCCCCGCTTGCCCAGCTTGCGCAGACCCTGACGCGTCTCAATCAGGCGCGTACCTCCTATCGCTCGCTGAATGCGCTGATGCAGGCCGAGAGCGAGCGGCCCGAGGGCCGCAGCTGGCTGAGCCGCCCGAAGATGGAGGGCCGGATCGCCTTCGACAATGTCCATTTCGCCTATCCCGAGGCGATGGTGGACACGCTGAAGGGCGTGACGCTGACGATCGAACCGGGCGAGAAGGTGGCGATCCTCGGCCGGATCGGTTGCGGCAAGAGCACACTGGCACGGATGATCCTCGGGCTGTACCAGCCCAAGCAGGGGGCCGTGCTGATCGACGGCACCGACATCCGCCAGATCGATCCGGGTGACCTGCGCCGCAACATCGGCGCGGTGCTGCAGGACGTGTGGCTGTTTTCGGGCACGGTGCGGGACAACATCGCCATCGGCGCGGTGCGTCCGCGCGACGCCGATGTGCTTGAGGCCGCGCGCATCGCCGGGGTGGACGATTTCGTGTCCAAGCACCCGGCCGGCTATGACATGCTTCTCGCCGAGCGTGGCGAAGGGCTGTCGGGCGGCCAGCGTCAGGCGATCGCCCTGGCGCGGGCGCTGATCGGCAAGCCGCCGATCCTGCTGCTGGACGAGCCCACCAGCGCGATGGATGTGCAGAACGAGGCCGCCGTCATAGCCCGGATGAAGGAGGCGATGGCCGGCCGCACGGTGGTGGTGATCACCCATCGTACCAGCCTTCTGCAGCTGGTCGATCGGGTGATCGTGCTGGAGGGGGGCAAGGTCGTGGTGGACGGGCCGAAGTCGGTGCTGCAGCGGGCCCTGCAGCCGACGCCGCAGCGGGGCTGATCCATGCCGGGCATGCGCGATCTCGACAGTCTTTCCCGCGAGCTGCGCGGCGGGTCGATGATCCGTGCCTCGCTGCTGCTGTTCGTGATCCTCGGCTGCCTGATTGCCGCCGGGGTCTGGGCCGCGGTTACCGAGATCGACGATGTAACCCGCGGCGACGGGCGGATCGTGCCCTCGCGCAGCGTGCAGGTGGTGCAGGCTGCCGAAACGGGCGTGCTTCAGGCGCTGCATGTCGCGGCTGGCGAGGTGGTCGATGAGGGCGCCCTGCTGATGGAACTCGACCGCACGATGCTCGCCAGCCAGCTCGATCAGGAGCGGCAGCGCGCGGCGGGGCTGATGGCCCGGATCGCCCGCCTGCAGGCCGAGATCGACGGGGTGGAGGCGCTGGTGTTCGCGCCCGAACTGGTGCAGGCGACGCCACAGGTGGTGCGGTCCGAACTGGCGCTCTTCGCCGCACGCCGCACCGAGTTGCAGGCCGAGATCGACGTACTGGAGCGCCAGCGCAGCCAGCGGCGTCAGGAATACGAGGAGGGGCTGGTCGATGCCGAGACCGCCAGTGCGACGCTCGGCATCATCGAGGAGGAGATCGCGATCATCGCCCCCCTGGTGGAGCGGCGGGTGGAGCCCGAGACCACCATGCTGGGCCTGCGCCGTAACCTCGCCGAATGGAGGGGGCGCGAGGTGCGCGCGCGCGCCGGCCTGCTGCGGCTGGAGGCCGCCCTGGACGAGATCGACGACCGAATCGCCGCCCTGAGAAGCCGCGGCCGTGCCGAGGCGCTGTCGCAACTCTCCATTGCCACGGCCGAACTGGCCGAACTGGAGACCCGGCTGCCGGCGCTGGCGCAGCGGGTGACGCGGTCGGAACTGCGTGCGCCGGTGCGTGGCGTCGTCAACCAGATCAACCTGACCACACTCGGCGGTGTGGCCCAGGCCGGCGAGCCGCTGATCGAGATCGTCCCGCTCGACGACAGCCTTCTGGTCGAGGCCTATCTGCGCCCCGCGGATATCGCGTTCCTCTACCCCGGGCAGCCGGTGCGGGTGAAGATCACTGCCTACGACTTCTCGCGCTACGGCGGGATCGAGGGCGAAATCACCCGAATCGGTGCCGATGCCGTGCAGCGGCCGGACCGTGAGGGCCCGGTGTTCGTTGTGCAGGTGCGCACCAGCACAAACATCCTCGATGCCGATGGCGCGGCGGTGGAGATCATTCCCGGCATGGTGGCTGAGGTGGACATCCTGTCGGGGCGCCGGACCGTGCTCGACTACCTCACTCAACCCATCGTACGCGTGAAGGATCGCGCCTTGCGGGACTGATGCGGCCCCGTCGGCCGTTGGCGCGCAGCGCCGCACGGCACGGTGCATCGCTGGCCACGTCCACAGAGTGGTGGCGCCTCCGCGGGAGTGACAGTCGACCTCCAGGGAAGCCGTAGCCCTCGCTCGGGCAAGGCAGGCGCGCGATCACGGCGCGTCAAGCCGGCGTCGTCACAAGGACGATTGCCTGCGTCCTTGGCACCTGCGCGGTGATCCGGAGCTGAGGGGTCGGCGCCTGCGGCGCGACGGCCTCGGCTGGCAGCAGGGCCGCGCGCCGCGTTCCGCACTGCACTCCGCCGGCATCTTCCGCGCTCAAAGGCCGTGCAGGACGTAAGCTTCCGCCTAGTACTACAGTTGCACATGATAAGGATATCTGATTCAGTGCTGCCTGAGCGATTGGGAAGGATCAGGGATGTCCGTATCGGATTGGGCTGGAGTGGTTTCGGATTGGCGCGCCGCGCTTGAAGGAATGATTGAGCAACCCGAGGTCTGGAAATTTTGCTGAGAGCGGGTCACGCATCCTGGCATTCCCACTTGATGTAGGCTTTCGTGTCTGAAGCCCATTTCTCGTCGATCTCCACAAGGATGGCAC
>SLBI01000250.1 GCA_007126375.1 Paracoccaceae bacterium
ATCGCCACCAACATGGCCGGTCGCGGCACCGACATCCAGCTGGGCGGCAACGTGGAGATGCGGCTGCTGGAGGCCATCGCCGAGGATCCCGATCTTGATCCCGACGAGGTGCGCGGGAAGATCGAGGCCGAACACGCCGCCGAAAAGCGCAAGGTGATCGAGGCCGGAGGCCTGTTCGTGCTGGCCACCGAACGTCACGAAAGCCGGCGCATCGACAACCAGCTGCGCGGCCGGTCGGGCCGTCAGGGTGACCCGGGACGCTCCAGCTTCTTCCTGTCGCTGGAAGACGACCTGATGCGCATCTTCGGGTCGGAGCGGCTGGACAAGGTCCTCTCGACCCTGGGGATGAAGGAGGGCGAGGCGATCGTCCATCCCTGGGTCAACAAGTCTCTGGAAAAGGCGCAGGGCAAGGTCGAGGCGCGCAACTTCGACATCCGCAAGCAGCTGCTGAAGTTCGACGACGTGATGAACGACCAGCGCAAGGTCATCTTCGGCCAGCGACTGGAGATCATGCGGGCCGAGGATGTGTCGGAGATCGTGCGCGACATGCGCCATCAGGTGATCGACGATCTTGTCGATCTGCACATGCCGCCGAAATCCTATGCCGAGCAATGGGACACCGACGGGCTGGCGCGCGACGCCGCCGAGAAGCTCGCGCTCGACGTGCCGGCCGAAGAGTGGGCCGGGGAGGACGGCGTGGACCAGGAGGTGATCCGCGAACGCCTCTACGAGATGTCCGACAGGCTGATGACGGAAAAGACCGAAGCCTTCGGCGCCGAGCAGATGCAGACCATCGAGAAACAGCTGCTGCTGCAGACCATCGACGGCAAGTGGCGTGAACACCTGCTGCGGCTGGAGCATCTGCGCTCGGTGATCGGATTCCGCGGCTATGCCCAGCGCGACCCGCTGAACGAATACAAGACCGAGGCCTTCACGCTGTTCGAGACGATGCTGAACGCCCTGCGCGAGGAGGTGACGCAGAAACTGTCCCGCGTGCGCCCGCTGAGCGAGGCCGAACAGCAGGAGATGCTGCGCCAGATGGGCCTGATGCAACATGCCGCCGAAGTCGCGGCGGAAAACGACGGGGTCAGGCCGGAGCCTCTGATCGAGGGCTTTGACGAGACCGACCCGGCCACCTGGGGCAATCCGGGGCGCAACGATCCCTGCCCGTGCGGTTCGGGCAGGAAATTCAAGCACTGCCACGGCAAGCTGGTCTGACGCGACCGCGCGGCGCGCCGGGCCGCCCGGGACGACCGGCGCGGCGAAGTCCCTGCGCTACCGAGAAAATCCCGTGCGTGCGCGCCCGGCGCCGGATCGTGTGCCGTCGTCTCGCCACAGTTGCTGCGCATTGCCGCCCCGCCACGGAACCGTAAAGGCCACGCTCCCGCCCTCGCTGCGCCGCTTTCCATTGACACATCGTTGGTGTGGGTTTGGTGGAGGCAGTCCGATGGACAGGACGCGACTATTCGCGTTGGGTGCGGGCACGCTTGCCGTCGCGCTCGGGACCGGCCTGGTGGTGCAGCACATGGTGCCGCATGATCACCCGGCGTTGAAGCACATGGCCTGGTTGGAGATGACCGAAGAGGACATCTGCACCGACGAACCGGATGGCGTGCTGGGCGCATCGGTCGTGGAGGTGGCCGCCGATCTGGACGCGGCCAATGCCATGGGCGGGATGATGGCGGGACTCGGCTGGTCCGGTGCGCCCTTCACGGTCGAGACGGACTCCCAGGCGGCTGCCTCGATGTCGCTGCCCGAGCCGCGCCGTCCGGCCACGGAGCCGACCGCGGCGTCCGAATCGACGGAGGGTCGGCGGCGCGACTGCACGCCGAAGCTTCAGGTCGATGCGGCGTCGGGGGCAATGGTGCGGCTGGCGCTCGACGCACCCTGCCTGCCCGACACGCGCATCGTGGTGCGCCATGCCGGCCTCGCCGTGACCGCGCGGACCAGCGCGCTCGGCACGCTGGAGATGGAACTGCCGGCCTTCGCCGAACAGGCGGTGGTGACGGTGGCGCTGCCCGGTCCGGCCACCGTCAGCGCCCGGGTCGATGTGCCGGAGTTGCGGGACTATGATCGTGTTGCGGTGCAATGGCAGGGCAGCGACGCCTTCCAGCTGCATGCATATGAATTCGGCGCCGCGCATGGCACGCCCGGTCATGTCTCGGCCGCCGCGCCGGGCGGGCCCGAGCGGGCGCTGGGCGGCATCGGAGGATTCCTGACCGTCCTCGGCGACAGCCGCACAGACTGGCCGTTGCTGGCCGAGGTCTACAGTTTCCCGGCCGGCCGCCTCTCGGGCGCAGGCAATGTGGAGCTGGTTCTCGAGGCGGCAATCACCGCGGAGACCTGCGGTCGCGCCATGCTGGGCGAGTCGCTGGAACTGCGCCGCGGCGGCCGGCCGGTGGCGAGCGACATCGATGTGATCATGCCATCCTGCGACGCGATCGGCGGCTATGTGATGCTCAAGCGCCTGCTGGGCGACGTGACGCTGGCGCGCAACTGACCGGCGCGCATCGCCGGCGGTTCGGTGCGGAGGCCCGAGTTCATCTGCGCGCCGCGCTGCCGGCGAGGGGAAGGCTCAGCTCTCGAACCGGGTTGCGCCGCGGCGGCGTTCGTCCAGCGGATGCGCCAGGAGCGCCGCCTGATAGGCGCGCTGGTCGCAGTTGGCGCGCGGGCAGACGCGGCAGTTGATGCCGACCTCGGTCATCTGCGCACCGGTGACGCGGAACGCCTCGGCATAGCCGATTTCGGGCGCGTGGCGGATCGCGCAGCCCATCGCCACCGCCAGCCGGTGATCCTGCGCCTGCCGGCCGAAGCTGGGCCGGTCCACGGTGCGCGAAAAGACGAAATACTGGCTCGCATCCGGCATCTCGACGAATTGCGGCACGATCCGCCCCGGAATGCGGAAGGCCATGTGCAGCTCCAGCCGCGGGCAGGCGCCGCCATATTGCGCAAGCTGGAACTCGGTGGCGTTGAACCGCTTGGTGACGTTCCCGGCACGGTCGATGCGAAGGAAGAAGAAGGGCACGCCCTGCGCGCCTTCGCGCTGCAGCGTGGTGGCGCGGTGGCAGGCCTGCTCGAAACTGACGCCGAAGCGGGTGGCGAGATGGTCGAAATCGTATTTCGAGGCCCGCGCCTCGGTCACGAAGGCACCATAGGGCATCAGCACGGCGGCGGCGAGGTAGTTGGCCAGTTCCACCCGGCAGCGGGCCTGGTCCCGCGGATCGGCGAGGGCGCTGCGGGCGAGCAGACGGTCGAGCAGTTGGCGCTGTTCGATCAGGCCGCAGACATGCACCAGCTGGAACACCCGGTTCGGATGGTCGAGTGCTTCTGACAGCAGCACCTCGCCCGCGCGCTCGTCGTGGCGGCGCAGGGTGTTGGGCATCTCGGCCACGGGCACGAGGCGGACGCTGATGCCCGTCGTCCGCAGCCGGGCCTTCAGCGCGGAATAGCTCTCGTCCGGCGGGACCGGCGCGGGCCAGAAGCGTTCGGCGGCCTCTTCCAGTTCGCGGAAATGGTTGCGGTGGCGGCGGAAGAAATCGTGCACCGCGCCTTCGGGCGAGGCGGCGGGGTTGCCCTCGCCGGCGCCCAGCGCCAGCAATTGCTCGGTCGCGCGCTGATAGCTGTGATGCAGTTTCAGGAAGGCGCCGGCGAGGCCGGGGCTGTGCACGAGCGCCGCCCGCAACTCGGGCAGGTCGGGGCGCTGGCCGGCGAAGATCGGATCGCCGACCGCCGCGCGCAGATCGGCCAGCAGGGTGGCGCTGTCGTCCTCGGCGATGTCGCGCCAGTCCACGCCGCAGACCTCCATCAGCCGCAGCAGCACCGGAACGGAGACCGAACGCTGGTTGTTCTCCAGCAGGTTCACATAGGAGGCCGAAACCCCCAGCGCGCGCGCCATCTGCGCCTGGGTCTCGCCCCGTTCGCCGCGCAGGCGGCGCAGACGCGGCCCGATGAAGGTTTTCTGCATGCGGCAGCACACGCTCCCTGCTCTGTGATATTGACAATATGACTGAATATAAACCTTGTAAACTCTCGCGTTTACAGCAGAACCCGCTTTGCCTTCGCAGGAGACCCCCGGCCGTGGCAAGCTGTGCGCCAACGCCGGGGCTGCTTGCCCCGGACGGTTTCCTGCTTGCGCGAAAGGACCGCCCATGAGCCACACGCTTCACCCCCTCCGTCGCCAACGGTTGCAACGCTCGGAACTCGCGGTGCCCGCTTCCAGCCCGACGATGATCGACAAGGCCGCCGAAGGGCCGGCCGACTATGTCTTTCTCGATCTCGAGGACGCCGTCGCCCCGCCGGAGAAGGAGCAGGCGCGCAGGAATGCGGTGCAGGCGCTGAACGACATCGACTGGGCGGGCAAGGGCAAGACGGTGTCGGTCCGCATCAACGGCCTCGATACGCCTTACATGTACCGCGACGTGGTCGATGTGATGGAGCAGGCCGGCGACCGGGTGCACACCCTGCTGGTGCCCAAGGTGGGGGTGCCGGCCGATCTCTACATGGTCGAGGCGATGGTCAACCAGATCGAGCAGGGCTGCGCCCTGACCACCCGCGTCGGGCTGGAGGCGCTGATCGAGACCGCCCTGGGCATGGCCAATGTCGAGGCCATCGCGCAGTTCGCCAATCAGGGGCAGGGCCGGCTGGAGGCACTGCATTTCGGGGTGGCGGACTATGCCGCTTCCCTGCGCGCGCGCACGACCAGCATCGGCGGGCTGAACCCGGACTATCCGGGCGACCAGTGGCATGCCGCGATCTCCCGCATGGTGGTCGCCTGCCGCGCCTACGGGCTGCGCGCCATCGACGGCCCCTTCGGCGATTTCTCCGACCCGGAGGGCTACAGGGCCGGCGCAAGGCGGGCCGCGGCGCTGGGCTGCGAGGGGAAATGGGCGATCCACCCCAGCCAGGTGGCACTCGCCAACGATGTGTTCTCGCCGCCCGATACCGAGGTCAACCGGGCCCGCCGCATCCTCGAGGAACTGAAGCAGGCCGAGGCCGAGGGGCGCGGCGCGGCCTCGCTCGACGGCAAGATGATCGACGCGGCCAGCGAGAAGATGGCCAACAACGTGCTGGCTCTGGCCGACGCCATCGCCGCGAAAGCCTGAGGGAGGGCACCATGGACATTCACGAGTATCAGGCCAAGGAGATCCTGGCGCGCTTCGGGGTGCCGGTGCCCCGGGGCGGGCTGGCCTACAGCCCCGAACAGGCTGCCTTTCACGCCCGGGAACTTGGCGGCAAGGCCTGGGTGGTGAAGGCGCAGATCCATTCCGGCGGGCGCGGCGAGGCCGGCGGCGTCAAGCTCTGCCGCGACGAGCACGAGGTGCGCGACTATGCCGCCAGCCTGTTCGGCAGGACTCTGGTGACGAAGCAGACCGGGGCGCAGGGCAAATGCGTCTATCGCGTGTATGTCGAGGAGGCGGGCGACATCGCACAGGAGATGTATCTGGGCTTCGTGCTCGACCGGAAATCCGAGCGCATCATGATCGTCGGCTGCGCCGAGGGCGGCATGTCGATCGAGGAGCTGGCCGAGGAGAAGCCCGAGGCGCTGGTGCGCATGATCGTGGATCCGGCGGTCGGGCTCGCCGAATTCCAGGCCCGCGAATTCGCCTTCGAGATGGGGCTCGCGCCGGGGCAGGTGGCGAAGATGTGCACCGTTCTGCGGGCCTGCTACCGCGCCTATCGCGACCTCGACGCGACGATGGTCGAGATCAACCCGCTGGTGATCACCGGCACCGGCGATCTGGTCGCACTGGACGCCAAGATGAGCTTCGACACCAATGCGCTGTTCCGTCGCCCGCAGGTGGCCGAGTTGCGCGACAAGAGCCAGGAGGATGCGCGCGAGAGTGCCGCCGGCGACAGCGGGCTGGCCTATGTCGGGCTCGACGGCGACATCGGCTGCATGATCAACGGCGCCGGCCTTGCCATGGCGACGATGGACATGATCAAGCTTGCCGGCGGCGCGCCGGCGAACTTCCTCGACATCGGCGGTGGCGCCTCGCCGGAGCGGGTGGTCCGGGCCTTCCGCACGGTGCTGGGCGATGCCGGGGTGAAGGTGATGCTGGTCAACATCTTCGCCGGCATCAACCGCTGCGACTGGGTGGCCGAGGGGGTGGTCAGGGCGATGCGCGAGGTCGAGGTGAAGCTGCCGGTGGTGGTGCGCCTTGCCGGCACCAATGTCGAGGAAGGCAAGCGCATCCTCGAGACCTCGGGCCTGCCGATCATCACCGCCGACACGCTGGCCGACGCCGCGCAGAAGGCCGTCGCCGCGCGCGCCGCCTGAGACAGGGAGAAAGACACCATGGCCATTCTCGTTACCGGGGAAACCCGCGTCGTCGTTCAGGGCATTTCCGGCCGGATCGGACAGTTTCATGCCGCCGACATGATCAGGCACGGCACCAATGTCGTTGCCGGCGTCACCCCCGGCCGCGGCGGTGAAACCGTGCTCGACCGGCCGGTGTTCAACACCGTCCGCCAGGCGGTGCGCGAGGCCGGCGCAGAGGCGAGCCTCGTCTTCGTGCCGCCGCCCTTCGCGGCGGATGCGATCATGGAGGCCGCGGATGCCGGCATCCGCACCGTGGTCTGCGTCACCGACGGCATACCGGCGCAGGACATGATGAAGGTGAAGCGCTTCCTGCGCCGCTATCCCTCCGGGCGCCGCACCCGGCTGATCGGGCCGAACTGCGCCGGCATCATCAGCCCCGGCAAGGGCTTCATGGGGATCATGCCGCCGCATATCTACACCTCCGGCCGGGTCGGCATCGTCGGGCGGTCCGGCACGCTGGGCTATGAGGCGGCAAGCCAGATGAAGGCGCTGGAGATCGGCGTCTCCACCTCGGTCGGCATCGGCGGCGACCCGATCAACGGCTCGAGCTTCCGCGACATCCTGGAACTGTTCGAGGCCGATCCCGAGACCGATGCGGTGATGATGATCGGCGAGATCGGCGGCCCGCAGGAGGCCGATGCGGCGGCGTTCGTCCGCGACCACATGACCAAGCCGGTGGTGGCCTATGTCGCCGGCCTCTCGGCGCCCAAGGGCCGCAAGATGGGGCATGCCGGTGCCATCATCTCGGCCTTCGGCGAGAGCGCGCAGGAAAAGGTGGTCATCCTCGAGGCCGCGGGCATCACCGTCGCCCCGCACCCCTCGGCGATGGGCGCGACGGTGGCCGAGGTTCTCAAGCGGCGCCAGGCGGCCTGAAGGGCCGGTCGCGCCGCAGGGTTGCAGCGGACCGGCCGCGGTGCCACAGAAGGGGCGCGCCCCCGCGGGGGCGCCGTTTCCCGGTGGCGGTCCCTTCCCCGAGCGTATGCGCCAGAGCCTCGACGAAATCTACGATCAGCGCGTCGCACGGCACGAGATGCGCCCGGACCCGTCGCAACGGGCCCTGCTGCATCGGCTGGAGGAGCTGCGGCAGGCTCTCGAACAGGCGCCGGCCGAGGCGGGTGGCGGGCGGCTGGGTGGGCTGTTCGCCGCGCGGCGGGCCGCCCCGCCGCCGCGCGGTGTCTACATCTGGGGTGGCGTCGGGCGCGGCAAGTCGATGCTGATGGACCTGTTTCACGGCGCGCTGGATATCGAGGGCAAGCGCCGGGTGCATTTCCACGCCTTCATGCAGGAGATTCACGGCGGCATCCATGCCGCACGGGCCGGCGCGGTGGACGACCCGCTGGCCCGCGTGGCCGAGGGCATCGCCGACGGTCTGCGGCTGCTCTGCCTCGACGAGTTGCAGGTCAACGACATCACCGACGCGATGATCGTCGGGCGGCTGTTCGAGACGCTGCTGGGCAATGGCGTGGCCGTGGTCGCCACCTCGAACCGGCCGCCCGACGACCTTTACAAGCACGGTCTGCAGCGGGCGCGGTTCCTGCCGTTCATCGCCCTGATCAGGGAGCGGCTCGACGTCGTCGAGCTGGAGGCGGCGGCCGACTATCGCCAGCACCGGCTGCAGGGCGCCCAGGTCTGGTTCCAGCCGGCCGGCACCGCGGCGCGCGCGGCGATCGACGCGCTCTGGGATGAACTGACCGGGGGCGCCGTGCCCGAGCCGTTGGCATTGCAGGTGCAGGGACGGAATCTGGTGCTGCCGGCCTTTGCCGAAGGGGTGGCGCGGGCCTCCTTCTGGGAACTCTGCGGCCGGCCGCTGGGACCGGCCGACCTGCTGGCCATCGCCGGGGCGGTGCGGGTGCTGATGCTCGAGGAGATCCCCCGCCTCGGGCTGTCCAACTACGATGAGGCAAAACGTTTCGTGACGCTGATCGACGCGCTCTACGAGGCTCGGGTGCGCCTGATCGCGAGCGCTGCCGATGCACCGGAACTGCTTTATCTTGCGGGCGAGGGCAGCTTCGAGTTCGAGCGCACCGCAAGCCGGCTGCGCGAGATGCAGTCGGCCGGCTGGGCGGGCTGAGCCGCGTCGGCTGCGTTGCATCGGCTGCGCAGCGTTGCGCGCCGGCGCGCGACCTGCAATTGTCCGGAAAGGACAGGAAGGACGTTCGGGGCAGGCGGAGCATGACGCATCCGGTCGACGTGCATGTGGGCGCGCGCATCCGCCAGCGCAGGTTCCTGCTGGGCATGACCCAGCAGGCACTGGCGTCACGGCTGGGCGTGACCTTTCAGCAGGTGCAGAAATACGAGGTGGGGGCGAACCGGGTCAGCGCCTCTCGTCTGTGGGAAATCGCCCGGCTTCTGGATGTGCCCATCGGCTTCTTTTTCGAGGGGTTCTCCGCCGCACAGCCGGAGGATATCGCGCCGGATGCGGCCGATGGGGCCGTGGCTCCGGGGGACGGCTCCGAGGCGCGGGCTTCGGGTGGTGGCTCTCGCGGGGCGCCGCCCGGATCGCGCACCGCAGCGCTGCCGTCGGTGGCGGTCGGGCCCGCCGATCGCGATGCCGCGACGCTGCTGCGGGCTTTTTGCGCGATCCCCGCCGCGCAGCGCCGTCGATTGCTGGACCTCGCGCGCGTCCTGTCGGCGACGCGCGAGTGACGCAGGCGCGCGATTGCTACAATTCGGCGAGTCCGGTTCTTGATATTTCGCCCATGGCGCGTATGATCCCGATCTTGCGTCTCCGGAAGTCCGGAGACCAGTCGGAGCCATGCGCATGGATCTGATCGACCTCGGCAACACGACAGCGGATGAGGCCCGGCGTGGCGCATTCCTCGATCAGCTTTGCCAGCAGCTGGAACTCGATTTCGCGTCCTACGCCACGCAGCACCCCGTGACCGGCGCGGTGCAAGGATACGCCAACTACCCCGAAGAATGGAAGCGGTATTACGCCGCGCAGGGTCTGCAGCGGATCGATCCGACGCTGTGGCGTTCGGTGCGGTCGATCGCGCCTGTCGATTGGGAGCGCTTCTCGGACGACGCCGGATTTGCCGCCGTGTTCGACAATTCGCGCGAATTCGGAATCCCCGCGCAGGGTCTGACCGTTCCGGTGCGCGGTCCGATGGGCGATTGCGGCCTTCTCAGTGTCACCCGCGCCTGCAACCGCGAGGAATGGCGCAAGCTCAAGCGCCGGATCGTCGGGAATCTCCAGACTGCAGCGGTGCATTTCCATGATTCGGTCATGCGGTCCGAGACCGTGACGCTGCTGATGAAGATGCCGGCGATCTCGGTACGCGAGCGCGAGATCCTGCAATGGGTGGCGGCCGGCAAGTCGCAGCAGGACGTCGGCGATATCCTCTCGATCTCGCACCGGACGGTCGAGGTGCATCTGCGCTCGGTGCGCGAGAAGCTCGGCGCCCTGACCACGCCGCAGGCGGTGGGTCGCGCCGTGCGGCTGGGCCTGATCTCCCCCACCTGAAGCTTCGGCCGCCGCCGTTGCGGCCGGCTACGGGATTCCCCCAATAGACTTGGCTCCGCACTCCCCACATGGTTGTCCGCACAACCGAGAGGGCAATTGGGTCCCTCTCGGGCATCCTTGAGGGGAGACAGACATGATTATCGTGGTGGATGGGCTGAACCGGGACAAGCACACCGATCTGCTGCGTCAGATGCACCGGCTTCGTGCGCGGGTGTTCGACGGGCGCCTGGGCTGGGACGTCACGGTCGAGAACGGCGAGGAGCGCGACGTCTTCGACCTGCTCGACCCGGCACATGTCATCAGCGTAAACGACGAGGGCCATGTGGTGGGCTGCATGCGCCTGCTGCAGACCACCGGTCCGCACATGCTGTCCGATGTCTTTGCGCCGCTGCTGGGCGGCGAGCCGCCGCTGCGTTCGAGCCGGCTGTGGGAAGCGACTCGGTTCTGCGTCGACACCGAACGGCTGACCGAGCGGCGCGGCCGCAACTCGATCAGCCATGTCACCAGCGAGGTGATGGTCGGCGCCTTCGAATACGGCATCGAGGCCGGCATCACCGATGCCGTGGCCGTGATCGATCCGGTCATGCACCGGGTGATGAAACGCTCGGGCAACGGGCCGTCCGATTACCTCGGCAAGCCGACGCAGATGGGCAAGGTCGTGGCGATGGCGGTGCTGATGGATGTCAGTGAGGAGCGCATCGACCGCATCCGCGAGTTTGCCGGGCTGCACGGCGATGTCTTCGCCCCGGCCCACGCCACCGCCGTGGCCGCCTGAGCCGGGAGGAGAACGCCGTGGCTGCACTCGTCATCCCCCTTCGCCGCCCGGACCCGGCCGAGTCGGCCGGTGCCCGGGCCCTGGCCGCTCTGCTGGCGTCGATTCCCGATCCGCGACTGCGCGACTGGTGCGCGGCGCAACTGCGTGACGCCAACGACGCCGAGGAAGCCGCCGATGCGCTGGCGCTGGCCTGCGCCCTTGGCGAGGGCGCCGGCCCGGAGCCCGCGGCAGCGGCCGAACGGCCGGCGCTGCGGGTCGCGGGCGCCGACGCATCGCTGCCGGCTGACATAGGTCAAGGACCGGCGGTGCCGCGCCGGGGCAGCCTTTCCGCGCAGCGGAAAAGGAAGCTCCCATGTATCGCAACATCCTCGTCCCCGTAGCCTTCGACAGCGATCACAAGCCTGACGCGGCGCTGGCGGTGGCCCGCCAACTTGCCGCACCGGGGGCGCAGGTCACCATCCTGCATGTGATGGAAGAGGCGCCGCCCTATGCCGTTTCCTACATCCCCGAGGATGTGCTCCACAGCCTGCGCGAGGGCATCAAGGCCGAAATGGGGGCCATGGCGGCCGGCTTCGACAATGGCGAGATGGTGCTGATCGAGGGCCATTCAGGCCGCAGCATCCTGCACTGGGCCGAGGATCACGAGGTCGATTGCATCGTCATCGCCTCGCGCCGTCCCGGCCTTCAGGAACGGGTGCTCGGCAGCACCGCCTCCTGGGTGGTCGGCCGCGCTCACTGCGCCGTGCATGTGGTGCGCTGACGGGGCCCGCCGCGCGGTTTCCCCGACCGGGCCGGCGGCGCGCCCCCGGCCCTGCCGGCATTGCGAATTTCCTGTAACAGGAGCGCGTTGCGCTTGACCGCGCCGGCGTGTGTTGCAACCACTTGCGGTGTTCCGCCGCCCCGCCCGTCGGGCGAGCGGTCGCGTCCGTCCACAAGGAGGAAGCCGAGATGATCTCCATCACCGCCCGTGCGCTGCTAACCGCAGCGGCCGTCGCTGCCCTCGTCCCCGCCGTCGCCGACGCCCAGGGCCGCATCGCCATCGGCATGCAGCAGGAACCGACCTCGCTCGATCCGACCTCGGACGCCACCGCGGCGATCAACGTGATGCTGACCCAGAACGTCTACGAAGGGCTGACCACGGTCGATCAGTCCGGCGCGGTGCAGCCGCAACTCGCCCGCAGCTGGGAGATCTCGGAGGACGGCCTGACCTACCGCTTCCATCTGCACGAGGGCGTGACCTTCCACGACGGCACGCCGATGACCGCGGCGGATGTCGTCTTCTCCTTCGACCGCGCCCGCGCCGAGGACAGCACCAGCCCCCGCCGCGCCACCTTTCAGCCGATCGAGTCCATCGCCGCGCTCGACGACCACACCGTCGAGATCGTGCTGTCGCGGCCCGACGCCTTCTTCCTGTTCGACCTTGCACAGGGCCCGGCGGTGATCGTCGGCGAGGCCAGCGTCGAGACCAATGCCCAGCGCCCGGTCGGCACCGGCGCCTTCAGATTCGACAGCTGGACCCGCGGCGACCGGCTGCGGCTGGTGAAGAACGCCGATCACCGCAACGCCGATGCCGTCGCGCTGGATGCGGTGGAGTTCCGCTTCATCGCCGAGCCGGCAGCGGCCTCGGCGGCGCTGCTGGCCGAGGAGCTCGACGCGTTTCCCGGCTTTCCCGCGCCCGAACTGGTGCCCCAGTTCGAGGCCGATCCGCGTTTCGACGTGCGCATCTCCTCGACCGAGGGCGAGGTCATCCTCGCCATGAACAACGCGAAGGAGCCCTTTACCGACATCCGCGTGCGTCGTGCCGTCAGCCATGCGCTGAACCGCGGCGAGATCATCGACGGCGCGATGTACGGCTACGCGATCCCGATCGGCAGCTTCTATCCGCCGCACGGACCGGCCCATGTGGATCTGACCGATCGCTATCCGCACGATCCCGATCAGGCGCGCGCGCTGCTCGAGGAGGCCGGCGTGGCCGGCGCCAGCCTGACGATGCGTCTGCCGCCCTTCCCCTACGCCCAGCGCTCGGGCGAGATCATCCAGGCCCAGCTCGGTGCCGCCGGGCTCGACGTGCGGATCGAAAGCGTGGAATGGGGCTTCTGGCTGGAAGAGGTGTTCCGCAACAAGAACTACGATTTCACCATCATCGCCCACACCAGCCCCAACGACCTCGGCAACTTCGCCCGCGGGCCGGATTACTTCTACGGCTACGAGGACGAGGAGTTCGTCGCGCTTTGGGATGCGATCCGCACCGAGACCGACGACGAGACGCGGTTGGAGATGCTGCGCCAGGGCCAGCGCCACATCACCGAACAGGCGGTGCATGGTTTCCTGTTCCAACTTCCCGCCATCGGCATCTTCCGCACCGGGGTCGAGGGATTCTGGGAGTCGCAGCCGGTGCTGCAGCTGCCGCTGACCGAGGTTTCGGTGAACTGATGCCGGGAACGCAGTGCGGCGGGGCCGCCGCCCCGCCGTCGCGGCCCCGCCAGGTGGGCTGATGGGCTATTTCCTGCTGCGCCGGACCGTCGGCTTCGTGCTGACGCTGCTCGCCGTGTCCATCGTCGTCTTCGCGGTGATGAACGTGCTGCCCGGCGATCCGGCGCTGACCATCCTCGGCATCGAGGCGAGCGAGGAGGCGCTGGACGCGCTGCGCCGGGAACTGGGGCTCTACGATCCGGTCCATGTCCGCTACCTCGACTGGGTCTCGGGCGCGCTGGTGGGCGATTTCGGGCGCAGCCATTCCTTTCGCGTGCCGGTCTCGGAGCTGATCGTCGAGCGGCTGCCGCTGACCGTGTCGCTCGCGCTGGCGGGGATGGCGGTGACGGTGGTCCTGGCGCTTGCCATGGGCATCGGCGCGGCGGCGAACCACCGCAAACCCGGCGACTGGGGAGTGATGTTCCTGAGCCAGATCGGCATCGCGGTGCCGTCCTTCTGGCTGTCGATCCTGCTGGTGCTGCTGTTCGCCGTCACCCTGCGCTGGCTGCCGCCGGGCGGTTTTCCCGGCTGGTCGGACCCTGTCGCGGCGATCCGCGCGCTGGTGCTGCCGACGGCGGCGCTGGCGCTGGTGCAGGCTGCGGTGCTGGCCCGCGTCACCCGCTCCTCGGCGCTGGAGGTGATGCGGCTCGATTACGTGCGCACCGCGCGCGCCATGGGCTACAGCCGGCAGCGGGTGCTGTGGCGCCACATCCTGCCCAATGCGCTGGTGCCCATCGTCACGATCGTCGGGTTGCAGTTCGCCTCGCTGGTCACCGGCACCATCGTGATCGAGAATGTCTTCTACCTGCCCGGCCTCGGCCGGCTGATCTTCCAGTCCATCGCCAATCGCGACCTGCCCACGGTACAGGCGCTGGTGATGCTCTTCGCCACCATCGTGGTGACGGTCAATTTCATCGTCGACGTGCTCTATGTGCTGATCGACCCGCGGCTGAAGGCGCGGCGGTGATGCGCCGGCTGCCCGTCAACCTGATCCTCGGTGCCACGCTGGTGGCGCTGGTGGCGGGCATGGCGCTGGTCTCGCTGGTCTGGACGCCGCATCCGCATGCGCTGATGAACATCGGCGCACGCTTCGCCCCGGCCTCGGATGTGCATTGGCTGGGGACCGACCAGCTGGGCCGCGACGTGGTCTCGCAACTCATGGTGGGGGCGCGCAATTCGATGGCCGTGGCCTTCATCGCCGTGCTGATCGGCGCCAGCCTCGGGGTGACGCTGGGGCTGCTCGCCTCGGCCCTGGGCGGCTGGATCGAGGATTTCGTGATGCGCATCGCCGACATCGGCTTTGCCTTCCCGACGCTGCTGTTCGCGATCATGCTGACGGCGGTGTTCGGCCCCTCGCTGAACATCGCCATCGCCGCCATCGCCTTCATCAACATCCCCGTCTTCGCCCGTGTCGCGCGGGCCAGCGCGAACCAGATCTGGACCCGCGATTTCGTCATGGCCGCCCGTGCCGCCGGCCAGAGCCGCTTCGCCATCTCGCGCGATCACATCCTGCCCAACATCGCCGCGCCGGTGATCGTGCAGATGACAATCGAATTCGCCGTGGCGATCCTTGCCGAGGCGGCGCTGTCCTATCTCGGCCTCGGCGCGCAGCCGCCCTCGCCCTCCTGGGGGCGTATGCTGTCCGAAGCGCAGACGCTGATGTATCTCGCGCCGCAGCTCGCGATCTACCCGGGCCTGTGCATCGTCGTGGCGGTGCTGGGCTTCAGCCTGCTCGGCGACGGGCTGCGCGACGTCACCGACCCGCGGCTGGTGCGGAACCGGGCATGATCGAGATCGACCGCCTGACCGTTGCCTTCAACAGTGCCACCGCCCTGCGCGAGCCCAGTCTGCGCATCGCCGCCGGCGAGCGGGTGGGCATCGTTGGCGAGAGCGGTTCGGGCAAGTCCATGCTGGGCCTGGCGATGATGGGCATGCTGCCGGAGGGGGCCGGCGTCGCCGGCGCGATCCGGCTGGACGGTCGGGATCTGGCGGGCGCCTCCGAGCGGGTCTGGCGCCGGCATCGGGCGCGCGACGTGGCGATGGTGTTTCAGGAACCGATGGCGGCGCTCAACCCGCTGCAACGGGTCGGCACCACGGTGATGGAGCCGCTGCGGGTGCGCGACCGGCTCGGTCCGGCCGCGGCGCGGGCGCGCGTGCTGGACCTTTTCCGCGAGGTCGGCCTGCCCGATCCCGAGGCGCGGCTGCGCCAGTATCCGCACGAGCTTTCCGGCGGCCAGCGGCAGCGCGTGCTGATCGCGCTGGCGCTGGCCTGCAACCCGCGGCTGCTGATCGCCGACGAACCCACAACCGCGCTCGATGCCGCGGTGGCGCTGCGTATCATCGAGCTTCTGCTGACGCTGGCACGGCGGCGCAACATGGCGCTTGTGTTCATCAGCCACGACCTTGCGGCGGTGGCCCGTGCGACCGACCGAATCGCGGTGATGTACGGCGGCGAGATCGTCGAGGCG
>SLBI01000141.1 GCA_007126375.1 Paracoccaceae bacterium
GCATTGATTGTGCCGGCCCCGGTGATGACGACGCGCCTCATCCGCTGTCGCCGCCTTCCTTCTGCTCTGCCACCAGACCCTCGACCGCGGCGATGATGGCGCCGACCGACGAAATGTCGAAACCGCTCTTTTCCGGTTCGTTGGCGTTGAAGGGCACCGAGATGTCGAGCGCCTCCTCGATGGCGAAGATCGCCTCGACCAGCCCGAGACTGTCGATGCCGAGATCGGCCAGCGTCATCCCGTCATGAACTTCGGCGGGGTCGAGCACCGCCTGTTCGGCGATGATGGCAATGACCCGGTCGCGGACGGTGTCGGACATGTGCGCCCCCCCTGCCGGCCCGCGGCGGCGGCGGGCCGATCCCTGCGGGCGCTTGTCTAGTCGCTGTCGCCGGGCTTGGAAACCGGATTCTGCCCCGCACCGGCCATCCGGCGGATCAGGCGCGGCAACCGGCGCAGCGCCTTGTAGGCCTCGATATGGGTTTCCATCTTCATCGCCGGCGAGCCCATCAGCACCCGGCCCGCAGGCGCGTTGGTGAAGATCTTGCTGGCGCCCCCGGCGATGACGTCGTCGCCGACGAAGATGTTGTCGTTGACGCCGCACTGCCCGCCCAGAACGACCCGGTCACCCAGCCGGGCCGAGCCGGCGATGCCGACCTGCCCGCAGAGCAGGCAGTCGCGCCCGACGGTCACGTTGTGGCCGATCTGGACGAGATTATCGAGCTTCGTGCCCGCACCTATGACCGTGTCGCGAATTGTGCCGCGGTCGATCGTGCAGTTGGCGCCGATCTCGACATCGTCGCCGATGATGACGCCGCCGATGGAGTATATCCGGTCCCAGGCCTGCGCGCGCAGTTCGCCGCGCGCGCCCAGGCTCTCGCGGATTTCCTCGACGCCGGATTTCTCGGGGGTTACGAAGGAAAAGCCGTCACCGCCGATCACCGCACCGGGATGAACCAGCACCCGCGCGCCCAGCCGCACGCCGTGACAGAGGCGCACGCCCTCGCGAAGCACGCAGCCCGCGCCGATCTCGGTGCCCGCCGCGATGCTGACATGGGCGTGGATGCGACAGCCGGCGGCGATCCGGACCTGCGGGCCGATCACCACGAAGGGGCCGAGTGCGGCGTCGGGCGCGATCTCGGCCGATGGATCGATCACCGCCGAAGGATGCCGCCCCGGCGCAAGCCCCGGCGTTGCGTCCAGAAGCCGCGTCAGCCCGGCCAGCGCCACGCGCGGCCTCTGCACGAAAAGCGCGGCCTCAAGGCCCAGCGCACGCCAGTCCGCCCCGGGCCAGAGGATCGCCGCCCGCGCCCGACCGCGCGCGAGCCCCTCGGCGTATTCCGGCTTCATCGCCAGCGCCAGCGCCTCGGGCCCGGCTTCGGCCGGTTCGCTCGCCCCGGCGATCGCAAGGCTGCCATCGCCCTCCAGCGTCGCCCCCAACGCCGCCGCGATCTCGGCCAAACGATGCGCCATGCCCTTACCCTCCGCCGCGCGCTGCTGCGTCGCTCTCTAGTGTCTGTGACGACCGGAGGAAAGCCATGCTGCCCTCATGCGTGACGGCACAGGGTCCGAAGGGCTGCGTCGAGCGCTTTCGGCAACCGGCTATACCCGCCGGCGCTCGCGCGGCTGCGGCCGGATGGGGATCTCCTTCAACAACCCGCCGACCCCCATCGCGGCGATGTCGTGCGAGGAGACGCTCAATCCGCAGGCCACCCGCTCCAGCACCCAGTCGGCGCCGTGCGCCACGGGCGAGCGGGCGCTGCCGGGCAGGCCGATCACCGGCCGGCCATCGCCCAGCGCGCCGAGAAACAGCAGATTGCCCGGATCGACCGGCATGCCGAAGCGCTCGATCCGACCACCGGCCGCGCGCAGCGCCTCCGGCGCGGTATCGTGCAGATCCGATGTGGCCGAGCCCGTCAATACCAGAACCGCCTCGCCGGGGGCGCGCGCCAGCGCATCGGCCAGCGCCGCCGTCTCATGGACCACTTCCGCGACCCCGGCCAGCGTCATCCCGAGCCCCGCAAGCCGCGCCGTCACCGCCGACTGCCCCTTGGCGTTGAGCCGCTCGGGCTGGCCTGGGACGCGGGTCATCACCAGCCCCGCGCTGCGCAAACGGAAGGGTGCCACCCGCACCGCACCCGCCGCCACCGCAATGGCCGCCTCCAGCCGCTCCGTCGGCACGCCATAGGCGATGATCTTTACCGTCGCGACCAGCAACCCCGGCGCCACCCGCGCAAAACGCGGCAGCGTGGCCAGCGTGATCGCCGGATCGACCCGGTTCACCGCGTCGACGCGCGCGGCATCGATCAGTGCCAGACCGGCAGCCCCGGCATACAGATTCGCCCGGCCGGTGAAGGGCGAAGCCCCGGTCAGCCCCGCAGCCGCCGGGTCAGCGGCGATGCCCGCGGCCAGCCGCGCGGCGGCAGCATCCTCGGCCACATCGCCCGGCTCCAGCCGGGCGACGACGACCTCCGCCTGTCCGGCCTCGGCCAGCGTGGCGATCTCCGACGCGCCCAGCCGTTGCCCCTTGCGCAGCCGCGTGCCGCCGGCGCGCAGCGAGTGGGCCAGGATCGCCCCCTCGGCCTGCGCCAGCGGAACCGGCCCGAACCGCACGCCCTAGCGGCCCGCGCCCGCTGCACCACGCAGCGTGGCGACGATCTCGGCCAGGATCGCCACGGCGATCTCGCCCGGCGTGCGCGCACCGATCTTCAGCCCCACCGGCGCATGCAGCCGCGCCAGCGCCGCGTCATCGAAGCCCTCGTCGCGCAACCGATCCAGCCGCTTCGCATGGGTCCGGGTCGAGCCGAGGCAGCCGATATAGAACACCGGCGCCGCAAGCGCCGTGCGAATCGCCGGATCATCGAGCTTGGGATCATGTGTCAGCGTCACCACGCAACTGCGCGCGTCGAGCCCCTGCGCGGCCAGCGCCGCATCCGGCCAGTCATGGCTGATCGTCTCGCCCGGAAATCGGTGGGCAGCGCCGAACGCCTCGCGCGGATCGACGAGGAAGGGATCGAAGCCCGCCAGCCGGGCCATGATCACCAGCGGCTGGGCTATGTGCACCGCCCCCACCACCACGAGGCGCAGCGGCGGATTGTGAATGGCCACGAAGGCCCCGGTCTCGGCGTCCAGCCCGGAACGGTCGCCGCGAAACCGCTGCGAAAGCGCCGCATCGGCCGCCTCTGGCGTCACCAGCCGGCGTGTCCAGTCGGCGGGATCGGTCACCACAGCCACCGCCCGTCGCGCCGCACGCGCCGCGGCGAGATCCGCCAGCAGCGCAGGCGACAGCGCCGGTGGCGCCTCACCGACGGGCTCCACCAGCACCCGGATGGTGCCGCCACAGGCGAGCCCGACCGCAAACGCCTCGTCATCGCTGACGCCATAGGTCAGAACCCGCGGCTGCCCCTCGGTCAGCGCGTCGAGCGCCTCAGCCACCACCGCCCCCTCGACACAGCCGCCGGATACCGACCCCATGATCTCGGCCTGCCCGGATATGGCAAGCTGACTGCCGACGGGGCGCGGCGCGCTGCCCCAGGTCTCCAGCACGGTTGCGAGGACCGCCCCGCGGCCGTCGCGCGCCCATGCGAGTGCGGTTTCGGGAATGGCATCGGGTCCGGGGGCGTCGGTCATGGGGTCGCTCCGTCGGTTCATCTTGCGAATATGGCGCCGGCGTCCGGATGGCGCCAGAGCGGAAGCGGCTTCGATGTGCCGATACAGCCGGGCCTGAGGCTTCCGCCGGCCCGGTCCGCGCCGCGTCACCGGTCAGCCCGGCGCCTCTTGCATCAACCGCATCAACCGCGGCTTGTCGCCGGCGTCGCCGGCACCGGACAGCGCCGTGGCCAGATCCTCGAGGCTTGCCAGCGAATGGCCGGCGCGCAGACTGTTCACATGCGGCAGCATCGCCCGGATGCCGGCGGCACGGGGCGCGAATCCTTCCCAGCGCAGCAGCGGATTGACCCACACGAGGCGACGGCATGACAGCGCGAGCCGCTCCATCTCGGCACCGAGCAGCGACGGGTCGTCGCGGTCGAGCCCGTCGGTGACGAGCAGCACCGTGGCGCCGCGCCCGAGCACGCGGCGCGCCCAGTCGCGGTTGAAATCCCGCAGGCACCCACCGATCCGCGTGCCGCCCTGCCAGTCCTGTGTCTCGGCGCCGGCGGCGGCCAGCGCGGCATCGACATCGCGCTGACGCAGATGCCGGGTGATGTTGGTCAGCCGCGTACCGAAGGTGAAGCCGTGAACGCGGGCCCAGCCCCTGCCCTGCTGCGCCGCGATGCTGTGCAGAAAATGCAGCAACACCCGCGAATAGCCCGCCATCGAGCCGGAGATGTCGCAAAGCGCCACCAGGTCGGGCCAGCGTTCGCGCGGGCGGCGGCGAGCAATCGCGGCGATCTCGCCGCCGCGGCGCAGGCTGGTGCGCATCGTCCGTGGCCAGTCGACACGGCGGCCGCGCGGCGCCGCCACGGCCCGGCGCGACGGCAGC
>SLBI01000199.1 GCA_007126375.1 Paracoccaceae bacterium
CCGGCCTTGCCGCGGCGCGCCGGCTGGTGATCAAGATCGGCTCGGCACTGCTGGTCGAGGGCCGTTCGGGCCGGCTGCGCGAAGATTGGCTCGCGGCGCTGGCCGGCGATGTCGCTGCGGCGCGGGCGCGCGGGAGCGATGTGATCCTCGTCTCCTCCGGTTCGATCGCACTGGGCCGCGGCGTTCTCGGCCTCGCCGCGCCAGCGATCGCGCTGGAGCAGAGCCAGGCCGCAGCTGCGGTAGGGCAGATCCGGCTTGCCCGCGCCTATGAGGCGGCGCTGGCCCCCCACGGCATCACCGCCGCGCAGGTGCTGGTGACGCTGGAGGACACTGCCGACCGTCGCCGCTATCTCAACACCCGGGCGACGCTGGCGACGCTGCTCGGTCTCGGCGTCGTGCCCATCGTCAACGAGAATGACACCGTCGCCACCGACGAGATCCGCTATGGCGACAACGATCGGCTGGCGGCGCAGGTGGCGGTGACCGTGGGCGCCGACCTCCTCGTGCTGCTGTCGGATGTCGACGGACTCTATACCGGCAATCCGCAGATCGATCCCGGGGCACGGCGGCTGGAGGTGGTGGCGCGGGTCACCCCGGCGATCGAGGCGATGGCGGGCGATCCGGTCTCCGGCGTCTCGAGGGGCGGGATGAAGACCAAGATCATGGCGGCCAAGACGGCCACCGCTGCCGGCTGCGCGATGGTGATCGCGGCCGGCGCCGTGGCGCATCCGCTGGCGGCGCTGGCGGCGGGCGGGGCGGCGACATGGTTCGCGCCGCAAGGCGATCCGCAAGCCGCCCGCAAGCGCTGGATCGCGGCGATGAAGGAGAAGGGCAGGATCACGGTGGACGCCGGCGCGACGCGCGCGCTGGGCACGGGCAAGTCGCTGCTGCCGGCAGGGGTGACGGCGGTCACGGGCGGGTTCGGGCGCGGCGACCCGGTGGCGATCTGCGGGCCGGACGGCGGGCGTCTCGGCATCGGCCTGGTGCGCTATACCGCCGAGGAGGCGGCCGCCATCGCCGGGCGGCGTTCGGGTGACATCGCCGACATTCTCGGCTATCCGGGCCGGGCGGCGCTGATCCACAGGGACGACATGGTGCTATGAAGGATTTTGCGGACATCCCCGGCATGATGGATGATATCGGCCGGCGCGCCCGCGCTGCCGCATCCGAGTTGGCCTGCGCAGCCCCCGAGGCCAGGCGGGAAGCGCTGACCTCCGCCGCCGAAGCGCTGCTGGCGGCCGAGACCGAGGTGTTGACCGCGAACGGCCACGACATGGCGCACGGTCAGGAAAAGGGGCTGAGCCCGGCCCTTCTGGACCGGCTGATGCTGGACGGCGCGCGGATCGCGGCCATGGCCGCGGGGCTGCGGGCGGTGGCGGCGCAGGCCGATCCGGTGGGGCAGGTGATCGCCGACTGGGACATGCCCTCGGGGCTGAACATCCGCCGGGTGCGCACGCCGCTGGGCGTCGTCGGCGTGATCTTCGAGAGCCGGCCGAACGTGACCGCGGATGCCGGTGCGCTGTGCCTGAAGGCCGGCAATGCCGCAATCCTGCGCGCCGGGTCCGAGAGCTTCCATTCTGCCCGCGCGATCCATGCCTGCCTCGCGGCAGGGCTGCACGCGGCCGGGTTGCCGGGGGATGCGGTGCAACTCGTGCCGACCCGCGACCGCGCCGCGGTGGCCGAGATGCTGCGCATGGTCGCGCATATCGACGTGATCGTGCCGCGCGGCGGCAAGGGCCTTGTCGGTCTGGTGCAGGCCGAGGCGCGCGTGCCGGTCTTCGCCCATCTCGAAGGCATCTGCCATGTCTATGTCGATGCCGCCGCCGATGCCGGAAAGGCACGGGCGGTGGTGCTGAACGCCAAGACCCGCCGTACCGGCATCTGCGGAGCCGCCGAATGCCTTCTGCTGCACCGCGACATCGCGGCGGGCCTCGGCGCGCAGATCATTGCCGATCTGGTCGCGGCCGGGGTAGAGGTGCGGGCCGGTGCGGGGCTGCAGCATCTGCCCGGCGTGGTGCCGGCCGCGGCAGAGGATTTCGGGCGCGAGTTCCTCGCCCCGATCATCGCCGCGGCGGTGGTCGAGGATGTGGACGGCGCCATCGCGCATATCCGCCGCCATGGCTCCAGCCACACCGAGGCGATCCTGACCGAGGACGATGCGGCGGCGGATCGGTTCTTCGCCCGGCTGGACAGCGCCATCCTGATGCGCAATGCCTCCACCCAGTTCGCCGACGGTGGAGAGTTCGGCATGGGTGCCGAGATCGGCATCGCCACCGGCAAGCTGCACGCCCGCGGGCCGGTGGGCGCCGAACAGCTCACCTCCTTCAAGTATCTGGTCACGGGCGACGGCACCCTGCGCCGTTGAACCCGCACGCCGAGCCGCCTGCCTCCGTCCGGGCAGCGGGGGCGTCCCGCTACCGCAATCCGTCGGCCGCCCGGACCGGATCCTCGTGACACGCGGGCAGGCGCCAGAACAAAGGGGCCCGCAATGGGCCCCTGCTGGATTCGCACGCCGTGGCTGCGGTCAGCCGGTCTCGGCGGCCCGGGCGGGGGTGGCCGGCTTGCCCTGCGGCTGCGGCTGCGATTGCGCGGCGGGGCGGGGCGCGGCGGTCTGTGCCGGTTGCGCCTTGTTGCCGCCGATCGGATCGTCCTGACGCTGCACGGAGCCCTCGAAATGGGCGCCCGATTCGATGGCGATGGTCTTGTGGATGATGTCGCCCTCGACCCGAGCCGACGACGACAGCCGCACCTTCAGCCCGCGCACGCGCCCGACGATACGGCCGTTGATGACGACATCGTCGGCGACGACCTCGCCGCGGATCGTGGCGCCTTCACCGACCGTCAGCAGATGCGCACGGATATCGCCCTCGACCGTTCCCTCCACCACGATGTCGCCGGTGGTGCGGAGGTTGCCGGTGATGGTGAGGTCAGCGGAGAGCACCGAGGCGGGCGGCTTCGATTTCGCCGCGCCGGCCCCTTCGTTCGTCGGCCGGCCGGCCATCGGTTCCACCGTACGCGGCGCTTCGTCCTCGGGCTTCCGCTGGGCCGGCTCGTTGATCCTGCTCTTAGAAAACATTTCTGGCAGCCCTTATGTAGGTCATGGGGTTTACGGGATTGCCGCCCAGCCGGACCTCATAGTGGAGGTGAACGCCGGTGGACCGCCCTGTGGTTCCCATACCACCGATCCGCTCGCCACGCGAGACCCTTTGCCCCTCGCGCACGTTCAACGAGGAGAGATGCGCATAGAGCGTCTCGATCCCGAAGGCATGGCGGATGATCACCGTGTTGCCGTAGCCGCCATACCAGCCGGCCTTGGTCACCACTCCTTCCGAGGTGGCATGGATGGCCGTGCCGCGCGGTCCCGCGAAATCGACTCCGTTGTGCATCCGCGTGCGCCCGGTCTTGGGATCGCGCCGGTTGCCGAAGCCCGAAGTGAAGCGGACATTGGAATGCACCGGCTGGGCGAAGGGGGCCCGCTCGGCGGCGATGCGGAACAGGTTTATGCGGTCGAGGCCGGCGAGGATCTCGTTGGCGCGGCTCTCCACCGGATCGGCGTCGAGCGTGCCGCGGGTTGAGATGCCGATCGGGCGCAACCTGTCCTCGGGGCGGGCATAGGCGTTGCGCACCTGCTCGAGGATGCGGTCGGGCGGCAGGCCGGCATCGCGGAACATCCGCTCCAGCGGTGTCATCGAAACGTTCACCGCCTCCTCCAGTCGGGCGAAGACGAGTTCGTTGCGCTCCTCCGCCAGCCGCGCCTCGAGGGCCAGATGCTCGACCTCGCGCCGTGCCTGTTCGGCGGCCATGGCGATGCCGTCGCGCTGTTGCGCGGTCTCTTCCAGTGCGGCGATCAGGAAGCCGAGCGCATCCTCCATGTCGGCGGTCCGCAGGGCCTCGCCATGCCCCTCGGCGCGCTCGGCGGCGGCGACCGTCTCGGCCAGTTCGCGCCGTGCGGCGTCGCGTTCGGCGACGGTGCGGCGCAGCGTGGTCTGGATCACCGTGATGCCGGTTTCCATTTCCTTGCGGCGTTCTTCCGAGGCGAGCAATGCCGACTGCATTTCCGACACCTTGTCCAGCGCGAGGGCGAACCGCTCCTGCGCCGCCAGCGCCTCTTCGGCGCGACGGTCGCGCTCCGCCGCCATGGCGTTGAGCCGCTCTTCGTAGAGCGCGAGGTCGCGCTGCGCCTGATCGCGCAGGCTGCCGGCGCCGATGCTGTCCATCAGGAAGACCGCGCTGATCACGATGGTCCAGCCCAGCACCAGCACCGTGCCGCTTGCGGCGGCCAATTGGCTCAGCGGTGTCAGTCGGATGTAACGTGTCTCGGCGCCCGAACGCAGAAACAGCCGCTTTTCGGGAATGCGGCGCTCAAGGGCCGCTTCCGCATGCTCGATCAGTCTTCGCAATGCTCCGTCCCGTTCCGTGCCTCTGATAGGCCCGCCCGTTGTCCGGACGATGCCAGCCCCCGACAACGGTCTAGGCGAGGCGGGAACTGCGGCGCAACCCTGCCGCGCGAGCCGGGCGGATTGGCGCCCGGATCGACGGCAAATGGGCGGATTCCCGCCGATCGTCGCGCCATCCGCGCAAACTCATGCCGGTGCGGCGATCGTCGCGCCACATCGTCGGGAAATCCATCCGGCCCGGATCCGGGCCGGGGACGCTTCGAGAAGGATGGCCGGTCACAGGCCGCGCACGGCGTCGAGCACCTCCTCGACATGGCCGGGAACCTTGACCTTGGGCCAGATCCGCGCGATCCGGCCCGCGCCGTCGATCAGGAAGGTGGTGCGCTCGATGCCCATGTATTTCTTGCCGTACATGCTCTTTTCGGTCCAGACGCCATAGCGTTCGCAGACATCCGAGGCTTCGTCGGAGCCGAGGATCACCCCGAGGTCGTGCTTCTTCACGAACTTGTCGTGGCTGGCGACGCTGTCCTTGGAGATGCCCACCACCACCGCGCCGGCGGCGGCGAAGGCGTCGGCATGTTCGGTGAAGCCGAGCGCCTCCTTGGTGCAGCCCGAAGTGTCGTCCTTGGGATAGAAGAACAGCACCACCTTCTGCGGGCGCAGGGACGAGAGGGTGACGTCGCCACCGCCGTCACGGGGCAGGGTGAAATCGGGGGCGCTGTCGCCGGTGTCAGGCATGGAATTCTCCTCGCATTGCATGGAAACCGGCGCCGCCGCGCCGAAAAAGGTTCTAGCAGCCGGCGCGCCCGTGGCGAGGGGCGCCGGGCCGGATCAGAAGGGGATTTCGTCGTCCAGGTCGCTGCCCGCGCCCATACCGCCGGCGCTGCCGCCACGGGCGGAGCCGCGGTCGCTGCCATGGTCATCGCCGCGGTCGTAGCCCCCGCCTCCGCCACCGCCACCGCCTTCGGCGCGACTGTCGAGCAGGGTCAGTTCGCCCCGATAGGGGCGCAGCACCACCTCGGTGCTGTAGCGGTCCTGCCCGGACTGGTCCTGCCACTTGCGGGTTTCCAGCTGACCCTCGATGTAGACCTTGGAGCCCTTGCGCAGATACTGCTCGGCGATGCGCGCCAGCGGCTCGGCGAAGATTGCCACCGAATGCCACTCGGTCTTCTCGCGCCGCTCCCCGGTGTTGCGGTCGCGCCAGTTTTCCGAGGTGGCGATGCGCAGGTTGCACACCTTGCCGCCGTTCTGAAACGTGCGGACTTCGGGATCCCGGCCGAGATTGCCGACCAGGATGACCTTGTTCACCGACCCCGCCATGCTGCACTCCGATTCTGTTCCATTGGCTCTCATGGTTACACCAGCCGGCGGGCCGGCATGAAGCCCCGATGCGCGGACTGGCCGGCGGCGGCGTTCTGCGCTAATCCTCGTCACGTCGGTGCAGCGGACGGAGGGGACTATGGGCAGGATCGCCGGTGGCGTGCTGGCCCTGCTGACGGTGATCGGTGGGCATGCCCCGGTAGCCGCGCAGGGGCTCGACCGCTCTGCCTCCAGCCAGTCCGTCGCACAGGCCCGCGCGGCACAGATGCGGCTGCTGGATGGCCGGCTGGCGCAGCAGTATTCCCACTCTGCCCGGCTGCTGCCGCGGCGCGAGGCCGATGCGGCAATTCCCGCCTGGCGCGGCAGCTATCGCGGCCCGCATCTGCAGACGGCGCGGGAGGCGGCCCGCCGTCACGGCATACCCGAGGATCTGTTCCTGCGCCTCGTTCAGCGCGAATCCGGCTGGAACCCGCAGGCGGTGTCGGCGAAGGGTGCCACCGGCCTCGCCCAGCTGATGCCTGCAACCGCGGCGCTGCTGCGGGTGGCGATCGACGCGCCCGACCAGAATCTCGACGGCGGCGCGCGCTATCTGCGGATGATGCATGACCGTTTCGGCAGCTGGCGTCTGGCGCTCGCGGCCTACAACGCCGGCCCGGAGGCGGTGGCACTGCATGGCGGGGTGCCGCCCTTCCCCGAGACGCAGGCCTACATCCGCGCGATCCTCGGGCGCTGAGGCGCTCAGCCCGCCGCGCGTGGCCAGGCCCAGGGGGCGTCGCGCCGGCGCGCCGCGGCAAAGGCGTCGATGGCCTCGGCATGGGCGGCGGTCAGGTCGATGTCGTCCCAGCCGTTGATCAGCTTCAGCCGCCAGACCGGATCCAGCGCGAAGGCGATGTCGTCGCCGCAGCCGGCGATGGTGCCGGTCTCCAGATCGACGGTCAGCCGGCAGGGGGCCGCAGCGAGCAGCCGCTCGGCTTCCGCCTCGGTCACGCGCGCGGGCAGCAGGCCGTTGCCGACGCAGTTGGCCCCGAAGATGTCGCCGAAACTGGGCGCGGCCACCACACGGAACCCGGCATCGGCCAGCGCATAGACCGCCGCCTCGCGCGACGAGCCGCCACCGAAGTTGCGCCGCGCGATCAGGATCGAGGCGCCGGCCGCCTCGGGCTTGTTCAGTGGAAAGTCGGTGTCGGGTCTGCCTGCGGCATCCATGCGCAGGTCGTGCAGCAGGAATCCGCCGTATCCGGCGGAGCGCGGCGCCGACATGAAGCGCGCCGGGATCAGCTGGTCGGTGTCGATCCCCTCGCGCGGCAGCCCCACCGCCAGCCCCTGGTGCCGCGTCCAGCCGGCCATCACGCGGCCCTCCCCGACAGCAGCGGGCGCACATCGGTCAGCGTGCCGGTGACCGCCGCGGCGGCGACCATCGCCGGGCTCATCAGATGGGTCCGCGCGCCGGGGCCCTGCCGGCCGCGGAAATTGCGGTTGGTGGTGGAGGCGCAGCGCTTGCCCGGCGCGACGATGTCGCCGTTCATGCCGACGCACATCGAACAGCCCGCGCCGGCCCATTCCAGCCCGGCTGCGGTGAAGATGCGATCCAGCCCCTCCGCCTCGGCCTGCAGCTTCACCAGCCGCGAGCCCGGCGAGACGAGGCCGGGCACCTTCGCCTGCCGCCCCTGAAGCACCGCCGCGGCGGCGCGCAGATCCTCGATCCGCGCATTGGTGCAGGAGCCGATGAACACCTGATCGACCGGCGTGCCGATCAGCGGCCGGCCGGCGCTCAGGCCCATGTAGTCCAGCGCCGCGCGGATGCGTTCGGCCGCGGCGCCATCGGCGCGGGCCGGGTCGGGAATGGTGCCGGTGATCGGCAGCGCATCCTCGGGGCTGGTGCCCCAGGTGACGATCGGGGCGATCTCGGCGGCGTCCAGCACCTCCTCGCGGTCGAATTCCGCGTCCGCGTCGGTGGCGAGCCCCGTCCAGGCTTCGGCGGCGCTGTCCCAGTCGGCACCGTCGGGGGCGTAGGGCCGGCCCTTCAGCCAGTCCAGCGTCACCGCATCGGGCGCGACCATGCCGCAGCGCGCGCCGCCCTCGATCGACAGGTTGCACAGCGTCAGCCGCCCCTCGACCGACAGTGCCCGCACCGCGGCGCCGGCATATTCGATGGCGTGGCCGCGGGCACCGTCCGCGCCCAGCCGGGCGATCCAGTTCAGCGCGATGTCCTTGGCGCCGACGCCGGGGCCGGTCGCCCCCTCTATCCGCAGGCGCATCCGCTTCGGTTTCTTCTGCCAGGTCGTCTGCGTCGCGAGCACATGCGCCACCTCGGTCGCGCCAATGCCGAAGGCAAAGGCAGCCAGCGCCCCATGGGTCGAGGTATGGCTGTCGCCGCACACCACCAGCAGCCCGGGCAGTGTCAGCCCCTGTTCCGGCCCCGTCACATGCACGATGCCCTGCCGCGGATCGTCCAGTCCGAACAGCCGGAACCGATGCCGCGCCGCATTCGCCTCCAGCGTCGCCACCATCCGTGCGATCGCTTCGCTCGCCGGTTCGCGCCCCCGCGTCGGCACATAGTGATCAGCCACGCCAAAGGTCAGTTCGGGGTGCCGCAGCGGCAGACCGCGGGCATCGAGCTTGCCGAAGGCGTGGTGCGAGCCCTCGTGCACGAAATGGCGGTCCACCCAAAGCAGCGTCGCGCCGTCCTCACGGTCGAGCACGCGATGCGCATCCCAGACCTTGTCGAACAATGCCTGCCCAGTCACCCTGGCCTCACTCCGCCGCCCGTGGCGCCGCCGCCGTTGCCAGAACCGGCTCCCAATGGCGCGCACCGCCTTCGCCGACGCGGTTGAGCGTCATTTCCAGCCGGAACCGATCGGGCCGGTAGAGCGCTGTCAGATGCTCCAGCCCGTTGCCCTTGGCATCATGCACCACCCGGGTCAGCGCGATCAGCGCCGCCCCCACCGCCACCTCCAGCGCCTCGGCAACCTCGGGCGTGGCCAGCGTCGCGCTGACCGTCTGGGTGGCATGGTCGATCTCGACCCCGTTGCGTTCCAGCAGGCGGAACAGCGGCGTCGTGGCCAGATCGGATTCAGAATAGCCCTGCGCGATGCCCTCGGGCACATGCGTCGTCAGATGCGAGAACGGCGCCCCGGCAGCGAGGCGCACGCGCACCGCCCGCTGCACGCGTGCAAGTGGGGCCAGCCCCAGCGCCTCGGCCACCAGGGGCGGCGGCGCGGTATAGGAAAACGACAGCAGCCGCGCCGTCGTCTCCTGTCCCATGCGCACCAGTTGCGGCATCAGCGTCGCGAAATCTGCGGTGAAGGCCGCCGGTGCCCCGCTCGTGGCGCGCACGCGGGTGCCGCTGCCCGCCCGACGCTCGATCAGCCCGTCCGAGGCAAGGGCATCCAGCGCACGCCGCACCGTCACGCGCGAGACGCCGTGCAACTCGGCCAGCCGGAGTTCGCCCGGCAGCGCGCTGCCCGCGGGATGCAGGCCCGCCGCGATCTCGTCGCGCAGCAGCAGGTAGACCCGCCGCGCCTTGCTTCCGTCCGGTGCCTGCGTCGCCTCGTTCACGCCGCCATCCCTGAAATCCCTGCACTGCTGCGGAACTTTAACCGCGGAGCGCGGGAATGCAACGATCTTGTCTTGCAACGGCAGGCGAAAATGTATTGTCTTGCCGAAGCAAGCTGTATGATGAACCATACAGACACCGACAGGCGGGGGAGGGAGGCATGACGGCCATCACGGCGAGGCTCGACGCGGACCCGGGCCGGCCGCTGGATGCAGCGCTGCGCAAGCGGTTGCAGACGGCGCTGACCGAGGCGCTGTGCGAGTCGCTCGACACCCCGCCCCATACCGTGACGGTGGTCATCGCCGCAGGCGATCCCGATCCGGCGATCCTCGTGCGCAGCTTTCTCGCCGCGATGGAGGCGCGCGACATCGACGGCGCGCAGGCGCTGCTGGCGCCGGGCTGCACCATGACCTTTCCGGGCGGTGTGACGATGGACAGCCTCGCCGGCATCATCGCCTGGGCGCGCCCGCGATATCGCTTCGTGCGCAAGGATTTCGAGCGCGTCGATACCCTGCCGGGCGACCCGGCGGTGGTCTGGTGTTCGGGCACGCTTCATGGCGAATGGCCGGACGGCACGGCGTTTTCCGGCATCCGCTTCCTAGACCGGTTCGAGGTGTCGGCGGGCCGCATCACCCGGCAGGAAGTCTGGAACGACCTTGCCGAATTCATCGCGAAAGGGGGCGGGGAATGACCATCGACCCGGTCACGCTGGCCGTGCTCGCCGGCCGGATGGAGCAGATCGCCGACGAGATGGACGCGACGCTGTTCCGGCAGGCCTTCAACCCGATCATTGCCGAGGCGCATGACGCCTCGCACGGCATCTATCACGCCACCACCGGCGAGACGCTGGTGCAGGGCAAGTCCGGCCTTCCGATCTTCGTGGGCGTCATGGCCTTCGCCGCGAAGGCGGTGATCGACAAGGCCGAGGCGGACGGCGATCTCGCCGACGGCGATGTCTATGTCTTCAACGACGCGCATATCGGCGGCACGCATCTGTCGGACATGCGCCTCGTGCGGCCCTATTTCCACGACGGCAAGGTGTTCTGCCATCTCGGCTCGGTCGGGCACTGGCACGATGTCGGCGGCGCGGTGCCGGGCAATTACAACCCGCAGGCGACGGAGGTGTTCCAGGAAGCCTTCGTCCTGCCCCCGGTGAAGCTGATGCGCGGCGGCGCGCTGCAGCAGGACATCGTCGACATCCTGATGCGCAACACCCGCCTGCCGGCTTCGGCGCAGGGCGACCTGAACGGGCAGATGAACGCGCTGGAACTGGGCGCGCGGCGGCTGGATGCGCTGATCGCCGAATACGGCGCCGACACCGTGGCCGCCGCGCTGGAGGCATTGGGCGACCGGGCCGAGAAACTCGCCCGCGCCGAAATCACCGGCCTGCCGCAAGGTCGCTGGGAGGCCGGGGATTTCCTCGACAACGACGGCATCGCCGACACGCCGCTGCCGATCCGCGTGGCGCTGGAGATCCGCGAGGATACGCTGCGGCTCGATTTCGCCGGCAGCGCGCCGGCGACGGCGGGGCCGGTGAACATCTCGCGCGGGACCGCCATCGCCTGCATCTATGTGGCGATCAAGCACATCTTCCCGATGCTGCCGGCCAACGCGGGCGTGATGCGGCCGATCGAGGTG
Source organism: Paracoccaceae bacterium (assembly GCA_007126375.1). Classification (GTDB taxonomy): domain Bacteria; phylum Pseudomonadota; class Alphaproteobacteria; order Rhodobacterales; family Rhodobacteraceae; genus Rhodobaculum. The sequence goes on from SLBI01000199.1 coordinate 10,912, forward strand.
GCGATCCCCGAGCATTCGCTTCTGGCCGCCGATTTCCCGGCGCCCACGGGCGGCTATACCGAAACCATCCTGCGCATGATCGACGTGATCTTCGCCGCCTTCGCGCAGGCCGCGCCCGAGCGCGTGGTGGCCAACGCCTATGGCACGATCAATGCGCTCTCCATCGCCGGGCACCGCACCGGGGCGGACGGGCGGAAGGGTGGGCGCTGGGTGATGTTCTCGTTCTACGGCGGCGGCCATGGCGGCACGCCCGAGGGCGACGGGCTCAACCACGGCAATGCGCCGATCTCCACCGCCACCATCCCGCCGGTCGAGATCCTCGAGGCCGCCTATCCGGTGATCTTCACCCAATGGGCGCTGCGCCCCGACAGTGCAGGTGCCGGGCGCCACCGCGGGGGGCTCGGTGCGATCTACGAGATCGAACTGCTGGAGGAGAGCGCCGAGGCCTTCCTCTTCGGCGAGCGCGGCCGGTTCGCGCCGAAGGGTGTCGCCGGCGGCGGCGAGGGCGCGCTCAACCGCTTCGGCTGGCAGCAGGGCGATGGCTGGGCGCATCCGCCGATGGTCTCGAAGATGGTCGGCATCAGCCTGGCCCGCGGCCAGCGGGTGCGGCTGGAAACTCCCGGGGGCGGCGGCTATGGGCCAGCCGACCGGCGCCCGGCCGAACGCATCGCCCGCGACGTGCGGCTCGGCTATCTCGGCGCCGAGGCTGCGGATGCCGCCTATGGTGCGGCCTGGCGCGAGGTGCAGGCATGAACGATGCGGCGGATTTTCCGGCGCCACGTGAACTTGACGGGGCAGGGCAGGGGGACGGCATGACGCGGCGCAGCCTGATGATCGGGGTCGATGTCGGTGGCACCTTCACCGATGTCTTCATCCTCGACGAGGCGACCGGCAAGGCCGAGGTCGCCAAGGTGCCGACCACCCGGCCCGACCAGTCGGGCGGGTTCCTCGACGGCATCCGCGCCCGCGTCGCCGGCATGGAGGGGATCGCCACGGTGGTTCACGGCACCACCGCCGGCACCAACGCGCTGCTGGAACGCAAGGGCGCGCGCGTCGGCGTGATCACCACGGAGGGCTTCCGCGACGTGCTGGAGATGCGCCGCCGCGACCGCCCCCGCACCTGGGGGCTGCGCGGCGACTTCATCCCCGTCGTGCCCCGCGACCTGCGGCTGGAGGTGCCCGAGCGGACGCTGGCCGACGGCACGATCCGCACGCAAGTGGATCTCGATGCGGTGCAGGCCGCCGGCCGGCAGTTGATCGCGGCGGGCTGCGACGCGGTCGCCGTGCTCTTCGTCAATGCCTATGCCAACCCGGAAAACGAGCGCCGCGCCGCCGAGGCGCTGCGCGCGCTCTGGCCCAACGACCATGTCTCGGCCTCGTCCGAGATCCTGCCCGAAATCCGCGAGTTCGAGCGCTTCTCCACCGCCGCGATCAACGCCTATCTGCAACCCGAGGTCTCGGGCTATCTCGCCCGGCTCGAATCGGCACTGGCGGCGGGCGGCTTCGGCGGCGAGTTCCTGATCGTGCAGTCGAACGGGGGCGTGATGGATGTCGCCACAGCCTGCGCCCGCCCGGTCCGCACCGCACTTTCCGGCCCGGCCGCCGGCGTGATCGCGGCCGCCCACATCGCCCAGAGCGCCGGCTTTCCGAATGTCATCACCGGCGATGTCGGGGGCACCTCCTTCGACGTGTCGCTGATCGAGGGGGGCACGGCAGCGCTCGCCGCCCAGACCAGCGTCGATTTCGGCATGGTCATCCGCACCCCGATGATCGAGATCGCCACCATCGGCGCCGGCGGTGGCTCCATCGCCTGGGTCGATGCCGGGGGGCTTCTGAACATCGGCCCCGAGAGCGCGGGCTCGAACCCCGGCCCGGTCGCCTACGGCCGCGGCAACGACCGGCCCACGGTGACGGACGCCAACATCGTGCTGGGCCGGATCGACGCCTCCCGGCCGATCGGCGGCACCGGCCAGGCGCTGGATGTCGAGGCCGCCCGCGCCGCCATAGCCCGACATGTCGGCGAACCGCTCGGGCTGGAAACGGATGCCGCGGCCGAGGCGATCCTCCGGGTGGTGAACTCGAAGATGGCAGGCGCGCTGCGGCTGGTGTCGATCGAGCGCGGCCATGATCCGAAGAACTTTGCCTACATGCCCTTCGGCGGCGGCGGCGCGCTGCACGCCGGCGCGGTGATCGCCGAGGTCGGCCTCGCCCGTGCCATCGTGCCGCGATATCCGGGCGTGACCTCGGCGCTGGGCTGCGTCATCGCCGACATGCGGCAGGACTTCGTGCAGACCGTGAACGCCCTCACCCAAGACATTGACGAGGCAGCGCTCGGCGCGCTGATCCAGGCCCATCTCGACGCCGGTACCCGCGCGCTCGACGCCGCCGGCGTGACCTTCGCCGGGCGCGACACGGTGGTCGAACTCGACATGGCCTATGTCGGCCAGACCCACACCGTCGCCGTGCCGCTGCCCGTGACCATCGAAGGCGGGCGCGTCACGCCGCCGACCCGCGCGGCCATCGCCGAAGCCTTCGACTCGGCCTATCTGCGTGTCTACGGCCGGCTGCTGCGCGGCGGCGTCAACCGGGTTCTGAACCTGCGCACCGCGGTGATCGGCCGGCGGCCCAGTTTCGACCTCGCCTCGCTCGCCCCCGATGCCGGGGCGCGGCTGGAAGACGCCCGCCTCGGCAGCCGCCGCGTGCATATCGGCGGCGCCTGGTGCGAGGCCGCGGTCTGGGACCGGCTGTCGCTGCCGGTGGGTGCGGTGATCGCCGGCCCCGCGGTGCTGGAACAGCCCGACACCACCATCCTGATCGAACCTGGGCAGGCCGGCACCGTGGACCGGTTCGGCAATCTCATCCTTGCCCCGGCAGAGGAGCGCGGTTGATGGAGACCCGATTCGATGCGGCGCGCACCGCGCTCCTGACCATCGATCTGCAGAACGATTTCCTGCACCCCGAGGGCGCCTATGGCCGTGCCGGGGCCACCGCGGCCGAAATCGCCGCGCTGCCGGCCCGCATCCGGCCGCTGCGCGATGCGCTGCGGGCGGCCGGCGGGGTGCATATCTCGGCCCAGTTCACGCTGATACCGCGCCCCGACGGTGCGCCGCTGATCTCGGCCCATCTGCGCCAGTTGCGCCCCTTCCTGACCGACGGTGATTTCGCCCCGGGCAGCTGGGGCCACACATTGGTCGACGATCTCGCCCCGGCCGATTATGTTGTGGAAAAGGTCGCCTATTCCTGCTTCTACCAGTCGCGCATGGAATATCTTCTCAAGGCGACCGGCATCGACCGGCTGATCATCGGTGGCATCGTCACCAACGGCGGCGTCGCCTCCAGCCTGCGCGACGCGCATCTGCGCGATATCTCCACCGTTCTGCTCTCGGACGGCTCCGCCGCCTTCGATGCGCGGGTGCACGAGGCCTGCCTCGTCTCGCTGGGCACCGTCGCCCGTGTCATGAGCTGCGCGGATGCGCAGGCGATGGTGGAGGGCCGGGCATGAGCGGCTTGCGCGAACGGCTCTCCCGCACGCCGATCCTGGTGGCGCCGGGTGTCTATGACGGGCTCACCGCCGCGCTGGCCGAGGCCGCGGGCTTCGAGGCGCTCTACCTCTCGGGCGCCGCGGTGGCCTATACCCGGCTGGGGCGCCCCGACATCGGCCTCACCTCTCTGACCGAGATGGCCGACACGCTGGCGCTGATCCGCGACCGGGTGGCGCTGCCCATCGTCATCGACGCCGACACCGGTTTCGGCAATGCGCTGAACGCGCAGCGGACCATGCGGATCTACGAACGTTCCGGCGCCTCGGCGTTGCAGATCGAGGATCAGACCTATCCGAAACGCTGCGGCCATCTCAGCGACAAGTCGCTGATCCCGGCCGCCGAGATGGCCGGCAAGATCGCCGCGATGGCCGATGCACGGGCCAGTTCCGAAACGCTGATCATCGCCCGCACCGACGCCATCGCGGTCGAGGGGTTCGACGCCGCCGTGAACCGCGCCGGGCTCTACCTCGAGGCCGGTGCGGATGCGCTCTTCATCGAGGCGCCGCGGTCGGGCGAAGAGCTGACCCGCGTGGCCGAAACCTTCCGCGGCCGGGCGCCGCTGATGGCCAACATGGTCGAGGGCGGCGCCACCCCGATCACCGCTGCCGCCGATCTCGAGGCGATCGGCTTTGCGCTGGTGATCTTTCCCGGCGGCATCGTGCGGGCGCTCGCGCATGCCGCCGAGGGCTATTACGAAAGCCTGCGCGCGCATGGCTCCAACACGCCCTTCGCCAACCGGATGTTCGACTTCAACGGTCTGAACCAGCGCATCGGCACCGCCGAGATGCTCGCCGCCGGCACCCGTTACGACAGCCTGCACGGCGGCGGCAAGGACAAGGGATGAGCGTCGCGCCGCCGCCGCCCGGGGGCTTCGAGGTCGCGGTCGAGACGCTGATCGTCGGTGCCGGCGCCTGCGGACTCACCGCCGCGCTGGCCGCGGCCGAGGCCGGGCAGGAGGTGCTGGTGATCGAGCGCGACCCGGTGCCCTCGGGCTCCACCGCGCTCTCGGCCGGGTTGATCCCGGCCGCCGGCACCCGGTTTCAGCGCGACCGCGGCATCGACGATGACGATGCGGCCCTCTTCGCCGCGGACCTTCAGGCCAAGGCCAAGGGGCAGAACCCGCCCGAACTCGTCGCGGCGCTGGCGCGCGGCGCCGGCCCCGCAGTGGAATGGCTGGCCGAGCGGCACGGGCTGAACTTCACCGTGGTCCATGATTTCGACTATCCCGGCCACAGCCGCCGGCGCATGCATGGGCTGCCCAGCCGCGCCGGTGCCGACCTCGTGGATGCGCTGCGCGCCGCCTGCGAGCGCGCCGGCATCCCGATCGTCTGCGGCGCCGCCGTCGAGACCCTGTTCGCCACGCCCGAGGGCCGCATCGTCGGCGTCGAGCGCGGCGATGCCGAAAACAGCCGCGACCGTATCGGCTGCGCCCGGCTTATCCTGGCCTGCAACGGCTTCGGCGGCAATCCCGAGATGCTGGCGCGGCTGATCCCCGAGATCGCCGGGGGCATCTATTTCGGCCACACCGGCAACCGCGGCGACGCGCTGGACTGGGGCGCCGCGCTGGGGGCCGCCACGCGCCATCTCGGCGCCTATCAGGGCCATGGCAATGTCGCTCATCCGCACGGCATCCTGATCTCCTGGGCGGTGATCACCGAGGGCGGCTATCAGGTGAACACCGCCGGCGACCGGTTCTGGAACGAGGCGCAGGGCTATTCCGAATCCGCCCGTGCGGTGCTGGCGCAGCCCGAAGGAATCGCCGTCACCGTCTTCGACGCCCGCATCGCCGCCGTCGCCCGCCAGTTCGCCGATTTCGTGCTGGCCGAGGAGCGCGGCGCGATCCGCACGGCCGACAGCATCGCCGCGCTTGCGGCGCAGTTCGGCCTGCCCGAGGCGGCGCTGACCGCCACCCATGCCGAGATCGGCGGCCTGCACGGCCCGGACCGTTTCGGCCGCGACTGGGCCGGCGTGCCGCGGCTGCAGCCGCCCTTCTGCGGGGTGCGGGTGACCGGGACGCTGTTTCACACCCAGGGCGGGCTCGACATCACGCCCGAGGGGCGGGTGAAGCGCGCAGACGGCGGGGTCTTTCCCAATCTCTTCGCCGCCGGCGGCGCCGCTGTCGGGGTCTCGGGCGCGGGCGATGCCGGGTACCTGTCCGGCAACGGCCTTCTGGCGGCGGTCACCATGGGGCGCATCGCCGGCATGCAGCCGGTCCCCGCAGCCGACGCCTGACCGCACTCAGGGCGCCGGTGCCGCGGCCCGTTGCGTCGCGTTGCGCCAGCTTGCCACCAGATCGTTGAACCGCGTGCCCTGCACGGCCACGTGATCGCGCAGCGCCTGCGCCGCGGTCGCACCGTCGCCCGCCTCCAGAGCCGCGATCACCGCCCCATGTTCGGTCAGCGACTGCCGCATGCGGTCGCGCACCTGCAGCTGCAACCGGCGGAACGGCTGCAGCCGGCGGTGCAGCCGTGCCGCCTCGGCGGCCAGGAAGGCGTTGCCGGAGGCCTCGTAGACCAGATGGTGGAACCGCTCGTTCGCGGCATAATAAAGATCGTGGTTGCCGGCCGCGACGGCATCCGCGCAGGCGTGCTCGGTCCTCCGCAGCGCTGCCAGATCCGCCGGCGCGATCCTTCGTGCAGCCAGCCGACCGCACAGCGCCTCCAGTTCGGCCATCACCTCGAACATCTCCACCATCTCGTCCAGGCCGGGATGGCGCACGAAGGCGCCGCGCCGGGCGATCAGCTGCACCAGGCCCGAGGCCGCCAGCGCCTGGAACGCCTCGCGCAGCGGCGTGCGCGAACAGCCGAAGCGCTCGGCCAGCCGCAGTTCGTCCAGCCGCGCGCCGTCGGCGAGGGCGCCCGAAACGATCATCTGTTCCAGCTCACGGCGGATGCTGTCGGCGCGGCGGTCGGGCATGACGAAACGTTAGAGGCCAAGCATGCATTTTACAAGGATTCGATTGTATACGAAGATCTTGACACTGTATCCCTGCTGCGCTCTGATCAACCGTGCGGTCCCGGTCGGGCGGCGCGCGTGCCGGAGTCTTCCGGCGGAACCCGGGGAGGACAGCATGCACCGCAGCCGGGGCAACGCAGTTGGGCCGCTTGTGGCGTGGGTGGCGTCTCTCGCGGCGGCCGGCGCCACGGCTCCCCGCATCCGGCCGAAGACCGTTCCCGGGCGCGCTTCCCGATATCGGCCGCATGGGGCTCGCCATCGTGATCCCCTGCATCGTTCCGGGCATCGCCACCCGGCTGCCCGATCTGGTAATGGAGCCGGCAGGATGACCGCGACGGAGCCGCACCGATGACCCGCACGGGCTTTCTCGGCGATCTTCTCACGCAGCTGGTGGAGCGGCGCTTCATCCCTTTCCGCCCGGCCGGCGACAAGCCGATGGAGGAGCTGTGCCGCGCGCTGATGTCGGGGCAGGGCGAGGTCTCGGCGATGCGCCTGGCGCGGGAGATCCTTGGCCGCTACCGCCGGCTCGATGGCGACGGGCGGCGGGCCTTCTTCGACCTGCTGGCCGAGGGATTCGACATCGACCCCGACGCCCTGACCGAGGCCGCCGCCGCCTATGCCCGCAAGCGCGACGCCGCGCATCTCGACCGCGTGGTCCAGGCTGCCGAGCCCGGCCGGCAGGAGCTGTTCCGCCGCCTCAACCACGCCCCGGGCGCCACTGGTGAACTGGTGCGCATGCGCCGCGACCTGCTGGCGCTGTTGCCCGAGGCGCCGGCGCTCGCCCGCGTCGATCTCGATTTCGCGCATCTCTTTGCCTCATGGTTCAATCGTGGCTTCCTGGTGCTGCGGCAGATCACCTGGGACACGCCGGCGCGGCTGCTGGAGAAGATCATCGGCTACGAGGCGGTGCACGAGATCGGCGACTGGGACGCGCTGCGCGCCCGGATCGACCCGCCCGATCGGCGCTGCTTCGCCTTCTTCCATCCCGCCATGCCGGACGAACCGCTGATCTTCGTGCAGGTCGCGCTGGTGCGGGGGCTGCCGGGGTCGGTGCAGGCGATCCTCGATCCCGGCCGGTCGGTGCTGGATCCCGCCACCGCCGACACCGCCACCTTCTACTCCATCTCCAACTGCCAGGAGGGGCTGCGCGGCATCTCCTTCGGCAATTCGCTGATCAAGCAGGTGGTGGAACTGCTGCGGCAGGAGTTTCCCCACCTCCGGACCTTCGTCACCCTCTCGCCGATCCCCGGCCTGGCGCGCTGGCTGGACGAGCAGGGCGCGGCGGGCGATGCCAGCGCAGCCTGGCTGCTCGAGATGGCCCGCACCGGCCGTGGCGGGCTGGACGAGGCCGCGGCGCTGGCGCTGCGCCGCCATGCGGCGCGCTATCTTCTGCAGGCGCGGCGCCCCGACGACCGGCCGCGCGACCCTGTCGCCCGCTTTCATCTCGGCAATGGTGCACAGGTGCACGAGGTGCATGCCGGCGCCGATTTCTCGGCCCGCGGGCTTGCCCAGTCCTGCGGCGCGATGGTGAACTACCTCTACGATCCCGACGCGGTCGAGGCGAACCACGAGGATTATGCCGCCGGCCGTCGTGTCGCCGCCTCGCGCGGAGTGCGCACCCTCGCGCGCGGCGTCACCGACTGGCCCGGCGGTGCACCCCGGGCGAAGGCGGCGGCTGAAGCGCCGGAGGTGGCGCCGGCAGACTCTGCCCAACCGGTCGAGACCAGCGAAGAGGAGACCCGCCGCGATGGCCAATCCGCTCCATGATGCGCTTTTCGCTCCGCTTGCCGGGCGCGACACGCCATTGCTGCATCTGGGCAACGGCGGCACCGTCACCTGGGCGGAGTTCGCGGCGATGTGTGCCCGCGCGGCGCAGGCGTTGCGGAGCGCAGGGCTCGGCCCCGGCGACCGGCTGGTGGTACAGGCGAGCAAGACCCCGGCGATGCTGGCGGTCTATGGCGGCGCTGTGGCGGCCGGCGTGGTCTTCCTGCCGCTCAACACGGCCTATACCGCCGAGGAAGTGGGGTATTTCCTCGCCGATTCCGGCGCGAGGATGATGCTGGCCGATCCGTCGGCGGCGGTGGCGCTGGCCCCGGTCGCCGCCCGCCACGGTGTGCGGCTGGAAACGCTGCGCGGATCCGGCGGCCACGCCGGCAGCTTCGAGGTGCTGACCGCCGCCGCCGCCGACCGCTTCGATCCGGTGCCGCGCGCACCCGACGATCTTGCCGCGCTGCTCTATACCTCCGGCACCACCGGCCGCTCGAAGGGAGCGATGCTGACGCAGGAAAACCTGCTCTCGAACGCCCGGGTGCTGACCGAGGCGTGGCGCTTCACCGCAGATGACGTGCTGCTGCATGCGCTGCCGGTGTTTCACACCCACGGGCTGTTCGTCGCCACCAACATCACCCTGCTGGCGGGCGGGTCGATGATCTTCCTGCCTGGGTTCGAGCGTGACGCGATGATCGCGGCCCTGCCGCGGGCCACGGCGATGATGGGCGTGCCCACCTTCTACACCCGTCTTCTGGACGATCCGCGGCTGACCCGCGACCTGACCGCCCACATCCGCCTCTTCGTCTCGGGCTCGGCGCCGCTGCTGGCCGAAACCCATGCGGCATGGCAGGCGCGCACCGGCCATCGCATCCTCGAACGCTACGGCATGACCGAGACCAACATGATCACCTCCAACCCCTATGACGGCGACCGCCGGCCGGGCACCGTCGGGTTTCCGCTGCCGGGGGTCGAGGTGCGCATCACCGACCCGGCCAGCGGCGCCGAACTGCCCGCCGGCGAGACCGGCATGATCGAGGTGCGCGGGCCGAATGTCTTCAAGGGCTACTGGCAGATGCCGGACAAGACCGCGGCCGAGCTGCGCGACAGCGGGTTCTTCATCACCGGCGATCTGGGCCGGTTCGATGCCGACGGCTATCTCGCCATCGTCGGCCGGCAGAAGGACCTTATCATCACTGGCGGCTACAACGTCTATCCCAAGGAGGTGGAACTGCTGCTCGACGAGGCCCCGGGCGTGCGCGAGAGCGCCGTGATCGGCGTGCCGCATCCCGATTTCGGCGAGGCCGTGCTGGGCGTGCTGGTGCCCGACCCGGGCGGTCCGCCGGATCTCGAAGCCATCGCCGCGCATCTCGGCGCCCGCATCGCCCGCTTCAAGCAGCCAAGGGCGCTGGTGGTGGTGGAGGAACTGCCCCGCAACAGCATGGGCAAGGTGCAGAAGAACCTGCTGCGCGAGCAGTTCGCCGGTCACCTCGCCACCGGTGCCTGACCGCGCGGCGCAGGGCCGGCCTCGCCCGGGGGGCGGGGCCCGTATCAGCCTCTCGCGTGCCGAAGCGCGGCCTGGATGCCCTGTGTGCCCGGTCCGCGGCGCCCGGCAGCTGCGCCGCCGCGCCTTTGGCCGTGGTCACAGCCGTCAATGGCCTGCCGCTCCGCGCCCTGTGCGCACTGCCGGTTGCGGATGCCACGGCGCCGGGTGTTGGCCGCCGCTCCCTGCCGCGCCGCTCAGGGCAGGATCTCGATCGCCCGCACCTGCCAGACCGAACGGCTCAGCGTGGTCTCGTTCAACAGCCCCGGCACCTCGTCGAACGGGTAGATCACGAACAGCGGCCCCTTGTCGCGCAGCGACATCCGATCGCCGTTGTGCCGCGATGCCAGGATGACCGGCAGTGCCAGAACCTCGGTCACCGGCAGCTCCGCGGCATAGTCGTTGACCGCGATCACCCTCAGCCGCGTGCCCTCGGCGCCCACCGTCGCGAGCAGTGCGGCCAGCAGCGGGCCGCTGAAGCGCTGCGGGCCGTCGTGCCATGGCGTCGCAGTGATCGTCTCGCGCTGCGGCAGGGCGTCCAGCATCGCGGCGTCGAAGCGGGCCACGGTCGGCTCGCCCGCGCCGCCGTTGCCCTGTTGCAGCGCGCCCGACACTTCGAGGATCACCCGACCCTCGGGGGCGGCCATCGTGCCGGTTTCGGCCGCGGCGGCAGAGGCCGGGCCTGGCGCCGTGCCCGGGAAGGCCGCGAGCAGCGCGAGAAGGGCGGCGAACACGCGCGTATGGACGGTGCGGACCGTCTGTCGCGCGGCACGCGGGCAGGCGGCTGCGGGCTGGTCATGCATGCGGCGGTCTCCTGTTGCGAGGGTGAGGGGGGCGATGAAACCGCAGCGGCGGCGGCGCCACCGGGCCGGGTGCGGCATCGGGCGGGGTGGCGATGGGCATGGCGGCACCTCCCTCCGGAACGTATTGGCCGCAGGATAACCTGCCGCGCCCTAACCGCCCGTTACCCGCGATCGCCCCGCAAAGCCGGCGTCACGTCTTTGCCGGACGGGCTTGACCGAGGTCATGGTGCACCGCCGCCGCTGCGGCGACAGCTGGTCCGAAGCCACAGGAACGACCGATGTCCGAACTCCGAAATGCCGGAGGCCGCGGCCGCGCGGCTGGCGCCCGGGCGGCGCCAAGATGAGCCGCCGCCCGGCCCTCATCGCCGCGGCGCTGCTGGTTGTCGCCCTTGCCGTGGTCTGGACGGGATTTCGCCGCGACATCGCCGCGCGTACGGCGGAGTTGTCCGCGGCGGCGACGTTGACCGACACCCCGCATGGCCCGGTCGCCCATGCCCGCGGCGGCGGCGGCGCGGGGCCGTTGGTGCTGGCACTCCACGGTGCCGGCGGCGGGCATGACCAGGGTGCGCTGCTGGCCCGCGCATTCCTGCCCGCGCGCGTGCCCTGGATCGCGCCGTCGCGGTTCGGCTATCCCGGTACGCCGATGCCGGCCGACGCCTCGACGGCGGCGCAGGCCGATGCCCTCGCCGCGCTTCTCGATACGCTGGAATCGGAGCGGGTCGTCGTGCTGGCCATGTCGGGCGGGGTGCCGCCAGCGCTGCAACTGGCGCTGCGTCACCCCGGGCGGGTGCAGGCGCTGGTCCTGATCTCGCTCGCCCCCTATGCGCCGCTGACCGCCGAGGAGCAGGCGCTGCCGGTGCCGATCTGGCTCTACGATGCGCTCTTCGCCTCGGATTTTCCCTTCTGGGCGGCGCTGCACCTCCTGCCCGGCCGGCTTGCGCCGCTGTTCGATGCCCGCCCCGAACTGCGGGCGCAGCAGACGCCGGCCGAGGCTGCCTTCGTCGATGCCATGACGCGGCATTTCCTGCCGGTGACGTTGCGTCGCGCGGGGCTTGCCAACGAAGGCGCGGCGATCGACCCGGCCGCGGCGATCGACCCCGCCGCCATCGCCGCGCCGGTGCTGATCCTGCATGCCCGGGACGACCGGCTCACCCCGGTTTCCACGGCCCTGTTCACTGCCGACCGCATCGCCGGTGCAGAGGTGGAGATCTACGACAGCGGCGGGCATCTGCTTCTCGGCCGCCACGCCGCCGCCCGCGCCCGGATCACCGACTTCCTCGGCCGGCACACGCCCACGCCCTGAATCGCCCGTCCGCGGCCATCGTCTTGCCGGATGGCGGCGCGATGATACGGTTCATGGCGATGACGGACATGACCGACACTTCAGGGTTCTATCGCCGCCTGACGCCGGTGCGCGACTTTGCGCGGCTGGCCGGCTGGGAGGGCTATGCGCCGGTGCCCGACGACTGGGTGGTCGGCACGTCCGATATCGCGGGCTCGTCGCAGGCCGTGGCGGCCGGACGCTACAAGACCGTGAACCTGGTCGGAGCGGCGGTGATCGCCGCCCAGATCAACGCGCATGAGGGCATGGACTTTCCGTTCATCTTCGGCGGTGACGGGGCCGGCTTCGCCGTCCCGCCCGGCTGGGCCGCCCGGTCGGCCGAGGCGCTTGCCGCGGTGCGGGTCTGGGCGCGGGAAGAATTCGCGATGGAGTTGCGCATCGGCATGGTGCCTGTCGCCGAGATCCGCGCGGCCGGGTTCGACGTGAAGGTGGCCCGCTTCCAGATCTCGAAGGGCGCGGATTACGCCATGTTCGCGGGCGGCGGGCTGAGCTGGGCCGAGACACAGGTGAAGGCGGGCGCGTACGGCCTGACACAGGCTCCGCCGGGCACGCAGCCGGACCTGAGCGGGCTCAGCTGCAGATGGAGCCATATGCGCAGCCAGCACGGAACCGTGCTGTCATTGGTCATTCTGCCGGGTCGCGGCGTGGCGGAGGACGCCTTCGCCGGTTTTCTGCGCGAGGTGGTGGCGGTGGCCGACAGGCTCGACCGCTCGGGTCACCCGGCTCGCGAGACGGGACCGGGCGCGGACTGGCCCCCCGCAGGTGCCACCCTCGAAGCGCATGCCCAGCGGCGCGGCCAGAGCGTCGGCAGGGCGCGGCGCAAGGTCCTGTTCGAAAGCCTGATGGCGTGGCTGCTGATCCGGACAGGCTGGAAGATCGGCGGCTTCGACGCGCGCCACTATCGGCGGACGGTGGGCGCCAACGCGGATTTCCGCAAGTTCGACGACGGGCTGAAGATGACGCTGGATTGCGACCCCGCGACCGAGGAGCGCCTGCGCAGCTTGCTGGAGAAGGGACAGCGGGACGGACTCGCTCGGTTCGGCCTCTATCGGCAGGACGAGGCGATGATGACCTGCATCGTGCCGTCGATGCTGACGGACGACCACTTCCATTTCGTCGACGGAGCCGCGGGAGGCTATACCGAGGCAGCGCGGCAGATCAAGGATGCACCCTGACCGTTCGGGCCGGCGCCGTTCGGCCCGATGCCGCAGGGCCTGCCGCCGCCTTGTGTCGCCGACTTCTCCGGCCGCCGCACGCCGATGCCCTGAAACACCCGGCCGCGGGCGCGCGGCTGCAAGGCATTGCAGCCGGGTCGCGGGTCTGGCAAACCGCGCTCGCCGCAGGCGGGGGCGCGGACAGGGCGCGGATGGCGTCGGTCGGCCCCCTGTCCGGTGGCCCGGATGGAGGACATCGATGCACGCGACGACCCTGGCAGAGCTTCTCACCCCGATTCCCGACGATGCGCCCGCGCTGGGCGCCCCCGGCCGGCCGTGGCTGAGCCATGGCGACCTGCGGCACCTGGCTGGCGACACCCGCGCGGCGCTGCTCGCCGCCGGCATCGGCCGCGGCGACCGGGTGGCGATCGTGTTGCCGAACGGGCCGGAGATGGCGGCCGCCTTCGTCACCGTGGCGCAGACGGCGGTGACGGCTCCGTTGAACCCTGCCTACCGCGAGGAGGAATTCGCCTTCTATCTGGAGGATCTGAAGGCTGCCGCCCTGATCCTCGCCGCCGGCGAGACCGGCCCCGCCGCGGCCGCCGCCGCCCGCCTCGGCATCCCCGTGCTGCGTCTTGCCGCCAGCGAGGATGGCCCGGCCGGCGCCTTCACCCTGCAGCCCGAGGGCCCGGGCCGCGCTCCGGTCGGCACGGGCCAGCCCGAGGCCGACGACATCGCGCTGATCCTGCACACCTCGGGCACCACCTCGCGGCCCAAGATCGTGCCGCTGACGCAGGCCAATCTCTGCGCCTCGGCCCGCCACATCGGCGCGGCGCTGGCGCTGGCGCCCGCGGATCGCTGCCTGAACGTGATGCCCCTCTTCCACATCCACGGCCTCGTTGCGGCGCTGACCTCCGGCCTCGCCGCCGGCGGCGCGGTCTGGTGCGCGCCGGGCTTCGACGCTCTGCGCTTCTTCGGCTGGATGGAGGAGGCGCGGCCAAGCTGGTACACCGCCGTGCCCACCATGCATCAGGCGATCCTGTCCCGCGCGCCCCGCAACGCCGAGACCATCGCCAAGGTGCCACTGCGGCTGATCCGCTCCTCCTCCGCCTCGCTGCCACCGCAGGTGTTCCGCGCCCTGGCCGACACCTTCGGCTGCCCGGTGATCGAGAGCTACGGCATGACCGAGGCCACGCACCAGATGGCCTCCAACCCGCTGCCGCCGCGCGATCAGAAACCCGGCTCGGTCGGCATCGCCGCCGGCCCGCTGGTCCGCATCGCGCATGAGGCCGAGGACCGGCTGCTGCCCGACAACGACACCGGCGAGGTGGCCATCTCCGGCCCCAACGTCACCCCGGGATACGAGGGCAACCCCGAAGCCAACGCGAAGAACTTCTTCGAGGCGGAGGGGCGCCGCTGGTTCCGCACCGGCGATCAGGGCACGCTCGATGCCGAGGGCTACCTGCACCTCACCGGCCGGCTGAAGGAGATCATCAACCGCGGCGGCGAGAAGGTGAGCCCGCTGGAGGTGGACGCCGTGCTGATGGACCACCCCGCGGTGGCGCAGGCGGTGACCTTCGCCCTGCCGCACCCCAAGCTGGGCGAGGAGGTCGCCGCCGCGGTGGTGCTGCGCGAGGAGGCGGAGGCCGACGAGCGTGCCATCCGCGATTTCGCCGGCGAACGGCTGGCGGCCTTCAAGGTGCCGCGCAAGGTGGTGATCCTGCCCGAGATCCCCAAGGGCGCCACCGGCAAGCTGCAGCGCATCGGGCTGGCCGAGAAGCTCGGCCTGGTCGAGGGCGCCTGAGATGAAGATCTGCATCTTCGGCGCCGGCGCGATCGGCGGCTACATGGGCGCGAAGCTGGCGAAGGCCGGCGCCGAGGTCAGCCTCGTCGCCCGTGGCCCGCATCTGGCCGCCATGCGCGACAAGGGCCTGACGCTGATCGAGGAGGCGGGCACGTTCACCGTCTCCGTCACCGCCTCGGACGACCCCGCCGAGCTTGGCCCGCAGGACTATGTCATCGTCACCCTCAAGGCCCATTCGGTCCCGCCCGTGGTGGGCAAGATGCAGCCGCTGATCGGCGAGGGCACCACCATCGTCTCGGGCGTCAACGGCGTGCCCTGGTGGTATTTCTACGGCCTCGACGGGCCGCTGGCGAACACCCGGCTGGAGAGTGTCGATCCCGGCGGGGCGCAGTGGGACGGCTTCGGCCCCCAGCGCGTGCTGGGCTGCGTCGTCTATCCCGCCGCCGAGGTGAGCGAGCCCGGCACCGTCCGGCACATCGAGGGCAACCGCTTTTCGCTGGGCGAGCCCACCGGCGAGAAATCCGCCCGCGCGGTCCGGCTCTCCGAGGCGCTGAACTCGGCGGGGCTGAAGGCGCCGGTGCGCCCGCGCATCCGCGACGAGATCTGGGTCAAGCTATGGGGCAACCTCTCGTTCAATCCGATCTCGGCGCTGACCCACGCCATGCTCGACGTGCTGTGCACCGATCCGGGCACGCGGGGGGTGGCGCGCAACATGATGGTCGAGGCGCAGACCATCGCCGAGAAGCTGGGCGTGAAGTTCCCCATCGACGTGGACCGCCGGATCGACGGCGGCGCCGCGGTCGGGGCGCACCGCACCTCGATGCTGCAGGACCTCGACGCCGGCCGCCCGATGGAGATCGACGCCCTGGTGACCTCGGTCCAGGAACTGGGCCGGCTGACCGAGGTGCCGACCCCCACCATCGACACTGTCCTCGCCCTGATCCGCCTCCGCGCCCGCTCCGCCGGCCTCTACTGACCGCCTCCGTCACGGCCTGCAGCTGCCGCAGCAGCGGGCTGCGGCAGCAGGACGCTTGTCCGGTGCACGCAACCGTGGCAGCCTGAAGGCTGTAGCGGTGAAACTGTGCGCGGAGATCAAGCCATGCGACCTTCCCCCCTTGCGGCGCTCGGCCTGGTGCTGGGCCTCCTGACGGCCCCGGTGGCGCAGGCCTACAGCGTCCCCTACACCCCGTTTCCGCCCGGCGGCTTCGTGGATACCCGGTTCGGATGGGAATTCGGCGGCGGCCCTGTCCACGGCATCGGCAGCATCATCGGAGGCCCGTTTCAGCCCTATACCCCCGGCGATACCGAATGGATCGTCGAGATTCCCGATGGCGGCGGCTTCTTCGAGTTCGTGCAGATCTACTCGCCGGTGATCGACAGCCTCTTCGCGCTCTCCCTCAACGGCACGGTCCTGCCCTGGGACAGCGAGGAGACCCTCGACTTGGGCACCTATGCCGAGATCTACGCGCTCTCGGTCCCTGCCGGCCTCAACGTGTTCACTGTCGAGATCATCCGCGACGGCAACGAGCAGGCGTTCCGCGGGCCCATCAGTCCTGACGAACTTCGCTTCGGGCAGTTGCGTTTCAACACCGATCCCGGAGTGGCTCCGGCAATCCCGCTGCCGCCTGCAGTCCTGCCGCTGCTCGGCGGGCTGGGAATGCTGGCCGGGCTCGGCGCCTTGGGGCGGCGTCGGCGCGGCTGACCCGCGCTGCCCGAAACACGAAACGCCCGCCGGTCTCGCGGCGGGCGTTCCGTCCGGTCACTAGGCGCTCAGGCCAGGTCGAAGCGGTCCGCGTTCATCACCTTGGTCCAGGCGGCGACGAAGTCCCTGACGAACTTCCTGCCGGCATCGGCCTGGGCATAGACCTCGGCCAGCGCGCGCAGCTGCGAGTTCGAGCCGAACACCAGATCGACCCGCGTGCCCGTCCACTTCACGTCACCGGTGGCCCGGTCGCGGCCCTCGAACACATCCTCGCGCTCCGACACCGGCTTCCACTCCACCCCCATGTCGAGGAGGTTGACGAAGAAGTCGTTGGTCAGCGTGCCGGGCCGGTCGGTCAGCACGCCATGCGTGGCGCCGCCGGTGTTGGCGCCCAGCGCGCGCATGCCGCCCACCAGCACCGTCATTTCCGGAGCCGTCAGCGTCAGCAGTTGCGCCTTGTCCACCAGCAGCTCCTCGGCCGAGACCGTGTAGTCCCGCTTGAGGAAGTTGCGGAAACCGTCGGCGACGGGTTCCAGCGGTTCGAAGCTCTCGGCGTCCGTCTGCTCCTCGGTGGCATCGGTTCGGCCCGGATTGAACGGCACTTCGACATCATGGCCGGCGCGGCGCGCCGCTTCCTCGACCGCGGCGCAGCCTGCGAGCACGATCAGATCGGCCAGCGACACGCGCTTTCCGCCCGAGGCATCCTCGTTGAAGGCATGCTGGATGTCGCCCAGCGTGGCCAGCACCTTGCCCAGTTCCTCGGGGTCGTTGGCTTCCCAGCCCTTCTGCGGGGCCAGCCGGACCCGCGCGCCATTGGCGCCACCGCGCTTGTCCGAGCCGCGGAAGGTCGAGGCCGAGGCCCAGGCCGCCCGCACCAGCTCGGCGATCGACAGGCCCGAGGCCAGGATGCGGTTCTTCAGCTCGGCAATGTCGGTGGCGTCGATCAGCGGGTGATCCACCGCGGGCACCGGATCCTGCCAGATCAGATCCTCGGCCGGCACCTCGGCGCCCAGATAGCGCGCCTTCGGCCCCATGTCGCGGTGCGTCAGCTTGAACCAGGCCCGCGCGAAGGCATCGGCGAACTCGTCCGGGTTCGCGTGGAAGTGCCGCGAGATCTTCTCGTAGGCCGGATCCATGCGCATCGCCATGTCGGCGGTGGTCATGATGATCGGAACCTTCTTCGCGGGATCCTCGGGGTCGGGGGCCATGTGCTCGGGCTTCGGGTCTTTCGGCGTCCACTGCCAGGCGCCGGCCGGGCTCTTGACCAGCTCCCACTCATTTTCGAACAGCACCTCGAAATAGCCCATGTCCCAGCGGGTCGGGTTCGGGGTCCAGGCGCCCTCGATGCCGCTGGTGATGGCGTCGCGGCCCTTGCCCGACCCGTGCGTCGACAGCCAGCCGAAGCCCATGGCCTGCAGCGGTGCGGCCTCGGGCTCGGGTCCGACATGGGCCACGTCGCCGGCCCCGTGGCACTTGCCGAAGGTGTGGCCGCCGGCGGTCAGCGCCACCGTCTCGTAATCGTTCATCGCCATGCGCGCGAAGGTCTCGCGAATGTCATGGGCCGAGGCCAGCGGATCGGGCTGGCCGTCGGGGCCTTCGGGATTGACGTAGATGAGGCCCATCTGCACGGCGGCGAGCGGGTTTTCAAGCTCGCGGTCGCCGGAATAGCGGCTCTGCGCATGGTCGGTCCGGGCCAGCCACTCGTCTTCGGCACCCCAGTAGATGTCCTCCTCGGGTTCCCAGATGTCCTCGCGACCGCCGGAGAATCCGAAGGTCCGGCCGCCCATCGATTCGATGGCGACATTGCCGGCCAGGATCAGCAGGTCGGCCCAGGAAATGCTGTTGCCGTATTTCTGCTTGATCGGCCACAGCAGGCGCCGCGCCTTGTCGAGGTTTCCGTTGTCCGGCCAGCTGTTGAGCGGCGCGAACCGCTGGCTGCCCGAGCCGGCGCCGCCACGGCCGTCGGCGGTGCGGTAGGTGCCCGCCGCGTGCCATGCCATGCGGATCATCAGCCCGCCGTAGTGGCCGTAATCCGCCGGCCACCACTCCTGGCTGTCGGTCATCAGCGCGGTCAGGTCCTTCTTGACCGCGGCGAGGTCCAGCTTGAGGAACGCCTCGCGATAATCGAACCCGTCGTCCATCGGGTTTCCGGCCGGCGGGTTCTGGTGCAGGATCCGCAGGTTAAGCTGGTTCGGCCACCAGTCGCGGTTGGACCGCCCCCCGAAGATCGCATTGGGGCTTGCCCCGTGAATGACCGGGCATTTGCCGGCGTCATTTCCGTCCATCTTGGCCTCCGATTCTGGCTCTGCATCTCATGTCGCCCGCAACGCGGTCGGCGGCTGCGGGGAAGGCGCCCGCCGCATGGGGCGCCACGGCTGGCGCCTCGGCATCGGCAGGGCTGACGCGAAGCAAGGGTTGCATGGCGGCTCCTCGTGCCTTCGCCTTTTCCTCTCATGCGTGACGCGATTAGTCCAGCTTGGTTTTTCTGATTGACGTGATAAGGTGCCCTGATGAATTCACTGACCCTCCGCCAACTGCGCTATGTCGAGGCGCTGGCCCGCACCGGCCATTTCGGCCGTGCCGCCGAGGCGTCGGCGGTCAGCCAGCCGGCGCTGTCGATGCAGATCCGCGAGCTTGAGGCCGGGCTGGGCATGGCGCTCTTTGAACGCGGCTCGCGGCAGGTGCGGCCGACTCCCTTCGGCGAGTCCTTCATTGCCCGCGCCCGCGAGATCCTGCGCGCGGTGGATGAACTGGGCGATCTTGCGCGGGCGGCAGGGCAGGGGCTTTCCGGGCGGCTGCGGCTGGGGGTGATTCCCACCGTCGCGCCCTATCTGCTGCCGCGGCTGATCGGCGATCTGACCCTGCGGCACCCCGATCTGGACCTTCACCTGCGCGAGACGCTGACCGCACGGCTGCTGCGCGAACTGGCCGAGGGCCGGCTCGACGCCGCCATCGTGGCGCTGCCGGTGTCCGAGCCGGGGCTGGCCGAGGTGGCGCTCTTTTCCGAGGAATTCGTGCTGGTCCGCCCTGCGGCCGAGGCCGGCGAGCCGGTGCCCACCGCTGACCGGCTGCGCGAGATGCGGCTGCTGCTGCTGGAGGAGGGGCATTGCTTCCGTGACCAGGCGCTGTCCTTCTGCCGGTTGCAGCCCGCCCCCCCGCGTGAGTTGCTGGACGGCAGCGCGCTGTCCACGCTGGTGCAGATGGTTGCCGCCGGCATCGGTGTCACGCTCATCCCCGAGATGGCCGTGGCGGTCGAGACGCGTTCGGCCACGGTGTCGGTCGTCCGCCTCGGCCCGCCGCCGCCCAGCCGCACGATCGGCATGATCTGGCGCCGCAGCACGCCGCTGGCCGGCCAGCTGCACGATCTCGCCGGGCTGGTGCGCGGCTCGGCCGAGGCGCTGCGGGCGGCGTGATGATGGCTGTGTGTGGGTGCAGTGCCGGGGCAGGGGAATGCGGGGCGGGGAAAAGTATCATTGACAGTGCAACCAAACTCTTCAAGGTTGCCGATCGCACCCCTCGCTCGTGGCCCGGCCCGCCGGGCGGTGCGATCACAAGCAAGACGCAAAACAGCGGAGGTTCCATGAAAACCCTGTCCAGCATCGCCGGCCTCGCCGGTGCCGCCCTGATCGGTCTCGGCCCGGCGCCCGCACAGGCGGACTATCCCACCGGCCCGATCACCCTTGTCGTGCCCTTCGCCGCCGGCGGCGGCGGCGACACCTTCACCCGCGCCATCGCCGAGCTTGCGCAGGAGCGGCTGGGTGTCAACGTCATGGTCGAGAACCGTACCGGCGGCGGCGGCACCATCGGCGTCGGTTCGGTCGCGCGCGCCGCGAATGACGGGCACACGCTGGGCTTCGTCTCCACAAGCCCGGTGGTGATGACGCCGAACTTCTCCGAAGTGCCGTTCGACCCCGCGACCGACATCACCTATGTCGGCCGCTTCGTCACCTCGCCCATCCCGATGATCGTGCCGGCCGACAAGCCGTGGCAGAGCTTCGACGATCTGGTCGAGTGGATGCGCGAGAACCCGGGCCGTCTGCGCTGGTCCACCTCGGCCACCCGAGGTGCGCCGCAGATCGCCACCGAGGCACTGTTCGGCGCGCTGGGCGTCGAGGGCGTGCACATTCCGATGCAGGGCGGCTCCGAGGTGCTGGCGGCGATCCTGGGCGACACGCTCGACATGGGCGTGATCTCGGAATACGCCGAGCCGGCGATGGCCGGGCAGGTGCGCGTGCTTGCGCAGTCAGGCCCCGAGCCGATCGCGGAGATGCCCGATGTCCCGACCTATGACGCGCTCGGCTCGCCGCTGGCGCCGACGATGTTCTTCGGCATCATCGGCCCCGCCGATCTGCCGGCCGAGGTGACCGGGACATGGGACGGGCTGCTGGCCGAGATCGTCGAGGATCCGCGCTTCGTCGAGGTGGCCGACCGGCTTGGCGGCAACCTCGCCTTCATGCCGCACGAGCCCTTCCAGGCGGCAGTGCTGCGCGACATCGCCGCGATGAGCGCGGCGCTCGAGGAACTCGGCCTGCTCGACGACTGAGCCGGGGCGCGGCGCCGGAAGCTTGTCCGGCGCCGCCACCGACAGGGAGAGATGCGGCATGTGGCTGGAAACCCGGATCGGCGAAACGGTTTTGCTGCTGGGCTTTCTGCTGCTGGCGGCGGGTCTGGCCTTCTGGGTGATCCCTGCCGGCATCGCACCGCCGCGGGGCACGGCCGCGGTCACGCCGCGGTCCGTGCCGTTCGCGGTCACGGCAGGTATCGGCGTGCTCTGCCTGATGCGCCTTGCGGCGCTGTGGCTGCTGCCGGCGCGCCCGGAGGCCGGCGACGCCGACGACGGCGCCGCCTTCGCCGCGGACGAGGACGACACCCGCCATCCATGGCGTCTGGCCGCGATCGTCGCGCTGTGCCTGCTGCTGGCGCCGGTGCTGATCCCGCAGACCGGGTTCTATGTCGCAACCGTCGTGTTCATGGTCGCGGTGATGTCGCTTCTGGGCGAACGCCGCCCGGTGGTTCTGGCAGGCACGCCGCTTGCGCTTGCCGCCGCCATCTATGCGCTGTTCGAACTCGGTTTCAGCATTCGTCTGCCGAAGGGCGCCCTGTCCGCCGCCCTGCCGGGTTTCTGAGGCCCGCCGATGGATTTCGAGCCCATTCTCAACGGCATCATGCTGTCGCTCGGCTGGCAGACCCTTCTGGCGGTCGTGCTGGGCGTCATGCTGGGGCAGGTGCTGGGGTCGATCCCCGGTCTGACCGCGGCGATGGCGGTGGCGTTGCTCATTCCCTTCACCTTCTATTTCGATCCCTGGATCGGCATCCCGATGATGCTGGGCATGTTCAAGGGCTCGCTGTTCGGCGGCAGCCTCGCGGCGATCCTGATCCGCACGCCGGGCACGCCCGCCGCCGCCGCGACCGTGCTCGACGGCAATGAACTTGCCCGGCAGGGCAAGGGCGGCAAGGCCGCGCGGGCCGCGCTGTTCGCCTCGGTCACCGGCGACACCTTCTCCGACATCTGTCTGATCCTCGCCGCCGGCACGCTGGCGGCCATCGCCATCCGCTTCGGCCCCGGCGAATACGTGCTGCTGATCGCCTTCTCGCTCTTCACCCTCGGCTCGCTTTCGGGGCGCCGGCCGTGGAAGGGGCTGGTGTCGATGCTGATCGGCGTGCTGATCGGCTGCATCGGTCTCGACCCGATCACCGGCTCGCCGCGGCTGACCTTCGGCAGCCTCGAGCTGATGGACGGCATCGCGCTGATCCCGATGCTGATCGGCCTGCTCGCCGTCTCCGAGGTGTTCCTGCAGATGGAGCGATCGACCCGCTCGCTCGCCGCCCGCGCCGTGGCCTTCTCGCCAAAGCGCGAGGACAACCACCTGTCGTGGAGGGAGGTCCGCTCGCTGACCCCGCTGACGCTGCGGTCCTCGGCCATCGGCACCATGATCGGTGCGCTGCCCGGTCTCGGCGCCACCATCGCCGCCTTCCTCGCCTACAACGAGGCCCGCCGGATCTCGAAGACGCCGGAGAAGTTCGGCAAGGGCTCGCTGGAAGGCGTGGTTGCGCCCGAGGCCGCGAACAACGCCGTGTCGGGCGCGAACATGATCCCGCTGCTGGCCTTCGGCATCCCCGGCGACGTCGCGGCGGCGCTGCTGCTGGGCGCCTTCATGATCCAGGGCATCACCCCCGGGCCGATGGCCTTCGCCGCCGATCCCACGCCGATCTACGCGATCTTCGCTGCCATGCTGCTGGCGAACTTCGTCAACTTCGGCATCGGCAATGCCTTCATCCCGGTGGCGAAGCGGCTGCTGGTTGTGCCCAAGCGCATCCTCTTTCCGGCGGTGCTGATCTTCGCCTCGGCCGGCGCCTATGCGATGCGTGGCTCGGTCTTCGATGTGCAGCTCGTCTTCGTCTTCGGCATCATGGGCTATGCGCTGACCCGGCTGGGCATTCCGCTGGTGCCCCTGCTGATCGGCTTCATCCTCGCGCCCATCCTCGAACGCTCGGCGCGGCAGACGCTGCTCCTGGTGCAGGCCGCCGACGGCTGGACCAACTACGTCCTCAGCCGCCCGGTTCTGATGATCCTGCTCGCGGTGCTTGCCGTGCTTCTGCTGCTCGTCTGGCGGCAGCGGCGGCGCACGCTCGGCCTCGGCCTGCCGCACACCGCCCGCCCGCCGGGCGACTGAACCCCGCAAGGAAGGATCCCATGGCCACCCGCAACGGCGACTACATGATCCAGAACGGCCGCCTCGTGCCCTTTGCCGAGGCGCGCATCCACTGCCTGTCGCCCGCCGTCACCTCGGCGGTGAACGTGTTCGAGGGCATTCGCGCCTACTGGAACGACGAACAGGAACAGCTCCACGTCTTCCGTCTGGACGAACATCTCGCCCGCCTCGACTACTCCGCCAAGGTCATGCGCATCGGTGCCCATCCCTGGGACCGCGACGCCCTGCGCGAGATGGTGTGCGACCTGCTGCGCGCCAACGCGGCGCGCGAGAGCGTGCACATGCGCATTCACCTCTATGTCGACGAGGACGGCTTCATGACCGCGACCGAGCCTGCGGGCATGTTCATCTCCTGCGTGTTCCGCCCCCGCACCCGCCAGTCGATGGAGGGCTGCACCGCGCAGGTCTCGTCCTGGACCCGGCTGTCGGACAATTCCGGCCCGCCGCGGGTGAAATCCTCGGCCAACTACTTCAACGGCCGGCTCGCCGCGCTGCAGGCCCGGCAGGACGGTTATGACAACGCCATCCTGCTGACCGCCTCGGGCCATGTCTGCGAGGGGCCCGGCGCCTGCATCTTCCTGATCCGCGACGGCCGCCCCGTCACCCCCGACCGCAGCCAGCACATCCTGGAAAGCATCACCCGCGACACGCTGATCCGGCTGGCCGCCGAGATGGGCCTGCCCACCGAGGAGCGTGCCATCGGCCGCACCGAGCTCTACGCCGCCGAGGAGGCGTTCTTCTGCGGCACCGGCAACGAGGTCACGCCCATCGTCGCCATCGACGGCCTGCCGGTGGGCAGCGGCGGCGTCGGCCCCATCACCGCGGCCCTGCAGGACCGCTATTTCGCCCTCGCTTCGGGCCGCGATCCCGCGCACCCCGACTGGCGCACCCCCGTCTACGTCTGACCAGACCGAAGGAGCCCCCGATGTCCCCACCGCTCAGCCCGATCCGGCTCGGCATCCTCTGGCAGCGCCTCACCGGGCTGATGGACGAGGTTGCGCAGACCTTCGTGCGCACCTCCTTCTCCGTGGTGGTGCGCGAGAACTGGGACCTCACCTGTTCCTTTCTGGACGCCGAAGGGCGGCAGTTCGCGCAATCCTCGCGCTCGGTGCCGTCCTTCATCGGCACCATGCCGCGCACGCTGGCCGGCATGCTGCGGCGCTTTCCGAAGGAGACGCTGGAACCCGGCGACGTGCTGATCTCCAACGACAGCTGGCTCGGCACCGGGCATCTCAACGACATCACCATGATGCAGCCGGTGTTCCGCCACGGCGCGCTGATCGGCTATCTCGGCGGCACCTTCCACACCGTCGACATCGGCGGCGCCCCCCGCCCCGACGCCCGCGACAGTTACGAGGAGGGGCTGACGATCCCGGTGGCCAAGATCAAGCGCCGGGGCGTCGAGAACGCGGATGTCATCGCCTTCATCGAGGCCAATGTCCGCGAGCCCGAGGAAACGCTGGGCGACATCCGCGCGCAGTTCTCGGCCTATGACATCGCTGCGGCGCGGCTGCTGCGCATGCTCGACGAGGAGGGGATCGACGATCTCACCGCCGTCACCTCGGAGATCCTCGACCGCTCGGAACGCTCCATGCGCGAGATGATCGCCGCGATCCCCGATGGCGAGTTCAGCGACGAGGTCACCGCCGACGGCTTCGACCACCCGCTGACGATCCGCTGCACCATCCGCAAGCGGGGCAGTGCGCTGGAGGTGGACTACACCGGCACCGCCGAGCAGATCGACCGCCCGGTCAACTCGCCACTGAATTTCACCTATGCCTATTCCGTCTATGCACTGAAATGCGCGCTCGACCCGGTGGCGCCGAACAACGACGGCTCGCTGCGCCCGATCACCGTGACCGCGCCCGAGGGCTGCCTGCTGAACCCGCGCCGTCCCGCGCCGGTCTGGGGGCGGCATCTGTCGGGCCACTACCTGCCCTTCGTGATCTATCGCACTCTGGCGCAGGTCATCCCGGACAAGATCGCGGCCGAGAGCGGCTCGCCGCTGTGGAACGTCTATTTCAAGGGCACCGACCGCAAGGGCGGCAAGTTCGTGCGGATGTTCTTCATGAACGGCGGCCACGGCGCGCGGCCCGCTCTTGACGGCCCGGCCTGCCTCAGCTTCCCGTCCAACGTCGCCAACACGCCGATCGAGGAATTCGAGAACACCACGCCGTTGCTGGTGCGCGAAAAGGCGCTGATCCCGGATTCCGGCGGCGCCGGCCGGTTCCGCGGCGGCGAGGGGCAGCGGCTCTCCTTCGAATCCGTCACCGACGACCCCGTGACCTTCGTCATCCGCCACGAGCGGGTGCAGTTCCCGCCCGGCGGCCTGCTGGGGGGCCAGCCCGGCCGCTGCGGCCGCGATCTGGTCAACGGCGCGGTGATTCCGGCCAAGACCGTGCAGACCCTGCGCCGCGGCGATGTCGTGACCTTCGAAACTCCGGGCGGTGGCGGCATGTATGCCCCGTCCGACCGCGACCCGCAGGCGCTGTCCCGCGACATCGCCTCCGGCCTCGTCAGTGCCGAAGCCGCGGCCGCGGCCGGCTATCCCCTCCTCGAACGAACGGATGACCAATGAGACTTGGCGTCGACATCGGCGGCACCTTCACCGACCTCGTGATGCAGGATCCGGCCACCGGGCGGCTCTTCAACGAAAAGGTGCTCACCACCCCGGACGATCCCTCGCGCGGGGTGCTGACCGGCATCGCCTCGATCCTGCACAAGACCGGCACGCCGCCGGTCGCCGTGGATCATGTCATCCACGGCACCACGCTGGTCGCCAACGCCCTGATCGAACGCAAGGGCGTCCGCACGGCGCTCATTACGACCAAGGGTTTCCGCGACGTTCTTCAGATCGGACGCGAATGGCGCTACGACACCTACGACCTGATGATCGCCGCGGTGGAGCCGCTGGTGCCGCGGCATCTGCGCTTCGAGGCCGACGAGCGCATCGGCCATGACGGCCGCATCGTCGGGCCGCTCGACGAGGCCGCGCTCGCCCCGGTGATCGCCGCCATCGAGGCCGCGGGGGTGGAGGCGGTCGCCGTCTGCCTGCTGCACGCCTTCCAGAACCCCGCGCACGAGCGCCGCATCAAGGCGATCCTGACCGAACGCCTGCCCGGCCGCACCATCGCCATCTCCTCCGAGGTGATGCCCGAGATCGGCGAATACGAGCGCGCCTCGACCACCGTGGCGAACGCCTATGTGCAGCCGATCTTCGACCGCTACATCCGCCGCCTCGCGCAAGGCATCCGCGAACAGGGCATCGCCCGCGACCTGTTCCTGATGCAGTCCGACGGCGGCACGGTCCATCAATCCACCGCCGCCGAATTCCCGATCCGGCTGGTGCAGTCTGGGCCCGCGGGCGGGGTGCAGGCCACCGCGCTGATCGGCCGGCTGACGGACGAGCCCAACATCCTCTGCTTCGACATGGGCGGCACCACCGCCAAGGCCGCGCTGATCGAGGGCCACGCCCCCACCCGCACCACCGATTTCGAGGTCGCCCGCATCTACCGCTTCAAGAAGGGCAGCGGGCTGCCGCTCAAGGTGCCGGTGATCGACATGATCGAGATCGGCGCCGGCGGTGGCTCCATCGCGCGGATCAACCGCATGGGGCTGATCCAGGTCGGCCCCGACAGCGCCTCGGCCGTGCCCGGCCCGGCCTGCTACGGGCAGGGCGGCGCCGACCCCACCGTCACCGACGCCGATCTGGTGCTGGGCTTTCTCGATGCCGACAGCTTCCTCGGCGGCGAGATGCGCCTCGATGCCGCGGCCGCGCGCCGCGCCATCGCCGAGAAGATCGCCGGCCCGCTGGGCCTCGACGTGGTCGAGGCCGCCTGGGGCATCCACGAGACGGTCAACGAGAGCATGGCCCAGGCCGCCAGCATCCACACGCTGGAAAAGGGGCTGCGGCCCGACGATTTCGTCATGGCGCCGATCGGCGGGGCAGGGCCCGTGCATGCCTGCGCCGTGGCGCGCAAGATGGGGATGCGGCGGGTGATCTGCCCGGCCGGCGCCGGGGTGGCCTCGGCCTTCGGCTTTCTCGCGGCCCCGATGGCGTTCGAGTTCGTGCGTGCCTCGGTCACCGAACTCGCGGCGCTCGACCTCGACGGCCTTCGGGCGATGCGCGACGCGCTGGAGGCGCAGGGGCGCGACCTGCTGCGCGGATCGGGGCTGGACGAGGCCGCCTTCGGCACCGGTTTCGGCTGCGCCATGCGCTATGTCGGGCAGGGGTTTCCGGTGGAGCTCGGCGTCCCCGATGCGCTGCTCGACGCCGGCGACCGGAATGCGCTGCTCGCCGCCTTCGAGGATGCCTATCGCGCCCTCTACGGCCGGATCGAGGAGGGGATGGCGGCCGAGGTCGTCTCGTGGCGCGTGGTCGTCACCGGCCCCTATCCCGACCTGCGCCCCACCCCCGCGCCCGAAGGCACGGGCGGCGCCGAGGCCGCGCGCAAGGGCAGCCGGCAGGTCTGGGACGGCACCGCCGGCCGTTTCGTCGAGGCGCCGGTCTATGACCGCTACCGCCTCGTCGCCGGGTCCGAGGCGCCCGGGCCCGCCATCGTCGAAGAGCGCGAGTCGACCCTCGTCGTGCCCTCCGACGCCCGGATCCGGGTCGATGCGCTGGGCAATCTGATCGTCGATCTCGACGCTGCGGCGGGCGGCGACGCCGGCTGATCCCCTCAGGGCCGTCCGCGCCCGGCCTG
Organism: Paracoccaceae bacterium; assembly: GCA_007126375.1. Taxonomy (GTDB): domain Bacteria; phylum Pseudomonadota; class Alphaproteobacteria; order Rhodobacterales; family Rhodobacteraceae; genus Rhodobaculum. Next base: position 38,940 of record SLBI01000199.1, read on the forward strand.
CGCCCGGCCTGCGCCCTGCGCCCGCCGGGTGCCGACCTCCCGCGGCCCGGGGCAAGTCTTGCCGAAGGGTTAACGGGGTTAACGAACGGTAAATGCGCGCGAAAAGGCACCCGTTCGGCCCGTTTCGGGACCCGGAAGGCGCGTTTTCGCGACGGGAATGGCGGTTTCGAGACCCTGCGCGACCGCAAAATGCGGTATTAAGATACCCAAACCGCCCCCGCCAGGCCTCGTTAGCGCCCCGTTAACCCGACCGCGACGCCCCCTCAGCCCCGCAGCCGCTCCACCTGACCGACATAGCCCGACGGGTCGATCACCACATCCACCAGCGACGGCCCCGGCGTGGCGAAGGCGCGGGCGAGGGTGGGCGCCAGCGCCTCGGCGTCACGGCAACGGAATCCGGCGACGCCCATCCCCTCGGCCACGCGGGCGAAGTCGGTCTCGGAGAACCGCACGCCCTGCGAGGGCATGCCGCTGCGTTCCTGCTTCACGCCGATCATCGACAGGGCGGAGTCGTTGAAGACGACGACGGTGAGATTGCAGCCCTCCTGCGCAGCGGTGGCTAGCTCGCCGACGCACATCGCCAGCCCGCCGTCGCCGGTGAAGGCGACGACCCGCCGGTCGGGGTCGGCCAGCGATGCGGCGATGGCAGCGGGCAGGGCGAAGGCCATGGTGGCGAGGCCATTGGAAATCAGCACGTCATTGGCCGCCCGCGCCTGCCAGAAGGCCATGGCGGGCAGCATGTGGGCCCCGGCATCGACGCTGATGCGGGCGCTTGCAGGGGCGGTGGCCAGCGCCGCCCCGACCAGCGTCTGGGCGTTAATCGGTCCGCCCTCGCGGATCGCGAGACGGTCGTGCATCGCGGCGCGCATCTCGGCCATCCGGTCTGCCGTCCAGTCGGTGCCATTGCCCGGCGCGGCCTCGGCCAGCGCATCGGCCAGCGTGTCGAGCGGGCCGGTCAGGCTGGCGGCCGGGGTCATGTAGTGGCGCGGATAAGGGTGGAGCGAGAGGTCGATCACCGGCGTATCGGGATAGCGCCAGGGCTGGAGGGCATACTCAACCGGATCGGCACCGATCAGCACGATCAGGTCGGCGGCGCCGACCTCGGGCGCCTCGCCGGCGCCGCCGACATAGAGACCGATCACGCGCGGGTCGGTGTCTGGCAACACGCCCTTGGCCTTGTAGGTGGGGAACACCGGGCATCCCAGCGCATCGGCCAGGCGCTGCAGGGCGGCGGCGTAGTCGGGCCGGCGCACCACCTGCAGGCCCGGCACCAG
>SLBI01000324.1 GCA_007126375.1 Paracoccaceae bacterium
AGCGTCACCGGCCGGCCGCCCATCTCCATCAGCTTGACCATCAGCGCATTGGCGATGGTGGATTTGCCCGAGCCGGACAGGCCGGTGAAGAAGACGGTGAAGCCCTGCTTGTGGCGCGGCGGCGAAGTGCGGCGCAGCTCGCGCACCACCTCGGGGAAGGAGAACCAGTCGGGGATCTCGATCCCCTCGCGCAGACGGCGGCGCAGCTCGGTGCCCGAGATGTCGAGGATGGTGGCGCCCTCCTCGACCTCGTCGCGGGGCTCGTACTGGGCGCGCTCCTGCACGAAGACCATCTGCTTGAAGTCGACCATCTCCAGCCCGATCTCGGACTGGTGCTCGCGGAACAGCTCCTGCGCGGCGTAGGGGACGTAGAAATCCTGCCCCGCCGAGTTCTTGCCGGGGCCTGCGTGGTCGCGCCCGACGATCATGTGGGTGCAGCCGTGGTTGCGCCGGATGATGCCGTGCCAGACCGCCTCGCGCGGGCCGGCCATGCGCATCGCGAGGTTCAGCAGCGACAGGTGGGTGGTCGCGGCGGGGTACTTGTCCAGCACCGCCTCGTAACACCGCACGCGGGTGAAGTGGTCCACGTCGCCGGGCTTGGTCATGCCGACGACCGGGTGGATGAGCAGGTTGGCCTGCGCCTCGCGCGCGGCGCGGAAGGTGAGCTCCTGGTGGGCGCGGTGCAACGGGTTGCGGGTCTGGAACGCCACCACCCGGCGCCAGCCCATCTTGCGGAAGAACGCGCGCAGCTCGTTCGGCGTGTCGCGGCGGGCGCGGAAGTCATAGTGCACCGGCTGCTGGATCCCGGTGATCGGCCCGCCGAGGTACACCGGACCGGCGGTGTTGTGCAGGTAGTTCACCGCCGGATGCGCCAGATCGTCGGCGCCATAGACGGCGGCGGCCTCGCGCGCCTTGTCCGGCGACCATTTGTCGGTGATGGACAGGATGGCAAGGATCACGCCTTCGGGATCGCGCAGGGCGATGTCCTGACCCGGCGTCACGGTGTCGGCGAATTTCTCGGACACGTCGAGGGTGATGGGGATCGGCCACAGCGTCCCGTCGGCCAGCCGCATGCCCGACACCACCCCGTCATAGTCGGCCTCGGCGAGGAAGCCCTTGAGGGGGTGGAAACCGCCGTTCATCAGCAGCTCCAGATCGCAGACCTGGCGCGGCGTCAGGTCCCACGAGGGCAGCGAACCCGCCTCGACCCGCAACTTTTGCGCACTGTCATAGGAGACAAAGAGCTCGGGGATGGGGGCGGTATTGGTCATGTTCGTGGCCATGGCGGATGCGTTCCTCGGACGATGCGTGGTATGCTGCGCCTACGCCCGGCCCGCGCGCGCCGCAAGCCCGGATGCCCGGGCCGGCGCAACGCCGTCCGGGCTGTGGCAAATGGATCGCCGCGGGCGCGATCAGCCGCGCGCGGCGCGCATCTCCGACAGGGACTGCCCCGGGGCGAGGGCATCGGGATCGAGGACCAGCTCGATCACCGCCGGCACGCCCGCGGCCCGGGCGCGGGCGAAGGCCGCGGGGAAATCCTCGGTCCGCTCCACCCGTTCGCCATGGCCGCCATAGGCGCGCGCGAGCGCCGCGAAATCGGGGTTGTGCAGGTCGGTGCCGCTGACGCGGCCGGGGTAGCTGCGTTCCTGATGCATGCGGATCGTGCCGTAACGGCCGTTGTTGCAGACGATCACGGTCAGCCCGAGCCGATGCTCCACCGCCGTCGAGAGCTCGTTCAGCGTCATCTGGAAACAGCCGTCGCCGGCGAAGGCCACCACCTCGCGCTGGCGGCATTCCAGCTTGGCCGCGATCGCCGCCGGCAACCCGTAGCCCATGCTTCCCGAAGTGGGTGCAAGATGGCCGGGAAAGCCGCGCGCGTGCAGGTAACGGTGCAGCCAGGCGGCATAGTTGCCGGCGCCGTTGGTCACGATGGCATCCTCGGGCAGGAGCTCGGAGAGCGTGGCGATCACCTCCTCCAGCTTGACCGCGCCGGGGCTTTCGAGCGGACGCATCCAGGCCTCCTGATCGGCGCGTGCAGAACGGCTCCAGCCGGCCCAGTCGGGATGGGCGGGGGGATCGCGGCGCGCCAGGGCCCGGATCACATCGACCGCGGGCGCGGTCACCGTTACATCGGGGCGCCAGACGCGGCCCTGTTCGTCCGGGTCCGGATGGACGTGCAGGATGGTCTTGCCGGGCGCTCCCGGGTCGATCAGCGTGTAGCCGTTCGTGGCCGTGTCGCCCAGCCGCGCGCCGAGGATCAGCAGACAGTCGGCCTCGCGCAGCCGCTGCGCGAGCTTCGGGTTCATGCCGACCCCGAGCATGCCGGCGTAATGGGAATGGCGGTTGTCGATGCGGTCGTGCCGGCGGAAGGTCACCGCCACCGGCAGGTCGAAGCTGGCGGCGAAGCGGCCAAGGTCGCGGGCGGCCTCCACGCTCCAGACCGAGCCGCCAGCGACCACCAGCGGCCGCCGGGCCTTGCAGAGCGGCGCCAGCAGCGCGTCGATCTGCTCGCTGCAGACCGCCGGCGGGCGCGGCGCCGGTGCGGGGATGTCGGGAACCTCGGCGCGGGCCGAAAGCATGTCCTCGGGCAGCGCCAGCACCACCGGGCCCGGCCGGCCCGAGGTCGCGACGTGGAAGGCGCGGCTGACATATTCGGGGATCCGCTCGGTCTGGTCGATCTCGGCCGCCCATTTCGCCAGCGGGCTGAAGAAGGCACGGTAATCCACCTCCTGGAACGCCTCGCGGTCGCGGTGGCCGCGCTCGATCTGGCCGACGAACAGGATCATCGGTGTCGAATCCTGCCGGGCGATGTGAATGCCGGCAGAGGCATTGGTGGCGCCCGGGCCGCGGGTGACGAAGGCCACTCCGGGCAGGCCGGTCAGTTTCGCGGTGGCCTCGGCCATCATCGCCGCGCCGCCCTCCTGCCGGCAGACGACATTGGCGATGCCGCTGTCGTGCAGCCCGTCGAGCGCGGCCAGAAAGCTTTCGCCGGGCACCGAGAACACCCGCCGCACACCTTGAATTGCCAACTGATCCGTCAGGATCTGCCCGCCGTGTCGCATGATCTTCTCCGGTCCTGCTGTCGGCACCCTGCGCCAGCGGCGGCGCAACCGCAACCGCGGCAACTTGGCATCCCGGCGGCGGGCATTATCTGAAGCGTCGTCAGGTTACCCGGAGGCATTCATGTCCGAACTCGAACTCGTGGGACTGTGCGGCGCGCTGCGCGCCGGCTCCACCAATCGCAAGCTGATGCATGTCGCTGCGCGTCGTTTCGGCGCGGCCCGGTTCATCGAGGGCGACCTGCGCCTGCCGCTCTATGACGGCGATCTGGAGGCGGCGCAGGGAATTCCGGAGGAGGTGGCGCAGCTGGCCGATCTGGTCGGTGCGGCGGATGCGGTGATCATAGCCTGCCCGGAATACAACAAGGGTGTCTCGGGCGTCATGAAGAACGCGCTCGACTGGCTCAGCCGGGTCAAGGGCGGGGTCTGGCGCGACAAGCCGGTGGCGATCATGTCGGCGGCGGCCGGGCGTGCGGGCGGCGAGCGATCGCAATACATGCTGCGGCTCTGCCTGACGCCGTTCCGCGCGCAAGTGCTGCCGGGGCCGGAAGTTCTGGTGGCCGACTCTGCCAATGCCTTCGACGACGCCGGCATGCTGAAGGCCGAAAGTGCCGTCGCGCTGATCGACGACCTGATGGGCGATCTGCGCCGCGCGGCCCTGCAGCGGCGCCAGGGCGCGGCCGCCGCGGCCTGAGGTCGCGCACCGGTCAGAGTGCGTCAGGGCGAAACTGCGGCGGGATGGTATCGCGCCCGTCCAGCACCAGATCGGCGAGGCGCTCGGCGGCCAGCGGCGCCAGCGCGAAACCGATCTTGAAGCCGCCGTTGGCGAGGTAGCGGCCGGGCCGGCCGGGCCAGGCACCAAGGATCGGCGCCCGGCTCGTGGCGCGCGGCCGCACGCCGGCCCAGCGGCCGATCACCGGGGCGCCGGCGAGATCGGGGCAGAGCGCGACGGCGCGACCCAGCAGCGCATCAAGCTGCGCATCGGTCGTGTCGGCGGCATCGAATGCCCTCTCGCTTGTCGAGCCGACGGCGGTGGTCCCGTCGGCATGCGGGACCACATGCAGGCCCGGTGCCGAGAGTTGCGGCGCATCGCGCGCATCATGGGCCAGCAGCAGCGCCTGTCCCTTCACCCCGGCCCCGACCGGGCGGCCGAAATCGGCCGAGGCGGCCGCCAGCCCTTCCCAGCCGGTTGCCCAGATCACCGGCATGCCGCTGTCCGGCGGCGTGCTGCTGCCCTCGTTCACGCTGCTCCCGCGTGCCTGCAACGCGGCCGCGAGCGCGGCGCAGGCGCGGCGGGGGTGCAACCGGGCAGCGAGGGTGTCGAAGACGATCCGCCCACCGGGGCTTGCCACGCGCAGGCCGGGTGCGGCATCGACGGGCCGCACCTCCCAGCGGGCGGCCGCACCCCAGTGGAG
>SLBI01000356.1 GCA_007126375.1 Paracoccaceae bacterium
ACAGGAAGATCTGCATCGGGGGACAAGGCTCCAGGACATGAATCCCCCATCCAGAATCGATCCCGTCGTCATCCGCAAGGGCAGATGCTCACTCCCTCAGTTCCAAACGCGATTCCCCTGCGGTGAACGGATCAAGTGGAATCGAAATGGCCATAAACATTTGGCGTCAGGGGAAATATTGTCGCGAGATCGGCGACATGTGCCAGCTTGCCGCCCCGTTTCCGCCGTCTTCCGGCCGGGCGGCCGGCGGCACCCGGGCTATTCTGCGGCGATGCCGTCGGTGAACTGCAGCCGGGCGAGTCGGGCGTAGAGTCCGCCCTCGGCGACCAGTGCGGCATGGCTGCCCTCGGCGACGATGCGGCCGGCCTCGAACACCAGAATGCGGTCGGCCTTCTTCACCGTGGCGAGGCGATGCGCGACGACGAGGGTGGTGCGCGCGGCCGACAGCGTCTCCACCGCCCGCTGCACCGCGCGCTCGCTCTCTGCGTCGAGCGCGCTGGTGGCTTCGTCCAGCAACAGCACCGGCGCATCGCGCAGGATTGCCCGGGCGATGGCGACCCTTTGCTTCTGCCCGCCGGAAAGCAGCACGCCGCGCTCGCCGAGCTGGGTGTCATAGCCCTCGGGAAGGGCGGTCAGGAAGTCATGTGCCGCGGCGGCCCGTGCCGCCGCCTCGACCTCGGCGTCGCTGGCTTCGGGGCGGCCGAAGCGGATATTGTCACGGGCCGAGGTGGCGAAGATCACCGGATCCTGCGGCACCAGCGCCATCTGACGGCGCAGTTCGTGGCGCGCCACCTCACGGATGTCGATGCCGTCCAGCATGATGCGGCCTCCGTCGGGGTCGTAGAAGCGCTGCACCAACTGGATCACCGTACTCTTGCCGGCGCCCGAGGGGCCGACCAGCGCAACCGTCTCGCCCGGCCGCACCCGCAGGCTGATCCCGTCCAGAGCCGCCTGGCCGGGCCGCGCCGGATAGTGGAACCGCACGTCGTTGAAGACGATCTCGCCCTTCAGCGGCTGCGGCAACCGTCGCGGTGCCGCGGGATCCTGCACGCTGTCTTCGGTGGATAGCAACTCGGCCAGCCGCTCACTGGCGCCGGCAGCGCGCTGCAATTCGCCCCAGATCTCGGACAGGGCGCCCACGGCGCCGGCGACGATCACCGCATAGATGACGAACTGAACGAGCTCCCCCGGCGTCATCACCCCGGCGGCGACATCGTTCGCCCCGCTCCAGAGCACGCCGACGATGCCGGAAAACGCGAGGAAGATGACGATCACCGTCATGACCGCCCGAGTGAGGATGCGGCGACGCGCGACGTCGAAGCTGGTTTCGGTGACCCGGCCGAAGGCGGCCATGCTTGCCGCCTCATGGGTGTAGGACTGCACCGTCTGTGCCGATAGGAGCGCCTCCGAGGCAGAGCCCGAGGAGGCGGCGATCCAGTCCTGATTCTCGCGTGATAGCTTGCGCAGCCGGCGGCCCAGCAGCACGATCGGCACGATCACCGCCGGAACCAGCAGCAGCACGAAGCCCGTCAGCTTCGCCGACGTCAGCGCCAGCATCAGGAGGCCGCCGATCAGCAGCAGGACGTTGCGCAGAGCGATTGAGACCGAGGAGCCGATCACGGACAGTATGAGGGTGGTGTCGGTGGTCAGGCGCGACAGAACCTCGCCGGTCATGATGCGTTCGTAGAAGGCCGGCGACATGCCGATCATCCGATCGAACAGCGCCTTGCGGATATCGGCGACCACGCGCTCGCCCAGCCGGGTGACGAGATAATAGCGCAGCCCAGTACCCAGCGCCAGCAGCGCGGCGACGCCCAGGGCGGCGGCGAAATAGGCATTCAGCAGAACCATCTCGCGGGCTTCGAACCCATCCACCACCCGGCGCACCGCCATTGGCAATGCCAGCGCCACCAACGCGGTCGCAACCAGTGCCGCAAGTGCCGCGGCCAGAAGGCGGCGGTAGGGCCGCACGAAGGGCCACAGAACTGCCAGCGCACCGATGCGGCGCGACCGGCCGCGTTCGGCCTCCTGGGTTCCCGTCTGATCCGTCATTTCGTGGTCCGGCCGCTCATCCTCGGCAGGGTGTAGGCCGTGTGGTTGCGCCTCGCAAGGCGTGGCGGCGCGACCGATCGCCGTCGGGCAACGGCGGTGGAGCGGGTAGCGGGAATCGAACCCGCACGACCAGCTTGGAAGGCTGGGGCGCTACCATTACACCATACCCGCGCTCTGGTGGGGGATAGGCCCGCCGGCGCCCTGCGTCAAGCGCGGCACGGAGACTGTCACCGCCGGTTAATGCGTCGGTGTCATCATCTTCCTGCCATGCCGTCGTCAAAGGCTGCGCGCAATCCTCTGGCGAACAGAGGCGTGCGGGCCTATACCCGCCAGTCATGAAGCCGACCCGCGCGGGTCCGGGAGAATCGTCTTGCTGCAAGTCTATCGCAAGCTGTTCGACATCCTCGATCCGAAGGAACGGCGCCGGTTCCTGCTGCTTATGGTGATCCTCGTGTTCGTTGCACTGGCCGACCTCGTCGGTCTTTCGGCGGTGCTTCTGCTGCTCAATGCGCTGTCCGATACCGCGCGGCTCACGGGCGACGGTGTTCTCGGCTGGCTGTACGACGGGCTCGGGTTCGACAGCTTGCAGGCCTTCCAGATCTTTCTCGCCGTCGGCACCGCGCTGGTGATCATGAGCAGCATAGCCATCCGCGCACTCGGCGATTATGCCATGATCCGCTATTCGACGATGCGGACCTATCGCATCGCCACGCGGATGCTGAACGTCTATCTGCACCGCCCCTACACATGGTTTCTGCAGCGCAACAGCTCCGAGATCGCCCGGAGCGTCCTCTCCGACGTCGGCCGCGTCGTGACAAAATCTCTGACCCCGGCACTGCGCATGCTGTCGAGCGGGCTGACCGCCCTGATGATCGTCGGGTTCCTGATCGCCGTCGATCCGATGATCGCTCTGGTCGCGGCCGGATTTCTCGGTGGTGCCTACGGCGTGATCTATCTCTCCATCCGTAGCAAGCTGTTGCAGATCAGTGCCGATCTGCTGGAGGCGAACAAGCTTCGGTTTCGCATGGCACAGGAGGCCACCGGCGGCTTCAAGGAGGTGAAGCTGCTGGGCCTGGAGGACAGCTACTCGCGCCGGTTCGACCGACCTGCAGCGCGGCATGCGCAACGCAGCGCGTTGGCGCAGGTGCTTACCAAGATGCCGTCCTATGCCCTGCAGGCGACCGTCCACGCGGCGCTGATCGGCCTCGTCCTGATCCTTCTGTTGCGCGCCGACGGCGATCTCGCAGCGATCATTCCGACCATCGGTGTCTTTGCCTTCGGCACCATGCGGCTTATGCCGGCGATGCAGCAGATCTACGGTGCTTTCACCAGCCTGCGCAGCAGCAACCGCTTTCTCGACGATCTGCACGAGGAGTACACCTCGGTCCTGTCGGAAGTGCGCAATCGCCCTGTCCGGACCTCGCGCGAGGCCCGCCTGCCGCTGACCCGTGAACTGCTCCTGGACAATGTCTCCTTTGCCTACCCGGAATCGCAGCAGGCCGCGCTGCGCACCGCGACGCTGCGCATTCCGGCAAATGCCAGTATCGGCATCGTCGGTGGAACCGGGGCCGGCAAGACGACACTCATCGATCTCATCCTCGGTCTGCTGCGCCCCGACACCGGCGAGATCCGGGTCGATGGCAGGGTTCTGGATCGCGGCACGCTGCGTGCCTGGCAACAATCGATCGGCTATGTGCCACAGTCGATCTATCTGGTGGATGACACGGTGCGTGCCAATATCGCCTTCGGGATGCCGCCGGAAAAGATCGATGATGCCGCGGTCGAGCGGGCCGCCCGCCTTGCCGCATTGCATGAGTTCATCACCAACGACCTGCCGGAAGGCTATCATACCATGGTCGGCGAGCGCGGTGTCCGGCTATCGGGTGGACAACGTCAGCGCATCGGCATCGCCCGCGCGCTCTACAACGATCCGGATCTTCTGGTGTTCGACGAGGCGACTTCGGCGTTGGACAACATCACCGAGCGCGTGGTGATGGAGGCGGTCAGTTCCATGCAGGGCGCGAAGACCATCATCCTGATCGCTCATCGGCTGAGCACGGTGCGCAACTGCGACGTGATTCACCTGATGGAACAAGGCTGTATCGCTGCCAGCGGAACCTACGACGAACTCGTCGCCGGCAGCGAGACGTTCCGACGCATGGCGTCCGGAATCTGACGGGTCACGCCGGCACCGTTGCACGGATCGGGTGACGGAAGGGGCTCCCCGTTCCCCGGACGGAGTTGTCGCACGGCTTCTGTTGGCGGGATGCCGAGCGCGGTGAAGCCGTTCGGGACGGCCACGCGGACGTGGAACTCTGCGACCTGACGGTCGAACTGGCGCGCGGAGAGGCGCTGGATGGCTGCATCGCCATGGTCAGCCTGGCGGCCGCGCTTGCCGGTGGGCGCGGCCAGCCAGGTCAT
>SLBI01000241.1 GCA_007126375.1 Paracoccaceae bacterium
GCGCGGCCTGCCAGTCGGCGATGGTCTGGTCGTATCCGGTGCCGGAGCCGGTGATGTCCGCGGCAAAGCCGAGGCCCAGGCCGAAGCTCCAGACATTGCCCGAGGTCGCGGTCACCGTGTCGCTCTGCCATTCGTCCGTGGGCACGACGCCGCCGTTGTAGGCGCGTTCGAACACCAGCCCGCCGGCGGCGAAGCTGTCGTCCGTGATGGGCACGACCAGCAGCACCCGCAGGGCGGGGTGCTGGACGGCGTTCGCCGTGCTGGCGCTGTCGCGATACCATTCATAGGACATCTCGGCGAGGTCCGAGAAGGCCCCGAGCGGGGCGGTGGGAAAGTAGTTGCCGTCGGCATTGGCGGCGGCATCGGGCAGGAATTCGATGTCGGCCTTGGCGTTGGTGGTGCCGGGGGCGCCGACCGGGGCGGTTTCGAAAAACACCGAGCCGTTGCCGTCGCGGGCATAGCTGTCATCGATTCCCACGGTGCCGCCGGAGCGGACGTTGTTGTAGTACCAGCCGCTGCTGCCAACAGCCTGACCGGTGTTGGTGCCGGTCGGATTGGTGAAGTTGTCGCCACCGAGGTCGTTTGACAGGACAACCGTCGAGGCCATCGCAGGCAGCGCCGCCAGAACGGCAAGAGCTGTGGCGGCGGCGCCGGTGCGCAGGGCCGCCGTCATGTTCGAATCAACAGGTCGCAAGAGTCCGTCTCCCCTTTCGGATGTCGCGGCGCAGAGGCCGACTGCAATACGTTAACCTGCTGTTAACCCTTGGACCTTCCATCACGTCAGGCGGCGGCGTCAATATTGCCGGGCAGGCGGGACAGTGCGTTTCCATTGCGGAAACGCAAACGGGCGCACCCGATGGGTGCGCCCTGCGGCTTCGGCCTTCGGCTGCAGTGATCAGGCCGCGGTGGCCTCGACCGTGCGGTCGGTCAGCGCCTTGCCCTTGGCGATCTCGATGCGGCGGGGCTTCAGCGCCTCGGGGATCTCGCGTGCAAGGTCGATGTGCAGCATGCCGTCGGCATGGGTGGCGCCGGTCACCTTGACGTGGTCCGCCAACTGGAAACGACGCTCGAAGGCGCGGGTGGCGATGCCGCGGTGCAGATAGGTGCGCTCCTCCCGCTCCTCCGCCTTGCGAGCGGCGATCACCAGCGCGTTCTCCTTCACCTCGACATTCAGTTCGTCGGCGGTGAAGCCCGCGACGGCAAGCGAGATGCGATAGGCATGCTCACCGGTCTTCTCGATGTTGTAGGGCGGGTAGGTCGGCTCGGCGACCTCGTTGCTGAGCACACGGTCCAGCATGTCGGCGATGCGGTCGAAGCCGACGGTGGCACGATAGAGCGGGGTTGGATCGAAAGCACGCATGATGTCATCCTCCGTTCAGAAGCGATGGGTTGGTACGGCCCTCCGGTCTGGACGGGCCGGTGGTTCGCCGGACCCCCAGGGGCGGCCGGCATCTGCGATGTGGGAAGGCTGCCCTGGGGTGTCAAGATCCCGCGGCCTGCAGCACCGCTTGCGCTCAGGGCCGCAGGAACTTCGCCCCGGTCGTGGCGCGGTCGGCGGGGGCTGCGCGGAGCAGGGCCGGCGGCTGCGATGCCGTGCTTGCCTCGCTCTCGGCCCGGTGAAAACGCAACGTGCCGCGGGCAAGCTCCTGGCGCAGGGGGCCAAGCTGCTCGCGCAGGCTGGTGCCCAGCGCGACCCGCTGCCGATCCATCTCGGCCTTCGCCGAGATCACCGAGACGATGCGCGGGACGCCTTGGGACATGGTGAATATCGGTGCCCCCGAGGCGCCGAAATCCACCGCGCAGGAAAGCACGAGCGCCCCCTGCTGGCGGCCAAGCACATGGCAGAGTTCCTGCAGGCTGGGCGCTTCGGCGCGGTCGCGGGCATAGGAGACGACGCCGACGCGGTCGCCGCGCCGGGCCTCGAAGTCGATGTCGAACGGGCGGACGCCGGGCAGCCGCACCGGCTGGTCCAGTTCGATCAGCGCGATGTCGAACGAGACAGCGTCCAGCGGCCGGCCGGCGCCGTAGACATAGCGCGGATGCGCCACCGCCCGGCGGACGCCGCGATAAGCCTCGGCCCGGCCGTTGCGCCAGCCGGCAAGGAACTCCATTTCGGCGATCTCGAAGGGCGCCCCTGTGGCCTTGTCGAACAGGCAATGCGCGGCGGTCAGGACCAGCTGCGGCTCGATCAGCGCACCGGTGCAGAAGCCGTGACGGCCGAGATTGAGCCGGCCGACCGCCTCCCAGCCGCGACCGTCGTCGGCCGTGGCCAGCTCGCGCAGCGCCGAGGCGGCCGGCGCCGTTGCCGGATCGCTGACCGGCGCCGGGAACCGGCCCCAGCCGTCCTGTCCCGCGGCCGGCGGGGGGGCGGCCAGGATCGCAAGGGCGATAACGGCAAGGATGGGTGTCAGGCGCAGTGGCATGCGGGGCTCCGGATCGGACCGAAACATGTCATGGCCCGATGCTGAGGCAGGATTATGGCACTCCCGTCGCCTGTAGGCGAGCCCGTCTGCCCTGCAGACGCTCCTGGCAGGGTCAGCCGCGCCGGCGCAGGCGCTCCGGCTGCGGGCCCCCGGTGGCCCAGTCGAGCAGTTCGACGGTGTGCAGGACAGGCACCAAGGTGCCCGCGCCGATCTGCATCATGCAGCCGATGTTGCCGGTGGCGATGACGTCGGGCTGCTTCGCCTCCAGCGTTTCGACCTTGCGTGCCTTCAACTGTGCCGAGATCCGGGGCTGCAGCAGGTTGTAGGTGCCGGCCGAGCCGCAGCAGAGGTGCGCATCGGCGGGTTCAGCCACCTCGAAGCCGGCGCGAGCGAGCAGCGTCTTGGGCTGCGTCCTGATCTGCTGGCCGTGCTGCAGCGAGCATGCTGCATGGTAGCCGACGCGCAGGGGCTCGGGGGCACGGACGGTTTCGGGCAGGCCGAGTTCGGCCAGGACCTCCGAGACGTCGCGGGTGATGGCGGCGATGGCGGCCGCGTCCTCGGCGAGCGGGTCGCCGGCGAAGATGTTGCCGTAATCCTTGACCGTGGTCCCGCAGCCCGAAGTGTTGATCACCACCGCATCGAGGCCGTGCGCCGCCTTCTCGGCCGACCAGGCGCGGATGTTGGCGGCGGCCAGCCGGTGGCTGTCGGCGGTGCGGCCCATGTGATGGGGCAGCGCGCCGCAGCATCCCGCGCCCGCGACCACCACCACCTCGGCTCCGAGCCGGGTGAGCAACCGGATGGTGGCGTCGTTGATCGCGGTGTCGAGCACCCGCTGGGCGCAGCCGGTCAGCAGCGCGACGCGCATCCGCCGCTCGCCCTGCGCCGGAAACACCTGCGGGCGGTCGTTCGGGCTGGGTTTCGGCAGCTTCGGCGGGGCCATCTCCAGCATCGCGCGCAGCCGGGCATCGGGTACCAGCCGGCGCAGCGGACGGGCGAGCTGCGCGCCCCGCAACGCGAGGCGGAAGCGGCCAGGATGGGGCAGGATACGTGCCAGCAGCCAGCGAAGGCCACGATCGTGCAAGGGCCGGCGATAGGTGCGCTCGATATGGTCTCGCGCGTGGTCGAGCAGGTGCATGTAGTGCACGCCCGACGGGCAGGTGGTCATGCAGGCGAGGCAGCCGAGACAGCGGTCGATGTGCCGGACGGTCTTGGCGTCGGCCGGCCGGCCCTGCTCCAGCATGTCCTTGATCAGGTAGATGCGGCCGCGCGGGCTGTCGAGCTCGTCGCCCAGCACCTGATAGGTGGGGCAGGTGGCGGTGCAGAAGCCGCAATGCACGCAGCTCCGCAGGATCTTGTTGGACCGCGCCGTCGCGGGATCCTGCAGTTGCTCGGGGGTGAAGGTGGTCTGCATGGGCGCGCCTCAGAAGAACGACAGGAAGATCAGCCCGAACACCAGCCAGAAGCCCAGGAACACCGCCGTCAGCGCCCTCCGGGCCGTCCGGACCTGCGCGAAACGCCCGAGGTAGAAGTGATAGAGCATCCCCGCCGCACCCGCCGCCAGAAGCCCGGCCGCGAGTCCGGCGATCTGGCGCGAAGTCATCCCCGCCACCGGACCCGCCATGATCGCCACGAAGGCGAGCGCGCCGCCGACCAGCAGGACGGCCTGGGCGACGTTCGCGCCCCGCTTGCGGTCGGACAACATCACGGTCCCGCCGAAGGCGCCGGCGGACAGCAGGGCAAGGAGGACGACGTGGAAGCTCACGCAGCGGTTCCCTCTCGGGCCGACATCAGGCCGGGGTTGAGGATGCCGCGCGGATCGAAGCGGGCGCGCAGCGCGGCCGAGAGCGCCGCGACCGGGGCGGGTTCGGGGGCGAAGGGGGCGATCCGGGC
>SLBI01000103.1 GCA_007126375.1 Paracoccaceae bacterium
GCCGCCGGCGGTGTGGGCGCGGAGCTGGGCGGCCGCCCAACCCGCTGCGCCTCGGTCAGCACCAGCCGATGCGACCCCCCGTCGCTGCCCTGTCCAGCCGACGCACCCGGCCCCGCGGCACCTGCCCCTCGGGCCGCGGGCACCGGCCCGGACGAAACTGCGGTCGTGCCCTGCCCGGTGTCGCGCGCATCGGGGGCAACGGAGTCGGGCAACGGCACGCCACTGTCCACAAGGCGGCGGATCGACGCCAGCACATCCTCCATGTCGCGGCGACTGCTCGCGTCCGACATCACGTCACTCCCTGATCCGGCCCCGCATAAGGTAGCGCCGGCCCTTGCCATACACAACGGCTTGCGGGACCGGATCGCCGCCGGCGGCGATCCGGCGCGCATCAGGGCTGCATGCGCTGCAGGATCCGGTCGAGTTGCTCGCCCTGCGGGCTGCGCGCCGGAGCGTTGCGCACCGCATTGTAATAGGCTGCCGGATCATAGGTCGGAATGCCGAGACCCAGATGGTCGACCGTCAGCAGCCCCATAGAGGCCAGCAGTGCGTAGGCGGCAAGGTGACGCCCGGTCTCGGCCTGCACCCGCACGGTGCGCGCGTCGAGCAGTTCCTGCTCGGCGTTCAGTACGTCGAGCGTGGTCCGGGCGCCGAGTTCCGCCTCCTGCCGCACCCCCTCGAAAGCGGTCTGCGCCGCCTCGATCTGGCGGTTGGAGGCCTCGATCTGCGCCGCCGAGACGGCGATGTTGGACCAGGCGCGACCGACCTCCTCGAGCACCTGCACGGTGGTCTGATGCAGCCCCGCACGGGTGGCATCGCGCTGTGCCATCGCCTGGCGGTGCAGGGAAGGATTGCGCCCGCCGGTATAGAGCGGCCGGCTGTAGCTCAGCGTCAGTTGCGAGCTGTCGCGGCCTTCGTCGGTGACGGAAAGCCGGGCGCCGCCGGTGATGCTGCCCTGACCGAGCAGCGCGGCCCGGGCAACCGCCAGATCGGCCGCGGCAACCCTGTGGCGCGCCTCGCGAATGCTCGGGTGACGGTCGCGGGCTATGCCTTGCGCGGCGTCGAGGTTGCGCGGCAGCGCCGGCGTGGGAGGGGGGCTGCGCAGCGAACCGGGATAGCCGCCGGTCGCGGCCCGGTAGGCCTCGCGCGCGACGGCGAGGTCGCCCTGCGCCACGGCGAGCTGGCTGCGGGCACCGGCAAGCCGGGCCTCGGCGATGGAAACGTCGGTGCGAGTGATCTCGCCGACCTCGAAGCGGTCCTGCGCCGCGCGCAGCTGCTGCGTGATCAGCCGGACATTGGCCTCGCGCAGTTCCACGTTGGACACCGCCGCGCGCACATCCATGAAGGCGGCGACACCGCCGAACAGCACGCGCTGCTCGACACCGACCAGCGCCTCGCGGGTGGCCAGCACCGCCGCCTCGGCGGCCTCGACGGCCAGCCGGTTGCGGCCGAAATCGTAAAGCGTCATTTCCGCCTGCAGCGCGAGGTTGCCGGACAGGTCGTTGTTGCGCACCACGGCGGGCGATCCCGGCGGCTGCACCCGCGCGCTGCTTGCCTGCGCCTGGGCGATGAAGTTGAGCACCGGGCGCAGCGCCGCCACGGCCTGCGCCACATCCTCGTCGGCGGCGCGCAACACGGCGCGGTTCTGCTCCAGCAGGTTGGAATTGCGATAGGCCGCGATCAGCGCGTCGGTCAGGCTCTGGGCCCCCGCCGGCGCCGCAATCGCAAGCCCGGCCAGCAGCAGTGCGGTGCGGACGACCTTCCTCACAGGGAAAACTCCCGCTTTCGGGCGAAGCCGGGCAACACCGGCGCCGCCGCGTTGAAGACGTCGCGCCAGCTCAGCCCGCCGGCCCCCTTCAGGCCGATCCGCACCACTCCCAGCGGCCCATCCATGAACAGCGCCGCCACGCGCCCGCCCGGGCGCAGCTGATCCTCCAGCGCCGGCGGCAGCATCTCGATCCCGCCCTGCAGCAGAATCACGTCATAGGGGCCATGGCCAGCCGCGCCTTCGACCAGCGGCCCGGCGACCACGGTGGCGTTGTCGACTCTTTCGGCGGCAAGGGTCGCCTCGGCATCCTCGGCAAGGGCGGCGATCTCCTCGACAGCGACCACGGCGGCAACCATGCGGGCGATCACGGCAGCGGAGTAGCCGAGACCGCAGCCGACATCGAGCGCCACTTCGGACGGCTGGAGATCGAGCAGATCCAGCATCTTCGCCAGTGTCCTCGGGTCGAGCAGCACCCGGCCGGGCGCGAGCGGAAGATTCTCGCCGACATAGGCCGCCTCGCGCCGTTCGGGCGGCACGTAGCGCTCGCGCGGAACGCTGAGCAGCGCATCGATGACGGGAAACTTGGTCACGTCCGAGGGGCGGACCTGCGTGTCCACCATGACCCGGCGGCGGGTGGCATAGTCCTGCATCGGTGTCCCCAGCCTCTCACGTCCTGATCCAGCGATGGCACAGTTGGGTGAATCCGGCAAGCTGGCTGCCACAGGGGCGCGGCAAGGTGCAGCACCGCAACCACAGCGGCGGCTGCCTCCGGGGCCGGTTCAGCGGCGCCGGAAGGTCAGATAATGCGGCCGCCGGCCCTCACGCAGGGCCTTCGTCTCGTAGCGCGTCGGCGCCCAGTCGGACCAGGCTGCGGCATCGTTGCCCGGCAGCAGATCGAAACCGGCCGGCGGCACCTCCTCCAGCGCCTGGCGGACATAGTCGGGAATGTCGGTGGCGAGGCGGAACTCGGCATTCGGCGCGAGAATGCGCGCAAGCGGGCGGAGATGCTCGGGCGTGACGAAGCGGCGGCGGTGGTGGCGCGCCTTGGGCCATGGATCGGGATAGAGCAGGAAAGCCCGCGTCACCGAGGCCGCCGGCAGCACCTCCATCACATCGCGCACGTCGCCTGCGTGCAGCCGGATGTTGGCAACGCCCGCCGCCCGGATGCGCCCCAGCGCCATTGCGACGCCGTTGAGAAAGATCTCGACCCCGATCAGCCCGACGCCGGGATTGAGCCGGGCCTGGTGCACCATGTGCTCGCCGCCGCCGAAGCCGATCTCGAGCCAGAGCGGGCGGGCATCGGGAAACAGCGTCGCGGGATCGAGCGGGCGGCGGTCCGGGTTCTCGGCCGGTGTGGCGCCGGGGATCGCGAGGCGCGGCAGATCCTCGGCCAGCCACAGCCGCTGGTTCGGCTTGAGCGCCTTGCCGTGGCGGCGACCGTAGAAATTGCGCGGCGGGGCGGCAGACATGCGCGCCTCATGGGCCCGGCATCGGCAGGCGTCAAGGCCCGCGCTCAGCCCCGCCCGAGACGATCCCGATGCGCGCCTCGCCGCCGATCGTCACCCCCGTGGCCGGGGGCTGCGGCGGCGCCTCGACCCCGCAGCCCGACAGCAGCAGCAGGAGGCCCTTGGCCAGCACCAGCAGGCCGATGAAGATCAGGATCCGCTTCATGCCGCCGCTTCCGCGCCCAGCAGCGCGCGCCAGCGGGCAATCTGCGCCCGCACCTGCACCGGCGCGGTGCCGCCCAGGCTGGTGCGGCTGGCGACGGAATTGTGCACGCCAAGCACCCCGAACACCTCGGAGGTGATCGCCGGGTGTACCGCCTGCATCTCCGACAGCGGCAGATCCGGCAGGTCGCAGCCCAGCGCCTCGGCGCGTTTCACCAGCGCGCCGGTGACATGATGTGCCTCGCGGAACGGCAGCCCCGCCGCCCGCACCAGCCAGTCGGCAAGGTCGGTCGCGGTCGAGAACCCGGCCGCGGCCGCCGCCTCCAGCGCGGCACGGTTGGCGGTCATGTCCGCGAGCATCCCCGTCATCGCCGCGAGGCACAACTCCAGCGTGTCGGCAGCGTCGAAGACCTGTTCCTTGTCCTCCTGCATGTCCTTGGAATAGGCCAGCGGCAGCCCCTTCATCACCGTGAACAACGCGACGGTGGCGCCGAGGATGCGGCCGATCTTGGCGCGCAGCAGTTCGGCCGCATCGGGATTCCTCTTCTGCGGCATGATCGACGAGCCGGTGGCGAATCGGTCCGAGAGGGTGACGAAACGGAACTGCGCCGAGGACCAGATCACGATCTCCTCGGCCAGCCGGCTCAGATGCATCGCGCAGATCGAGGCGGCCGACAGGAACTCCAGCGCGAAGTCCCGGTCGCTCACGGCATCGAGCGAATTCGCCATCGGCCGGTCGAAGCCCAGCGCGGCCGCCGTCATCTCGCGGTCGATCGGAAACGAGGTGCCGGCCAGCGCCGCAGCCCCCAGCGGGCATTCGTTCAGCCGGGCGCGGGCGTCGCGCATCCGGCCGGCATCGCGCGCGAGCATCTCGACATAGGCCAGCATGTGATGGCCCCAGGTCACCGGCTGCGCCGTCTGCAGATGGGTGAAGCCGGGCATCACCCAGTCGGCCCCGGCCTCGGCCTGCGCCAGCAGCGCGCGTTGCAGCGCTTCGATGCCCGCCAGCGCCTCGTCGATCCGGTCGC
>SLBI01000058.1 GCA_007126375.1 Paracoccaceae bacterium
CGGTGGCGCGGGGTGGGTGGGCGGGAGCGCCACCGCCGGGCCGCACGACGGGGACGGTCGCGGTCAGGGCAACAGAACCGGACGGCGATCGCCGGCGGAAAAGCGGCGCAGCACCGCCGGGTAGAGCCGGTGCTCCCAGGGCAGGACGCGCGCGGCCAGTGTTTCGGGCGTGTCGCCCGGCAGGATCGGCACCCGTGCCTGGCCAAGAACCGGGCCGGAGTCGAGTTCGGCCGTCACCTCGTGCACGGAACAGCCGGCCTCGGCATCGCCTGCGGCAAGCGCACGGGCATGGGTGTCCAGCCCGGGATATTTCGGCAGCAGCGAGGGATGGATGTTCAGCATCCGCCCGGCGAAGCGGGCGACGAAGCCGCCCGTCAGAACCCGCATGAAACCGGCGAGGCACAGGATGTCGGGCGCGGCGGGTTCGAGCGCCGCCCGCAGCGCCGCCTCGAACGCTGCGCGATCGCGGCCGAATGGGCGGTGATCGACTGCCGCCGCCGGCACGCCCGCGGCGCGGGCCTTCGCCAGCCCCCCGGCGGCGGGGTCGTTCGCCAGCACCAGAACCGGGCGCGCCGGAAAATCGCCCTGCATCGCCGCGACCAGCGCTGCCATGTTCGACCCGCCGCCCGAGATCAGGATGGCGACGCGCGCGCGCGGTGTCGGCGGTGTCATCCGCCCAGACGGCCGGACCAGCGGATGCCCTCGCCCGGCACCACCCGGCCGATGCGCATCGCCGGGGCACCGGCCTCGGCCAGAACAGCCGCTACCGCCGCGGCGCGGTCCGCGGCCACCACCGCCACCATGCCTATGCCGCAATTGAAGGCGCGCAGCATCTCCGCCTCCTCCACCCCGCCCGCGGTCTGCAGCCAGGCGAAGACGGGCGGCAGCGACCAGGATGCGAGGTCGACCTCGGCGCCCAGGCCCTCTGGAAGCACCCGCGGCAGGTTCTCGACCAGCCCGCCGCCGGTGATATGGGCCAGGGCATGCAGCCCGCCCACGCGCAGTGCCTTCAAGGCCGGGCGGACATAGAGCCGCGTGGGCACGAGCAGTTCCGCCCCGAGGCCGCCACCGCCCCAGGGAGCCGGCGCGTGCCAGTCAAGTCCCGCCGCGGCGACGATGCGACGGACCAGCGAATACCCATTGGAATGCACCCCCGACGCGGGCAGGCCGAGCAGCACGTCGCCCTCGACCACCCCCGCAGGCAGCGCCGCACCCCGTTCCATCGCACCCACGGCGAAGCCGGCGAGGTCGAAGTCCGCCCCCGCATAGAGGCCCGGCATCTCTGCCGTCTCGCCGCCGATCAGCGCGCAGCCGGCCTCGGCACACCCGCGGGCGATGCCCTCCACCACCCGGGCGGCGCGGTCCACATCCAGCCGGCCGGTGGCGAAATAGTCGAGGAAGAAGAGCGGCTCCGCTCCCTGGCAGACCAGATCGTTGACGCACATCGCCACCAGATCGGTGCCGATGCCGCCCAGCAGGTCGGTATCGATGGCGATCTTCAGCTTGGTTCCGACACCATCGGTCGCGGCCACCAGGATCGGATCGGCATAGCCCGCCGCCTTCGGATCGAACAGCGCGCCGAAACCGCCGAGACCGGCCATGACGCCCGAGCGTGCGGTGCTGGCGGCGGCAGGCTTGATCCGGTCCACCAGCGCATTGCCGGCGGCGATGTCCACGCCGGCCGCGGCATAGGTCAGCCCCCCCGAACCCGGCTTCGCCATCTCAGATGTTTTCCGACTGCGGCATGCCGATGACGTGGTACCCGCCATCGACATGGACGATCTCTCCAGTGGTGCAGGCGCCGTAGTCGCTGGCGAGATAGACTGCGGTGCCGCCCACCGCCTCCAGCGTCGGATTGGCGCGCAACGGCGCGTTCAGCTCCGCCTGCCGATAGGTCCGCCGCGCGCCGCCGATGGCCGCGCCGGCGAGCGTCTTCATCGGCCCCGGGCTGATCGCGTTCACCCGGATCTGCTGTGGACCGAGGTCGTTGGCGAGATAGCGCACCGCCGATTCCAGCGCCGCCTTCGCCACGCCCATGACGTTGTAGAAGGGCGTCACCCGGTTCGAACCCTGATAGGTCAGCGTCAGCAGGCATCCGCCCTCGGGCATCAGTTCCGAGGCACGACGCGCCACGTCGATGAAGGAATAGCAGGAGATCGACAGCGAGTTGCGGAAGTTCTCGCGGCTGGTATCGATGAAGCGGCCGGTCAGTTCCTTCCTGTCGGAAAAAGCGATGGCATGGACGAGAAAGTCCATCCGGCCCCAGGCGTCCCGAAGCCGTGCGAAGGCCGCGTCCATCGAGGCATCGTCGGTCACGTCCACATCCAGCAGGAGCGAGGAACCGACCGAGGCCGCCAGCGGCTCCACCCGCTTGCCGAAGGCTTCGCCCTGATGGGTGAACGCCAGTTCGGCCCCCTCGGCAGCCAGCGCCCGGGCGATGCCCCAGGCGATGGAACGCTCGTTGGCGACGCCCATCACGAGCCCGCGCTTGCCCCGCATCAGTTCGGCCATGCCTGTCTCCGGTTCAGTCGTGAAGCTTGCTGAAGACAAGCGTGGCGTTGGTGCCGCCGAAGCCGAAGGAATTCGACAGCACGCCGTCGATCTCCACGCCCTCGCGCAGCTCGGTCGCGACCTCGCCCGGCCGGATGGCGGGATCGAGTTCGGTGACATTGGCCGAGGCGGCGATGAAACCGCCCTGCATCATCAGCAGCGCATAGATCGCCTCGTGCACGCCGGTCGCGCCCAGGCTGTGCCCGGTCAGCGACTTGGTCGAGGCGATCGGCGGCACATTGCCCTCGCCGAAGATTCGGCGCACCGCCTCCACCTCGACCACATCGCCGGCCGGGGTCGAGGTGCCATGGGCGTTGATGTAGTCGATGCGCCGCCCCTCGGGCAGGGTCGCCAGCGCTTGCCGCATCGAGCGTTCGCCGCCCTCGCCCGAGGGCGCGACCATGTCATGGCCGTCCGAGGTGGCGCCGTAGCCGGTGAGTTCGGCGTAGATCCGCGCACCGCGGGCCCTGGCGTGTTCCAGCTCCTCCAGCACCAGCACGCCCCCGCCGCCGGCGATCACGAACCCGTCTCGGGTGGCGTCGAAGGGGCGCGAGGCCGTCTCGGGCGTGGCGTTGTATTTCGAGCTCATCGCCCCCATCGCGTCGAACAGGCACGACAGCGTCCAGTCGAGTTCCTCGCCGCCGCCGGCAAAGACGATGTCCTGCTTGCCCATCTGGATCAGTTCGCCGCCATGCCCGATGCAATGCGCGCTGGTCGAGCATGCGGAGGTGATCGAATAGTTCACCCCCTTGATCCGGAACGGCGTGGCCAGGCAGGCGGAGTTGGTGGAACTCATGCCCTTGGTCACGCCGAAGGGGCCGATGCGCTTGGGGCTGCCGGCATCGCGCACGATGTTGTGGGCACGAAAGAAGCTCTTGGTGGACGGCCCACCCGACCCCATCACCAGGCCCGAGCGTTCGTTCGAAACCTCCGAGGATTCCAGCCCGGCATCGGCGATGGCCTGGTTCATGGCGATGAAGTTGTAGGCCGCGCCATCGCCCATGAAGCGCAGATCGCGCTTGTCGATGTGATCCTCCAGCGCGATCTGCGGCTGGCCGTGCACACGGCTGCGAAAGCCGTGTTCGATGTAATCCTCGGCGGTGACGATGCCCGACCGACCGGCACGCAGGCTGGCCTCCACCTCGGCGGCGGTGTTGCCGATGGGCGAGACGATGCCAAGCCCGGTCACGACGACACGACGCATGGGCGGTTCTCCTTCTGGATGGCGGCGGCGCTGCGGCGCGGGATCAGCTTTCCGACAGGGCGACCTTCATGTCCCGGACCAGATAGATCGTCTCGCCGTCGGCCTCGACCCGGCCGTCGGCGACGCCCATCGTCAGCCGGCGGGTCTGCACCGCCTTGGTGAATTCGACGAAATAGCGCAACAGCTTGCGGTCGGGGCGGACCATGCCGGTCAGCTTTACCTCACCCACGCCGAGCGCATAGCCCCGACCCTGCCAGCCGCGCCAGCCGAGGTTGAATCCGGTGAGCTGCCACAGCCCGTCGAGGCCGAGACAGCCCGGCATGATCGGGTTGCCGGGAAAGTGGCAGTCGAAGAACCACAGATCGGGGGTGATGTCGAACTCGGCGACCACATGCCCCTTGCCGTGCGCCCCGGCATCGGCCGAGATGTCGGTGATGCGATCCATCATCAGCATGGGCGGCAGCGGCAGTTGCGCATTGCCGGGGCCGAAGAGTTCGCCGCGCGCACAGGCGAGCAGCGCCTCCTTGTCGAATTGCCTCGGATGATCCGCCATATGGCTGTCGCTTCGCCCCCTTCCGGAATGTCGCGCACCTCTATCACCGGGCTGCGCGCCGAGGCAAGCCTGCCCGCGGCGCCGCGGCCCGAGGCGCACAACCGCAACCTGGCCGGGGCGGCGGCGCCCGCCAGCGCCGCGGCCA
>SLBI01000143.1 GCA_007126375.1 Paracoccaceae bacterium
GGGTCGCCGACAGCCGCCGCCCGCAGGAGATCGAGCTCGAGAACCGCTCCACCGGGCTGCAGTGGTTCCTGTCCTTCTTCCTCGTGTTCATGGTCGAGAGCATGGGCGCGCACCGCCGCGCCGTGCTGCTGCTCGACGAGCCGGGGCAGTCGCTGCACCCGCTGGCGCAGCGCGACCTGTCGGCCTTCTTCGACAGCCTCGCCGGCACCAACCAGCTGATCTACACCTGCCATTCGCCCTTCCTCGTGGATTCCGACCGGCTCGACCGGGCCCGCAAGGTGTATGTGGGCGAGGACGGCTCGACCCGCGCCACCACAGACCTGCGCGAGAGCGAGGGCAGCGACAGCCAGCGCGGCGCCGCCTATGCGGTGCGCGCGGCGCTGACACTGTCGGTGGCGGATTCGATGCTGCGCGGCTGCCGGCCGGTTCTGGTGGCCGGCGAGGCCGAACAGTTGCACCTCGGCACGCTGCGCACGCTGCTGATCGCCTCCGGCCGCTTCGCCCCGCGCCGTGATCTGGTGTTCGCGCCTGCCGGTGCGAGCCGCATCGCCCGGGTCGCCGGCAGCCTGCTGGCCGGGCGCGACGGTGCGCTGCCCCGCATACTGGTCGGTCCGGGCCGGCAGGCGATGGCCGAAGAGCTGCGCGTCGGGCTTTATGCCGATGCGCCGGAGCGTGTGACCGACCTCTCCGACCTCGTCGGGATGCCGGGGGCGGATGTCGAGGACCTGCTGCCGCCCGATCTGCTGGCCGACCAGATGGACCGGATGGAACGCCGCCCCGAAACCCGGCTCGGCGACGTGATCGCCACCGACCAGCCCTTCCTGCCGCAGGTGGCGCGCTGGGCGGCGTCACAGCGGCTCGCGCTGCCGGATGACTGGCGGCGGACTCTGGCGCGTCGTGTCCGTGATCGCGCTCTTGATCTTGGCCCGGAAGGGTTTTCCCCGGTCCGGATGGATCGCTGGTCGGTGCTGTTCGGCCGGCTCGCGGACGAAGATGAAGATGTCAGCCAACGCGAGAGCTACCGTGCCGCATGAGAATGCCGTGCGACCCGCGCTGCGGCACATCGCCGGCCAACCTGTCACCGGCCCCGGTGCGTCGCCACGTCGCCCCGCGGCCGGTCACGCAAGCGGCCTTCGAGACCGATCCTGCACCCCTCGCCGACCGAAACGAGCTCTGGTGCCGCGGAAGGCTGATACGGCCGCTGCGCGTCGTCCCGGTGTTGCCGGAGTGGAACGTCCCTGCGCCCCTGCATGGATCCCGGCCTGAAGGCAGCCGGATGGCGCTCCGATACTGCGGGTGTCTCGGCCGGTGGGAAGCCTGATGGGATCGTTCGTCCAGCAGCCGGTTCGGCAACCGGCTGCTCGGCGGTTGCTCTACATCGCCGCGCGCAGCGGCGCGGTGCCGGCCTCGCCGGTATCTTCGGCCGGACGCATGGGCACGAGGGCGCGCACGAGATCGCGCATTTCCAGCACGCCGACTGGCTTGCCGTCACGCTCGACCCGGTAGACGGCGTCCGTGTCGCCCTCGGACCGGGCGATCACCGATTCCAGCGTATCTTCGGCATCGACCACGCCGGTCGGGTTCTCGCGTTCGGCCCCCTTCTTCATCACCGAGCGGACGCGCAGGACCCGGGCGCGATTGATGTCGCTGACGAAGTCGACGATGTAGGGGTCGTTGGGGTGCAGCAGGATGTGCTGCGGCTCGCCCTGCTGGACGATGGCGCCGTCCTTCAGGATGACCAGATGATCGGCCAGCCGCAGCGCCTCGTCGAGATCATGGGTGATGAACACGACCGTCTTGCTCAACTCCGCCTGCAGATCCAGCAGCAGGGTCTGCATGTCGGTGCGGATCAGCGGGTCGAGGGCCGAGAACGCCTCGTCCATCAGCATGATGTCGGAATTGGCCGCCAGCGCGCGTGCGAGGCCGACGCGCTGCTGCATCCCGCCCGACAACTGCGCGGGATACTGGTGACCAACCCCTTCGAGGCCGACCCGGTCGAGCCAGCGGGTGGCTTCCGCCTCCAGCGTCTTGCGTTCGGCGCCGCGCACCGACTGGGCGAGGCCGGCGTTCTCCAGCACGGTCCGGTGCGGCATCAGCGCGAATTTCTGGAACACCATCGACATGCGTTCGCGGCGCAGGCGGCGCAGATCCTGCTCGCCGTACTTCATGACATCCTCGCCATCGACGAGGATTTCGCCCGCAGTCGGTTCGAAAAGCCGGTTCAGGTGCCGGATCAGGGTGGATTTGCCCGATCCCGACAATCCCATGATCACGGTGATCTTGCCCGCCTGCATCTCGATGTTGATGTCGCGCAGGCCCAGCACATGGCCATGCTTTTCCAGCAGGTCCGCCTTGCCCATTCCCTCGTCGCGCACCAACGGCAGCACTTCCTCGGGATGGGCGCCGAAGATCTTGTAGAGCCCGCGCAGGGCGATCTTGGTCTCGGCTGTATCGCTCATCTGCGCCTCCTCACTGTCGCGCCGCGGTGGACTTGTCGACCCGCGCCAGCGCCGCCTTGGTCACCCGGTCGAGGATCACGGCCAGCAGGACGATGCCCAGGCCCGCGACCAGGCCGACGCCCAGTTCCAGATTGCGGATCCCGCGCAGCACCAGAACGCCCAGCCCCGGTGCAGACACCAGCGAGGCGATCACGACCATGGCGAGGCTCATCATGATGGTCTGGTTCACGCCGGCCATGATGTTCGGCAGCGCCAGCGGCACCTGAACGCCCCAGAGTTTCTGCCGTCGGGTCATGCCGAAGGCGTCGGCGGCCTCGATCACCTCCTTGTCTACCAGGCGTATGCCGAGGTTGGTCAGCCGGATCACCGGGACGATGGCGTAGAGGATGATGGCGATACCGTAGAGCTTGGGCTCGGTGACGCTGAACAGGAAAATCAGCGGGATCAGATAGACGAAAGGCGGCAGGGTCTGCAGCATGTCGAGGATCGGGATCGTGCCCCTTTCCATCGCGTCGCTGCGCGACATCAGGATGCCGATGGGCACGCCGAAGGCCACGCAAATGGCCGCGCAGACGAAGATGATCGACAGTGTCTGCATCGCCTCGTCGTAAAGGTCGATGAAGGCGAGAAAGGCGATGGTTGCCACCACGAAGACGGCCAGCTTGACCGACCGCGCCACCCCCAGCACCAGCAGCGCCAGAAGCGGGATCATCAGCCACCACGGCGTTTCCTGAAACAGCCACAGCGCATTGCGCAGCGCCACGCTGAGCGGTTGCGTCACCGGGTCGAGCCCGGCCTTGAGCACATGGCGGATGTCGAGGAAGCCCTGCTCCAGCCCTCGGGTCAGTTCGCGCGACTGCGGGATGGCGGCACAGGATTCATGCAGCGCATCGAGCGAAGGGAAGGGTGTATCCCACAGCGGGATGCCCGCTTCGGGGTCTTCGCCGCGGGTCTGGGCCAGAAGGTCGCGCATCGACTGCGGTGCGGCGGATGTCTCTGCCGGGTCGCCCCGGGCGCACCAATCCTCCAGCCCCAGCGTACGGAACAGGCCGTCATAGGTGGCCATGATCGCTCCTTTCCGGGCCGCACCCGGATCGGGCCGGGGGCTGCCGCCATATCTGTCAAACAAAACAGGCGCAGCCGGGGCAGCACCCCGCCTGCGCCCTGCATGGGTCAGTCCTGATCAGTCGAGCAGGGCCGCAAGATTTGCGCGGGCCTCATCGTTGATCCATCCCGACCACTCGTCGCCGAAGTTGGTCAGGAAATAGACCGCGCCTTCCTCGCTGTCGGCGCCGTTCTCGTCCATCCAGGCGAGGATGCCGCTCATGGTTTCCGTCTGGAAGGTCATGTTCGACATCAGTTCGGCGATCGCCGGTTCGCGCTCGGCGAAGTCGGCGGTCACGGCCGTCAGGATCGGCGCGGCTGGGAAGTCCGAAACGCCGGGATTGTCGGTTCCCGGGTTCTGGTTGCGGCCGTGGATCTCTTCATCGACCGGCCCCAGATCCACCCGGGTCATGTCGAATTTGCCCAGCGGCACGGTCGGGCCCCAGTAATAGCCGAACCACGGTTCGCCGTTCTGCACCGCCGACGCCATCGAGGTCGCCAGCGTCTCGCCCGAACCATGGTTGAACACCTCCAGCCCATAGGCCTCGAGGTCGATCGCCGCGTTGAGGTTGTCGTTGACGACGCGGCAACCCCAGCCGTCTGGACAATTGTGGAACATCCCGCCCACCAGCTCGGGGTTCTCCAGGATGCCGTCCAGGGAGGTCAGTTCCGGGTGGGCGTCGGCCAGATATGTGGGAATCCACCAGCCCTCGACACCGCCGGGATCAAGCACTTCGGCCACACGCTCGATCTGGCCCTGCTCTTCCAGCCGCAGATATGCGTCGCCGGCCGAGTTCAGCCAGAGTTCGGTAACGATGTCGGGCTCGTTGTTCTCGGCCACCGAGGTCACGGCGGGGACTGTGTCGGACGGGACCACGGTCACGTCGCAGCCATACCCCTCTTGCATGAGGAAGGCGGCCACATTGGTGACGACCGAAGCCGAAGCCCAGTTCATTTCGGTGATCGACACGCTGCCGCAATCGGCGTTGGCGGCTGCGGGCACCACGAAGGCCCCCAAAGCTGCCGCGGACACGATGCGTTTCATGTTGTTTCCTCCGTTGTTTTGCCCAGGCAGACGGAGGTCGGATTTTACCGGCGAGACGGCCTGAACCGGCCGCCATCACGGACCATCTCCGTCGCCTGACGTGGCCGTGATGTAGACCCATCGCCTCGCACCCGCAACCGTCGGGCCCCTGACGACTCGGCGAGAGGCCATGTAAGACATTGAATAAAAGTAGGAAAAATTGGGAATTTGGTCCGCTGAAACGATGTGGTCAGCTCCGTCTCAGGCTGTTTCCTGTCGAAACGACACCTCCGCCGGCGCCCGTTCGCCCGCATTCTCCAACCCTGAGGTTCCTCTGGGCGGCGAGGCGTCATGACCACGGATCTCGATGGTGCAACCGGCTGGACTGAAACCCTCCGCATCGGGTCAGGGCCGGACCCTGCCGGCCTTCGAACGGGCCGAGGTTGTCGAAACGGCAAAGGAACGCGCCGGCCATGCCGCTTTCGCGGCGGTCGGTGGCGGTCCGGCTGGGGTGGCGGTGGCGGGCGCGATCGCCGAACTGGCACGCCACGCGCCGGCCTGCGACTTCAGGACCATCAAGCCCTTCTTCGCCGGGGTGATCCCGGCCGAGGCGAGGCCGCGGCTGTTGTCGACACTGTCCGGAAAGGCTGTCAGCCCCTGCGGCACGGACACTGCAGCGGCCGGCGTTCGAGCTGCGCATCGGTGCGTGCGTGTCCGGTATCGCCCCCTCGGCGCTCTGGCCACGATCGGAGGGCATGCCGCAGTGGTGCGAACCGGCCCGGTGCACGTGGCGGGCGCGCTTGCCTGGCGGGTCTGGGGGCTGGCACATGTCCACTTCCTGATCGGCGTGCATGCGCCGCCGCAGTGGCCGGCAGCAGGATTACGAGCCGGCGACCGCAGATGACAGAGGCGCCGCCGCTGACCGCGTCACGGTCGGGGGAAAGAGCCGGTCCATCGGCACCGAGCGGCCGTCGGGCTGGACGATGCGGACATGGTGGCGGCGGAGGTCACGTGGATCGGCAACGCCCACGGATTGCGCGATCATGCCCAGTTCGGCCACCACGCCGCTTGCGTAGCGCGCAACCTTTTCCGACTTGGCCTCGGCCACCAGACCGCGCTGCAGCCGCGGGTTGTGCGTGGTGATGCCGGTGGGGCAGGTGTTGCGGTTGCACTTGAGCGCCTGGATGCAGCCGAGCGAGAACATGAAGCCGCGTGCAGAGGTAACGAAATCGGCCCCGGCGGCCAGCGCCCAGGCGACGTCTCCGGGGTGGCCGAGCTTGCCGCTGGCAATCAGCCGTATGCGCTCCTGCAACCCGAATGTGGCGCGCAGATCGGCCAGCAGCGGCAGCGCCTCTCGGATCGACATGCCCACCAGATCGATCAGCGGCAGCGGCGCTGCGCCGGTTCCGCCCTCGCCGCCGTCCAGAGTGATGAAATCGGGCGCGCTTTCGGGCCCGCGTGCGGCGATCTCGGCAAACAGTGTCGCGAAGCTGTCGATCTGACCGGCCACTGTCTTGATGCCGACCGGCCTGCCGGTCACCTCGCGGATGCGGGCGATCAGATCGAGAAGGGTCGCGTCGCAGTCGACATCCAGACGGCGGTTCGGCGAGACGCTGTCCTCGCCTGCAGGAATGCCGCGGACCGCGGCGATCTCGGGGGTGACCTTGGCGCCGGGCAGCATGCCGCCCTTGCCGGGCTTGCCGCCCTGGGCGAGTTTGATTTCGAACATGCGCACCTGGGGATGCGCAGCGACGGTGCGCAATCTCTCCTCGCACAGCGCACCATCCGGGGTGCGCACTCCGTAATTGGCGGTTCCTATCTGAAACACCAGGTCGCAGCCGCCGGCCAGGTGAGAGGGCGACAGCCCGCCCTCGCCGGTATTCAGCCAGATGCCGGCCTGCGCCGCCCCCTGCGAGAGAGCCTCCACCGCCGGATGCGACAGCGCGCCGAAGCTCATGCCCGAGATGTTGAACACCGATGGCGCGGCATAGGGTGTCCGCGCGCCGGCGCCGATGGTCAGCGGGCTCGCACGGGCGGTGCCCGACAAAGACGGGTAGGGGGCGTTGGCAAAGATCGGGGTGCCAGGAACCGAGGTGTTGCGCGTCGAACCGAAGGCCACGGTGTTTGCCCGTCCCTCGGCTGCGCGGGCCACCCAGTCGCGCTGGGCACGGTTGAAGGGCAACTCCTCGCGGTCCATGGCGAAGAAATACTGCCGAAAGAACTCTCCGAGTGTGGTGAACAGGCCCCGGAACCGCCCGATCACCGGATAGTTCCGCCGGATCGCATCGGCCGTCTGCAAGCGGTCGCGCAGGAACAACAGCGCCGCCAGAAGGGCAACCAGCCCGACGACAAAAATGAAAGCAACGGCCATGAGTTGCATTGCCCCGGCCACAAGGCCCCAGAGGTCGAGACGGATGGTCGAGAGGAACATGATGCTAGGCTCCTGGATCAGGGCGCAGAAAGGAACTGGACCACGGCCGCGACCGTGGCGGGATCGGGCGGCAGCCTGTCGTGATCGGCGCAGACGGTGAGACCGCCGAGGCTGTCGGGCACCGCTCGGGCCGAGGCCAGGGTCACCCGTCCGTCGCCCGGGGCGATCATGCGCGCGCGGTAGTCCACCCCCGGCCGCGGATTTCGGATGGTGCCGGGCTGCAGGCGGATGACCGGTCGGCCGTCGGCCTCCTCGACAAGGCAGACTGCCGCGGTCGGGCGACACCCGGCCGCCACGGTCAGGATTTGCGGCGCCGTGACGCCGGGCACGGGCGGTGCATCCAGGGCGCGGTGAAAGCGGGCGCCACGGCGCAGCCCCAGGGCAAAGCGGGCTTCCAGCAGGTCGGTCGCGGCCGCCCGCGCGCCGGGCGAGGGAAAACGCGCGACGAGCCGTGCGCGAGCTTCGGGTAGGAAGATCGCTTCGCGGAACTGCCGCCAGCTGGCGATGTCGTAGAGGTCGATGTCCGCGGTGTCCCCGTCGACGGTGATCATCCAGTCGCGGTCGGGATGGGGCAGCAGCTGGTAGATGCTCGGCATGGTGGCCATCACCTCGGGGTGCAGGCGCGACAGGCCGAGGCGCTCGCCCCGCATCACCCGCTGCAGCCCATAGATGGAGCCCCGGTTGGGCGTCGCGATCAGGATGACCCGGCGCAGCGATCGCGCGCCGGTCATCGGTGCGTGTGTGACGGCGGGACGGTCCAGGACATCCGTGCCGCCGAAGCGCGCATAGTACCGCGCCACCAGCCCGCCGGCACTGTGAGCGACCACATCGACCCGGAGGCCCGGCGCGTCGCGGGCCGCGCGCAGCTTGGCGACGGCTTGCTCCAGACCTTCGGCGGCCTCGACCAGATCGCGCCGCCAGTCCCAGGCGAGCAGCACGCAGCCGGTGTCGGGCGCGATGGCTGACGGTGCGACACATGGGCCGTGATCTCGCTCCAGGCGCGCGATCAGCCTGCCATAGAAATCCACCGGCCCGGCCCGACGGACGATCCCGGCCGGAACCACTGCATCCGCTGCGGTCCGGGCCATTGCCGGCACCGACAGCGGCAGGCCCAGCCGTGCAAGACGGTCCGAGCCAAACAGAAGATCGGCCAGAGACGGCCAGACCGTCCGGCCGGTCTGTCCATTCGCCAGCCGCGAGCCAAGCATTCCGGGGATCACCACCACGGGCACGGCGGCGCCGCCCCGGTCCCGCGCCGCGGCCGCCTCCGGGATCGCAGTCTCGCCAGGCTGATCCGCACCGCAGCCGGCAAGACCTGCCAGTGCCGTGAGCGCTGCCGCCATGCCCCTGAGGCCGACGACAGCCCGCCGGCGGGGCGGTGGAGGTTTCGGCGGAGATCCGGGTGATGGATGCGGCATCCGTTCTCAGCCCTGATGCTCGGGACCGATCACCGAGAACATCGTGCGCAGATCCACGGTGGAGCGTTCACCCACCGCGGACGATGTCGTGTCCAGCCATCTGTCCGCGGTCCGCCGGCCCATGTCGCGCAGATGGCACAGGAATGCCCATTCGGGGTTCATCTTCGACGAGGCGCCCAGCGGCTTCATCTCCGCCTCGTTCTCGATGATGTGCACGCGCACCTGCCGGTAGCTGTCGGTCGACAGCTTGCCCTCTCGGATCAGCCGGTCGACGAAGTCGATGGCGCGCAGTTCCTTGAGCAAGCTTCCGTTGAAACTGATCTCGCGCAGACGGTTCTCGATCTCGAAGGCGGTGCGGGGTGTGCCCTTTCGCTCGATCGGGTTGATCTGGATCACCACGATGTCGTCGCTGCCGGTGGTGCCGTAGAACGGAAACAGCGCCGGATTGCCCATGTAACCGCCGTCCCAGTAGGGCACGCCGTCGATCTCCACCGCCTGATACAGGTGCGGCAGGCAGGCCGAGGCCATCACCATGTCCACCGTCAGCGCCTCGCGCGGGAACACCCTGACCTTGCCGGTCTCGACATTGGTGGCCGAGATGAACAGCTTGAAGGCCGTGCAGGCGCGGACGTTCTTGAAATCCACGGTCTCTTCGACCAATTCGCGCAAAGGATTCATGTTCATCGGGTTGAGCTGATAGGGCGATGCCATCCGCGTCAGCGCATCGAAGGCGTGATACATCGGGTTCGCCTCCAGCCCCCAACGTCCCATCAGCACGTCGAAAGCTGTGCGCTGCAGCGGGCTGTACCGTGCGTGCCGGCTCATCCCGCGCCAGAACCCCTCCAGCGCTGCGCGCGCACCCTCGGGGCCGTCCCGGTTGTAGCCTGCGGCGAGCGCGACGGCATTCATCGCCCCGGCCGAGGTGCCCGAGACCCCGGCGATGGACAGCCGCCCATCCTCCAGCAGCTTGTCGAGAACACCCCAGGTGAAGGCGCCATGCGCGCCGCCGCCCTGCAGCGCCAGGTTGACGGGCCTGGGTGCCTCCTTGAGCCGGCGCACGGTCATTGGGCCGTCCACCCGCCATCGACGGGCAGTGCCGCGCCGGTGATCTGCGCCGCCGCATCGCTGCACAGGAATGCCGCAAGCGCACCGATCTGCGCCGCAGTGGCGAATTCGCGGGTTGGTTGGGCGGCCAGCAGCACGTCGCTTTTCACCTCGGCCTCGGTCATGCCGCGCGCTTTCGCGGTTTCGGGGATCTGCTTTTCCACCAGCGGGGTCCAGACATAGCCCGGGCAGATAGCGTTGACGGTCACGCCATATTCGGCCGTTTCCAGCGCGGCGGTCTTGGTCAGACCCAGCAGCCCGTGCTTGGCCGCGACATACGCCGCCTTGCCCGGCGAGGCGACCAGCCCGTGGGCCGACGCGATGTTGACGATCCGGCCGTGGCCGCGCGTCCTCATGCCCGGGATCACTTCGCGGATCGCGCGAAACGCCGCCGACAGGTTGAGCGCCAGGATCAGATCCCACTTGTCGTCGGGAAACTCGCCGATCGGGGCCACGTGCTGGACGCCAGCGTTGTTGACCAGCACCGACAACGGGCCCAGCCGACCCTCGGCCGCGCGAACCAGGTCGCGCACGCCGGCCGGATCGGTCAGGTCGGCGCGCGCATATGCGGTGCGCACGCCAAAGGTCTGCGCAATGCGATCACGGTCGGGGGCGACATCCGCCTCGGCCTCGATCCCGTTGAGCATGACGTCATGGCCCGCGGCGGCAAGTGCCTCGGCGATGCCCAGCCCGATGCCGCCGGAAGACCCTGTCACCAGCGCGGCGCCCGGATGCTTTTGCATGCCCATATGCATATCTCCTTGATTAAACGTTCAGATCTGTGCCCCGGTGATCAGCCGCACACCGCGCTGCCAGGTGACGTAGGCCCATGTCCAGTTGAGCAGCACCGCGATGCGGTTGCGAAAGCCGATCAGGAAATAGACATGCGCGATGCCCCACAGCACCCAGCCCGGAAACCCGCGCAGGCGCAGCCGCCCGATTTCGGCGATGGCGCTGTTGCGCCCGATGGTGGCCATGGCGCCGCGCGGCCGGGTCGGTCTGATAGATCACGTTGAAATATTGTCGGTGTGCGAACCGGTAGGGCCCGAACGGATAGCTGGGGTTGCCCGGCGGCATGCCCGCGCGGGCCAGAATCTCGTCTTCGGTCATGTCCCTCACTCCGGGGTGTGCCGGCCCGCTACCTTCGACGGGTCCCGCACCGGCTGGCGCATGTCCCTTCGCCGCGGCGTGGGCGCTGCGAACAGCACGCGACGAAATCGGCGATCACGAAAGCGAGATCAGCGGTGCTCTCCGGTCGTGCACGACCGCCGCGGCATCGCGGGTTGCCGACCGCGATACCCGCATCACGGGCTCAGTTTGCGGCGAGGACGGCCTGAAGATTGTCGCCGAGGGCATCCGAGAGGTATCCGCCCTCCTGCACGAACAGCCGCGGCAGCCCGGTGCCGGCCAGCGCCGCCCCGATCGCGGCGAAGCCCTGCGTCGTGATGGCGAGGCCCCTGAAGGGGTCGTCCACATGCGCGTCCAGCCCCAGTGCGACCACCAGGACATCCGCGCCGAAGGCGCGGACACGGTCCAGCGCGAATTCCAGGGTCTGCAGATAGGCGGCGTCTTCGGTGCCCCGCGGCAGCGGCAGGTTCAGGTTGCAGCCCAGCCCCCGACCTTCGCCGCGTTCCTGCGCATGGCCCCAGAAGAACGGGTAGAACCGCGCCGGGTCGGCGTGGATCGATACCGTCAGCACGTCGCCGCGCGCATAGAAGATGCCCTGCGTGCCGTTGCCGTGATGCACGTCGATGTCGAGGATCGCCGGCCGCAGGCCACGCGCGCGCAGCCGCTCCGCGCCAATCGCCGAGTTGTTGAGAAAGCAGAACCCGCCTGCCAGATCGGCAAAGGCATGGTGCCCCGGCGGGCGCGACAGCACGTAAGCCGCGCGCTCGCCCTCGGCCACGAGGTCGGCGCCGGTGACGGCCGACTGCGCCGACCAGTAGGCTGCCTCCCATGTGCCGGCGCCGATCGGGCAGGCGGTGTCAGCCTGATGAAAGCCGGCTTGTCCCACGGCCGAGCGGGGATAGCCGTCGCTCCGGTTGGCCGGATGGATGTTCGGGATGACTTCGGGGCCGGCCTCGGCGATGTGCTGCCAGCGTGTGTGGATGGTTTGCAGGAAATGCAGATACTCGGCGCTGTGGACTGCCGAGAGGGGGGGCATGCCGGAATCCGCTGGAGCTTCGAACACGCAACCGGCAGCCTCGGCGCCCGCGGTCAGACGGTTGATGCGCTCGGGCTGCTCGGGGCTTGGAAGCACGCGCCCGTTGGCCATGAAATACTGTGGATCATGGTGCCATTGGCGCGCGTCGAAAACGGCCTTCATCCTTCCCTCCCGGTCAGCGCGGCCAGCCGGGCCGCATCCAGACGCATATCCTGCATGCCGAGGGCAGGCTGAAAACCCAGCCTTCGGTAGAATTCCTGCGACGCGGTGCTGTGGTCGTAGACCGCGAGCTTCAGCCAGTCCGCGGCCCAGAGTTTCGCACCCGCGGCCGCGACCTCGGCCAGAAGCCGCCTGCCGACGCCCTGCCCGCGCATCAGCGGGCTTACCCACAGGTCCGAGACGAACACGCCGGCGGCGCCGCGCACGGTGGAATAGACCGGGCTGAACAACGCCGCGCCGGCGGTTTCGGCCTCTCGCAGTGCCAGCAGCCCGTGCGCCGCCGGGCATGGACCGAAGAGCGCCCGGCGCAGATCGTCGCGCTGCGTGGCGTGGCTGTCACCCAGATCGGCGCTGAGCGCGCCGAGCGCTTCATCCAGCCGGGCGAGATCCTCCTCGCAGGCGACGGACTGGAACCGGAGCCCGGCCATCTCAGACCGCCACCAGCGCCGCGCCCTTAAGATGCAGCGCGGCGCGGACCTCATCGGCGGACATCACCGTCCGGCCCAGCGCCTCGACGATGCCGCGGATCTTCGTCACCTGCTCGGCGTTCGACCGGGCCAGTCGCCCCCGGCCAATGGTCAGGCTGTCCTCCAGCCCGACGCGCACATGCCCGCCCATCGCCGCCGCCATGGTCACCAGCGGCATCTGGAACCTTCCCGCGGCCAGCACCGAAAACAGGTAGTCGGGACCGAACAGCCGATCGGCGATGCGGACCATGTGCGTCAGGTTTTCCGCGTCCGGTCCCATGCCGCCCAGAACGCCGAAGACGAACTGGATGAAGAAGGGCGGGGTGACCAGTCCGCGGTCGGCGAAATGGCGCAGCATGTAGAGGTGGCTCAGATCGTAGCATTCGAACTCGAAGCGCGCGCCGCGGTCGCGGCCCAGGGTGGTCAGGATCTGCGCGATGTCACGGGGTGTGTTCTTGAACACCAGATCGTCGGAGTCCTCGAGGAACGGGCGTTCCCAGTCGTGCAGCCAGGTGCGCTCACGTCCGAGCATCGGATAGAGGGCGAAGTTCATCGTCCCCATGTTCAGCGAGGCCATCTCCGGGCCGACCTCGGCCGGGGCGGCCAGCCGATCCTGCAGCGTCATCACCGCGCTGCCGCCCGTCGAGAGGTTCAGGACCGCATCGGTGGCGGCGGCGATCTGCGGCAGGAAGCCCCGGAAATGACGGGGCGCGGCCGAAGGGCGGCCGGTGGCCGGATCGCGGGCATGCAGATGCAGGATGGCGGCGCCGGCCTCGGCGGCGGCGATGCCCTGCGCGGCGATCTCGGCGCCGGTCACCGGCAGATGCGGCGACATCGACGGGGTGTGGATGGAGCCGGTGAGCGCACAGGTTATGATGATGCCGGACAAGCTGCACGCCTCAGGAGGGTTCGGCCACGGCCGGCGCGATCTCGTCGCTCAGCCGGGCAAGCGCGGCGTCGAGGGTTTCGGCGATCTCGTCGAGATGCGTCTCGGTCACGATCAGCGGCGGGCAGACCATGATGTGGTCGCCCTTGATCCCGTCGCGGCTGCGGCGGGAATAGACGATCAGCCCCATTTCGAAAGCGATGTCGACGAAGCGCTGATGCGCGTTCAGATGCGCCGGCAACGGCGTCTTGCGCACCGGGTCGGCCATGAGTTCGAAGGCCAGCAGCAATCCGCGGCCGCGGACATCGCCGATCAGCGGATGCCGCGCCATCAGGCCCTCCAGCCGCCCGCGCAGCCCGCCGCCCATCACTTCGGCGTTGCGCACCAGCCCCAGCCGCTCGATCTCGTCGATCACGGCCGCGCCGGCGGCGCAGGCCAGCGGGTTGCCGGCATAGGTGAACCCATGCAGGAAGCCGCCCGCGTCGAGCACGGCCCCGACCAGACGGTCGCGCGCCGCGATGGCGCCGAGCGGGACATAGCCGGCGGCGAATCCCTTGGACAGCACCACGATGTCGGGCGCCATCGCCCAGTGATCGCCGGCGAGGAACCGCCCCGTCCGGCCCGCCCCGGTCATCACCTCGTCCATGATCAGAAGCACGCCATGCTGCCGGCAGATCGCCTGCACAGCCTCCATGTAGCCCTCGGGCGGCACCAGAGCGCCGGTCGAGGCTCCGCCGACCGGTTCCAGCATGAAGGCGAGCACCGTCTCGGGCCCTTCCTCG
Organism: Paracoccaceae bacterium; assembly: GCA_007126375.1. Taxonomy (GTDB): domain Bacteria; phylum Pseudomonadota; class Alphaproteobacteria; order Rhodobacterales; family Rhodobacteraceae; genus Rhodobaculum. The sequence goes on from SLBI01000143.1 coordinate 14,059, forward strand.
AGGATTCGCCGCTCCAGCATCGCCGCGTAATGCGCGCCGGTGGCCGGATCATCGGGGTCGAGCCCGTCGAGATAGGCGCGCGGCGCCGGCACCTTCGGCATCGCCCGCATCATCGGCACGAAGGGGTCGGTCAGCGGCGCATAGCCGGTGATCGACAGCGCCCCCAGCGTGCAGCCGTGATACGAGGGGCTGCGGCTGATCACCTTCCAGCGGCGGCCCTGCCCGGTGGCCAGCGCGTGCTGGCGGGCGAGCTTGATCGCCGATTCCACCGCCTCGGAACCGCCCGAGACGAAAAACACGCGGTTGACGTCCTCGGGACAAAGGGCGGCCGTGCGGGCGGCGAGTCGCTCCGAGGCTTCGGTCTCGAAGTGCAGGCGGTAGCCGAAGGTCGAACGTTCCATCTGCCGCCGCATCGCATCGAGGACGCGCTCATTGGAATGGCCGATGTTGCACACCATCGCGCCACTGGAGCCGTCGAGATAGCGCTTGCCGTCGACATCCCACATGTAGACGCCGCGGGCCTGATCCAACACCGGGCGGCGCTGTCGCGACTGGTAGAAGAGATGGCTGGGCTGATCGGTCATCTCGCGTATCCGGGCATTTATCCGGGCAGTGCCGCGCAGTCCTGCGGCCGAAGCGTCATTTGAACCTCCGCGCCGGCCGGGAAGGGGCGCTCGTCGATCATGTTGACGGCCTGGAACGCATGATCGCCAGCCCGCAGGAAATAGCGCGCGGCCTGTCCCTGATAGTCCACCGCCTCGACCGTGGCGGTGGCGGACATGATCCCGTCCTCCGGCGGCGATTCCCGCAGCAGCAACCGCTCGGCGCGGATCACCAGCTTGGCGGCACCCTCGCCCGCCAGATACGGGGCCTTCGCCGACGGCACCTGCACCCTGCCGAACACCGGCACCTCCAGCACCGCGCCCTCGGCCCCGCGCGACAGGCACCGGCCCTCGAGGACGTTCGAGGCGCCCAGAAACCGGGCGACGAATTCGCTGGCCGGGGTGTTGTAGACATCGGCCGGGGCTCCGACCTGTTCGACGCGGCCATCGCTCATCACCACGATCTGGTCCGACATGGCCAGCGCCTCGGACTGGTCATGCGTGACGAAGACGGTGGTCACGCCGATCCGCTCCTGGATGCGTTTCAGCTCCACCCGCATGTCCTCGCGCAGATTCGCGTCGAGTGCGGAGAGCGGCTCGTCGAGCAGCAGAACCTCGGGCTCGATGACGATGGCACGGGCCAGCGCGATGCGCTGTTGCTGCCCGCCCGACAGCGCCTTGGGATAGCGGTTGCCGACACTTGGCA
>SLBI01000398.1 GCA_007126375.1 Paracoccaceae bacterium
CGCGATCAGCCGGCGCTGCAACTCGCGCATCTCGTCCGGGCCCAGCCCGGGCTCGGGGTTGCGGGCGTCGAACACCGGGGCCCCTTCGAGCCGCGTGGCGAAATAGCCGGTGGTGACGACATAGACAAAGGCCTGGTTCCATTCGAACAGCACGCGGAAGTTCGGGAACACCATGAAGGCCGGCCCGCGCCGCCCCTGCGGCACCAGCACCGAGGCGCGCAGCCCCGCCGGCAGCCTGCCGTCGCGCGCGCGCACGCCCAGCCGCTGCCACTCGGCCACGGGCAATTCGGTCCGGAGCCCGGTCCGGCCCCAGTCCAGCGTGTCGGGCACCGCCACCTCGATCAGCCAGGGCTCGCCGGCCCGCCAGCCGAAGCCCTTCAGCATGTTGGCCCCGGACAGCAGCGCATCGGGCGCCGACCCCTTCAGGTCGATCCGCCCGTCGCCGTCGCCGTCCACCGCGCGCTCCAGGATGTCTGAGGGCAGCATCTGCACCTGCCCGATCTCGCCGGCCCAGGCGCCAGTGGTGGTAGCCGGGTCGAACTGGCCGCGGCCATGCAGCACCATCCCGGCGAACACCTGCGGCCGGAACAGCTCGGGCCGCCGGCAGTCATGCGCCAGCGTCACCAGAGCGTCGCGGGTGTTGTAGTCGCCCTGGAATCCGCCGAAATCCGTCTCGAACGCCCAGAAGGCCAGCAGGATGCCCGGCGGCACGCCATACTCGCGCAGCGCGCGGTCGAATACGGCGCGATAGCGGTCGTGGTTGCGCCGCCCGTTCGCCATCCGGTCGGCGCTGATCAGCCGGCGGGCGAAATCGGCGAACTCGGCGCGGAAGATGCCTTGGGCCCGGTCGGCCCGCAGCACCCGGTCGTCCTGCCGCGCTCCGCGCAGGAAACTGTCGGCCACGGCGCCGTCGATCCCCCGCGTCCGCGCCTCGGTCCGCAGCCCGTCGAGGAAGGCCGCGAACGGCCCGCCACAGCCCTGCGCCAGCGTTGGCGCGGCAGGCAACAGCAGGGCAAGGGCCAGTAGCGGCGGGATGAGGCGCATGCTGTTCTCCGGAGCGTCGGGACGACCGAGCCTAGCAGCCCCGTTACCCGCTGCAACCCTGTCCTGCCCGGCCCGCCGCGGTACCAACGCCCCCCGTGGCTCAAGCTGCCTTCAGCGCGTCGCGACCATGCGGTTGCCACAGGTCGATGTCCGGACCCACCGGCACGATCCGATGCGGATTGATGGTTTCGTGGCTGTAGTGGTAGTGCCGCACCACATGATCGGCATGAAACGTCTCGGCCACCCCGGGCCACTGGTAGAGTTCGCGCGTGTAAGCCCACAGCGCAGGGTAATCGACCAGACGGCGCCGGTTGCACTTGAAGTGCCCGTGATAGACCGGATCGAAGCGCAGCAGCGTCGGCAGCGCGCGCCAGTCCGCCTCGGTCACCCGCGCGCCCATCAGATATCGGTTCGCCGTCAAGCGGTCCTCCAGCCAGTCCAGCGTGTCGAAGACCTGCCCGGCCGCCTCGTCATAGGCCGCCTGCGCTGTGGCGAAGCCGGCGCGATAGACGCCGTTGTTGAGCCCATCGTAGATGCGTGCGTTGACCGGTTCGATCGCATCGCGCAGCGGCGCCGGCCAGTAGTCGTCGCGGTTCCCGGTGATCGCGTCGAAGGCCGAATTGAACATCCGGATGATCTCTGCCGACTCGTTGGAAACGATCTGCCCGGTCGCGCTGTCCCAGAGCACCGGCACGGTGACGCGGCCCGACACATCGGGCACCGCCCGCGTGTAGACGTCGCGCAGAAAGCGCGCGCCGTGCAGCCTGTCGCCGGTGGCGCCGGGGAAATCGGTGGCGAAGGTCCAGCCGTCGTCCAGCATGTCGGGATGCACAACCGACACGCCGATATGCGGCGCCAGCCCCTTCAGCGCACGGAAGATCAACGTCCGATGCGCCCAGGGACAGGCGTAGGAGACATAGAGGTGGTAGCGCCCGCTCTCGGCCGAGAAGCCGCCGCTGCCCGACGGGCCCGGCGCGCCGTCCGGCGTGACCCAGTTGCGAAAGCGCGCGGTATCGCGCACGAAGGCGCCGCCGGACTTCGTTGTGTCGTACCATTCAGTCGTCCAGTCGCCGTTGACGAGTCGTCCCATGTCGTCCTCCTGTGCTGATGCCGAAGGTAGGGCAGGCGCCGCCCGACAGGAACCGGGCCCGTCGCGCAGGGCCTGCGCAATTGCGCACATTCGTCAAGCATTCGCCGCCATCGTATGCGAGGGATACGGTCCAGAGGAGGAACGGGCATGATCGAGGACCTACCCGAGGACATCCGCGCGGCGCTCGCCGCCGCGGCGCGCGAGAGGCCGCGGCGCGGCCAGCGCGAAGGTCCGAACCTCCGCCTGGAGGCCGGCGGGCGGTCGATGCCGGTGCTGCGGATATGGGACGGCGGCCTTGCCTTGCCAGCCGCGTCGGCGGCGCTTCTGCGCGGCCGCGTCGATTTGTGGGACGGGCCGCGGCACCTGCTGCACGGGCTGATCGTCGCCACGCAACTCGCCGGCGACGAGGTGATCTGCTCCTTCAAGCGCGCCACCCCGGCCGCCACGGTGCCGCCGCGCGACTATTCCGACCGAGCCACCGACGCCCCGGAATCCTGACAGGCCGGAAACCCGAACCTGCCAACCCCGCCCCGCCCCTCGCGCCAAGGCGCGGAGCGGGGTATGTCGGCCGGCGGCGGGGTGCCGCAGCGGCTCGACGGACCGGGCCGGCGCGCCACATCCTCGGCATCAAGGCAGGAGGGCAGGCATGGGCGTGAACGCGATGCGGGTGGCGGCGGGCGAGGCGCAGGCGGCGCTGCGCGCCGGCTGGGAGGCACAGCGCGCTGGCCGGCTGACCGCCTCGTGGATGCTCCACGGTGGCCCCGGGGTCGGCAAGACCCAGATCGTGCAGCAGCTTGCCGCGGAAATCGGCGCCCGGCTGTTCGATCTGCGCCTCACCACCATCGAGCCGCAGGATCTGCGCGGCCTGCCCTACTACGACCACGACACCCGCAAGACGCTCTGGTATCGTCCCGAGGACCTGCCCGACGACCCTGCCGTGCCGTCGGTGTTGTTCCTCGACGAACTCACCGCCGCGGCGCCGCATCTTCAACCCGCCGTCTACGGCCTGCTGCAGGAACGGCGCGTCGGGCCGCACCGGCTGCCGGCCAGCGTCTTCCTCGTCGCCGCCGGCAACACCGTCGAGGATGGCGCCATCGCCTACGAGATGGGCACCGCGCTGTCGGACCGGCTGGTGCATCTGCATCTGCAGGCGACCGCCGGCGACTGGCTGGAGAATTTCGCCTTGCCGCAGGGGCTGCATCCCGCCGTGGTGGCCTTCGTGCGCACCCGGCCCGACCTCTTGGAGACCACCGCACAGTCGCTTGATCGCGGCGAGATGATCGCCGCCACCCCGCGCAGCTGGGAACGCGCCAGCCAGATCCTGCAATCGGTGCCCGACCGACGGCTGCGCAACATGATGATCGCCGGCACCGTGGGCGAGGCAATCGCCGCCGAATTCGCCGTCATCGCCGACGACATCGCCGCCACCGTGCGCGTGGCCGAGATGCTGGCGCTGCCGCAGAGGGCGCGGTGGGAGATGTATCCGCGCAGCATGCACGGGCTGCATGCCCTGGCCTACGGGCTGATCGGTTCGCTGGACGAAGGCAACGTGCCTGCCGTGGCCGAGGTGATGGCGGGGTTGGCCGAACTTCCCGCCCATCGCCCCGGCGAGGGGTTCGAGCGGCTGCCCCTGTCGGAACTCTGCACCCACGGCTTCGAGCTGCTGCTGCGCAAGGGGCTTGACCGTGGGCTGGGCGAGGCGTTCCTCGCTGCACCGGCCTACCGCGCCTATGCCGCCGAGCGCGAGGAAATGGGGCTGGGATGAGGCCCGCGGCACAGCCGACCGCCCGGAGACCGACCGCCGCGTCCATCGGGCGGCATTCGACCCGTGCCTCGGCCGCGCTGCGCCGGCTGGGCGAGGAGGACCCGGCGCTGGGCGCCCTCGCGCTCTGGTGCGGCCATCGCGACGCCGCCGCCGAAGCGGCCCCCGAGACCGGCGCGCTGGCCTGGACTGACGGAACGACGATCTTCTACGCGCCGGGCTTCGCCGATCTGCCGGCGCATGAGCAATCCGGTCTCGCCGCGCATCAGGTGCTGCATGTGGCGCTGCGGCATCCGGCACGGGCCGGGGCACTGGCCGGACGGCTGGGACTGGGCGAGACGCTGTTCAACATCGCCGCCGACGCCATCGTCAACGAGACCCTGACCCGCGCCGGCCACGCCCTGCCGCGTCCGGCCGTGCTGCTCACCCCGCTGCTGGCCGAGACGCTGGGCCGCGACGAGGCTGCCGCGCTGGCAAAATGGGATGCCGAAGCGCTGACCCTGGCGCTCGCCCGCGACGGCGCCGGCGGCGGACGGCAGGGCCGGCCC
>SLBI01000024.1 GCA_007126375.1 Paracoccaceae bacterium
AGGGGGCGCGGGCGGCCGCGCTGGCGGTCGAAGCCGGGCGGCAGGGCCTCGCCCGGCTCAGCTGGAACGGCGAGGTACTGGCGCAGAAGGCGGCGCCGCTTGTCCGCTTCGGCCGGGCGACAGTGCCGCTACCGCCCGGGGCCTTCCTGCAGGCCACTGCCGAGGGCGAGGCGGCGCTGGTCGCCGCGGTGCGCGACGCGGTCGGCCCGGCGCGGCGCATCGCCGATCTATTCGCCGGCTGCGGCACCTTCGCCCTGCCGCTGGCCGAGGCCGCCGAGGTGCATGCCGTGGAGGGTGATGCAGCCATGCTGGCCGCGCTGGATGCCGGCTGGCGCGGTGCGCAAGGGCTGCGGCGGGTCACCTTCGAGGTGCGCGACCTGTTCCGCCGACCGCTGACGGCCGCCGAACTCGCCTGCCATGAGGCCGTGGTCATCGATCCGCCGCGGGCCGGGGCCGCGGCACAGGTGGCAGCGCTGGCGGCCGCCTGCGTGCCGGTGATCGCGGCGGTCTCCTGCAACCCGGTAAGCTTCGCCCGCGATGCGCGCGTGCTGGTTCAGGCCGGATATCGCCTCGACTGGGTACAGGTGATCGACCAGTTCCGCTGGTCGACCCATGTCGAGCTTGCAGCACGGCTGTCTCGCCCGCATATGGGCCCCTGACCCGCGATCTCCGATGACCGCAACGAAGTGCGAGTGCGATGAACGCCCCCCAGACCCCTGCCGCCAACTCCGATCCCGATTCCCCCCCCGAGGTTCCCTCCGATGCGCCCGCGGGCTCGCTGCGCGCCCGCGTCGCCGGCTGGCTGGAGACCCGGACGGTGCGTCACGGCATCACCGCGGTGATCCTGTTCAACGCGCTGATCCTCGGCATGGAGACCTCGGGCTCGCTGATGGCGGCTGCCGGGCCGCTGATCCTGGCGCTCGACACTGCCTGCCTGACGATCTTCGTGATCGAACTGACGCTGAAGCTCTATGCCCAGCGCCTGCGCTTCTGGACCTCCGGCTGGAACATCTTCGACTTCGTCATCGTCGGCATCTCGCTGGTGCCGGGGACGGGCGCCTTCAGCGTGCTTCGGGCGCTGCGCATCCTGCGACTGCTGCGCGTGGTCTCCGTCACCCCAAGCCTGCGCCGGGTGGTCGAAGGGTTCCTCAAGGCACTGCCGGGCATGGGCTCGGTGTTCCTGCTGATGGGCATGATCTTCTACATCGGCGCGGTAATGGCGACGAAACTGTTTCAGGACAGCTTTCCGCAATGGTTCGGCTCGATCGGCGCTTCCGCCTATTCGCTATTCCAGATCATGACGCTGGAAAGCTGGTCGATGGGCATCGTGCGCCCGGTGATGGAGGTCTATCCTTTCGCCTGGGCGTTCTTCGTGCCCTTCATCATGATGACCACCTTCGCGGTGGTGAACCTTCTGGTCGGTCTGATCGTGAACTCGATGCAGGACGCCCACCACGAGGAGGACGTGATCAAGACCGACGCCTATCGCGACGAGGTGCTCAAGCGGCTGGAGGCGATCGAACGCCGCCTCGCCGAGCGGGAGAAGTGAGCGCGCTCACTCTTCGGGTTCGAGGCGGGTGCGCAACTCGCGCAGGACCGGCAGCGTCGCGCGCAGTCGAGCCTCGCCCAGCGAGGCGACCGCTGCGGCGATCAGCGGCATGATCGAGGCCAGCGCGGCGTCGCGCGCCCGCCGTCCGGCCGGGCTGATCGACACGAACTTGCGCCGCGCATCGTCCCAGTCGGGGCGGATATGGATGTGCCCGGCCCACTCCAGCCGAGCCAGCGTGTTGGTCATGGCCCCGCGGGTGACGTGAAAGGCGCGGGCGAGCTGCGCCGGGGTGCGCTCGTCGGCGACGCGGGCGAGGAGGTTGAGCACGCCGAAATGCGACAGTTCCATCCCCTTGGGCAGCGCCTTCGACAGCCGCGCCCGCGCCAGCTGGTCGGCCATGAAGAGCTCGCTGAACAGCGCCGCAGCGAGATCTTCGGTCCGTTCGCTCATGCCGGGTCCGGTCCGGCGATGGGCCTGTCGTGCCCAAGGGACGGCACCCGACCGCGCGCCGAAGCCACCGCGGAAAGGTCGATCGCTGCGTGGACGACCCCCGGCGCCGTCCCGCCGTCGGCCACGACCTCGCCCCAGGGCGCCACCACCAGGCTGTGGCCATGGGTGCGCCGGGCGCGGCCCGCGCTGGCGGCATGCGCCCCGGTCTGCGCCGGCGCCAGCACCCAGGCGCCGTTCTCGATGGCGCGGGCACGCAGCAGGCTCTCCCAATGCGCCGCCCCGGTGACCGGCGAGAACGCCGCCGGCACGGTCAGCAGCCCGGCCCCGGCCTGCGCCAGACGGCGATAGAGATGCGGAAAGCGCACATCGTAGCAGACCGTCATGCCGATCCGCGCAAAGGGAGTTTCGGCCAGCACCGCACGTTCGCCCGGGCGGAAGCCCTCGGACTCGCGATAGGTCTCGGTCTCCGAGACGTCGACGTCGAACATGTGGATCTTGTCGTAACGCGCGGTCACCGCGCCATCCGGACCGATCAGGAAGGAGCGGTTGGCGAAGCGGCCGTCCGGATCGTCGGTCTTCAGCGCGAGGGAGCCGATCAGCAGCCAGATCCCATGTCGGGCCGCCGCATCGCGCAGCCCGGCCAGCGTTGCGTCCTCCGACTCATGGCGCAGAACCGCGCGCTGCCGGCTGCGCGAGGCGGACAGGCAGTTGGTCACCTCAGGGGTCAGCACGAAGCGCGCCCCGCCCGCCGCCGCCGCGTCCAGCAGGTCCAGCGTCACCGGCAGATTGGCCTCCGGATCGTCCGAGACGGAGAGCTGCAGCAGTGCGGTCTCGATCACGGTTCCACCCATGACCTCAGCCTCCGGACAGCAGTGCGTCGAGCCGCCCGGCGCGTTCCAGAGCGTAAAGATCGTCGCACCCACCCACATGCATCTCGCCAACGAAGATCTGCGGGACAGTGTAGCCCCCGGCGGCGCGCGCCGTCATCTCGGCCCGTCGCCCGGGCTCGCGGCCCAGATCGATTTCGGTGAATTCCGCGCCCTTTTCGGCCAGCAGCCGCTTCGCGGCGTGGCAATATCCACAGAGCGGCGCAGTGTAGATCTCGATTTCCGGCATCGGCGCTGCTCCCCTTCCGGTGCACGGCCTTCGCGCCGCGCTCATGCAGGATTTACAACGGACGGGTGGCAAAGGGAAACACCCGCTTCCCCCGGGCGGCAAAGCCGGGCAACATTGTCGTGACATCCGGGCTGACCCGGCCTCGGGACGCACTATAACAGGGCAGGACAGAGGAGCCCGGATGACAGACCCCGTCTTCGACCTGCATCTGCCGGCGGCGCCGCGCTCCAGCGTCGTCTTCGCCTCGCCACACTCCGGCTGCGACTATCGCCCCGAATTCCTCGCCCGCAGCGTGCTCGACCCGCTGACCCTGCGCTCCTCCGAAGATGCCTACGTGGATCGGCTCTTCGCACCTGCCACCGAATTCGGCGCAGCGCTGATCGCCGCCAGGGCGCCGCGGGCCTGGATCGATTTCAACCGTGCCGCCGAAGAGCTTGACCCCGCGCTGATCGAAGGCGTGCCGCGCGCGTCCTCCTCGCCGCGGATCACCGCCGGCCTCGGCGTGGTGCCCCGCGTGGTGGCCAATGGCCGGGCGATCTATCGCGGCAAGCTTGCCCGCATCGAGGCCGAAGCGCGTATCGGCGCCGCATGGATGCCCTACCATGCCGCCCTGCGCAGCCTGATGGAGGAGACACGCGCGCGCTTCGGCCGGGCCATCCTGATCGATTGCCACTCGATGCCGCACGAGGCGCTGGAAAGCGCGCTGCGCGGCAGCGGACCGCGCCCGCAGGTGGTGCTGGGCGACAGGTTCGGTGCATCGGCCTGCGGCGATGTGGTGGAGCGGATCGAGGCCGCCTTCGCCGCCGCCGGGTTGCGGGTGGCGCGCAATGCGCCTTTCGCCGGCGCCTATGTGGCCGAGCACTACGGCCGCCCGGCACAGGGCTGGCACGTCGTGCAGATCGAAATCGACCGCGCCCTCTACATGGATGAGCGCCGCGTGGCCCCGACCCCCCGTTTCGCCGCCCTGCAGCGGGCCCTGCGCAGCGTGATCGCCGAGGTCACCGCCATCGACGCCGACCGAGACGGGCTGCCGCTGGCCGCCGAATAGGCGCCGCCGCGCCGGATGGACAGCGGCCCCGCACGCAGGCTAGTCAGGACCGGCACGCGAGCAGGGGAGGCGGCGGGATGCAGCCAGACGACGTGGCACAGGCGCAGCGGGTGCTGCTCGTCTTCGGCGATTCCAACACCCATGGCACCCCGCCCCTGCCCGCCCGCGGCGCGCTGGGCCGGCATCCGCCCGGCACGCGTTGGCCGGACGTCGCGGCGGCCGCACTCGGCCCCGGCTGGCAGGTCATCGCCGAGGGGCAGCCGGGCCGCACCACCACGC
>SLBI01000175.1 GCA_007126375.1 Paracoccaceae bacterium
GGCAGCCTGTGCGACGCGATCCTGACGCCGCAGCCGGGGCAGATGACCTTTCCGATCATGGCGCGGCTCTGCGGCCCCGGCCTGTGCGTGACCGAGGCCGAGGCGCTGCGGGCGATGGCGCTGGCCTTCGCCGGGCTGAAGATCGTGCTGGAGCCGGGCGGCGCGGTGGCGCTGGCGGCAGCGCTGTTTCATGGCGCGCAGTTGCAGGGCGAGGCGGTGATCGCGGTGGCCAGCGGCGGCAATGTGGACCCCGCGCTGTTTTCCCGCGCGCTGGCGGCAGCCTGAAGGGGAGAACGCCATGCAGATGATCGCGGCCGCCGGGACCGGGCTTCACATCCGCGACACCGGCACCGGCCGGCCGGTGCTGTTTCTCAACGCGCTCGGCACCGACCTGCGGCTGTGGGACAAGGTGGTCCCGCAACTGCCCGGCATCCGCGCGATCGGCATGGACACCCGCGGGCACGGCCTGTCCGACTGCCCCGCCCCGCCCTACGGCATGGGCACGCTGGTGCGCGATGCCGAGACGGTGCTGGAGGCGCTGAGGGTCACCGGCGCGGTCGTCGTCGGCTGCTCGCTGGGCGGGATGGTGGCGCAGGGGCTGGCGGTGAAGCGGCCCGATCTGGTGGCGGCGCTGGTGCTGTCGAACACCGCCGCGCGCATCGGCACCGCCGACATGTGGCACGAACGCATCGCCGCGGTGCAGGCCGGCGGCGTGGCGGCACTGGCCGACACGGTGCTGGCGCGCTGGTTCCCGCCCGCCTTCCACGCCACGCCGGAATTCGCCGCCTGGCGCAACATGCTGGTGCGCACCCCGGCCGGCGGCTATGCCGGCTGCGCCGCGGCGATCGCCGGGACGGATTTCTACACCCCGGTCTCCGGCCTGCGCCTGCCCGTGCTCGGCATCGCCGGCAGCGAGGACGGCTCCACCCCGCCCGATCTGGTGCGCGAGACGGCCGAACTGGTCCCCGCCGCGCGCTTCGCGCTGATCCGCGGCGCTGGCCATCTGCCGATGGTGGACAAGGCCGAGGCCTTCGCCGCCGCGCTGGCCGGCTTCCTGCAGGACCTGCCGGCGCCGGGCTGACCTGCGGCACGCTGTCGCTTTGCCCCCGGGCCGAGGTCGTTTCCCGACATGCCCGCCCGTCCGCGGGCCGTCACCCTTGGCGCAGCGGGGCCGCCGGCCTCGCGCAAGGGGGAGCGACACGGCCATGCACCAGCCCGATCCCGAGCTTGCCGCGGTATGCCGGCCGGTGGCGACGGCCCGCGGCCTGCCCAACGCCCATTACACCGATCCTGCCACCCATGCCCGCGAGGCCGAGCGGCTGTTCTTCGCCGGCTGGGCCGGGCTGGGCGTGGCCGCGGACCTGCCCGCGCCGGGCGATGCCGTGCCGGTCGATTTCCTCGGCGTGCCGCTGGTGATGCTGCGCGGGCGCGACGGCCGGCTGCGGGTGTTCCAGAACATCTGCCGGCATCGCGGCATGGTGCTGGTGGCCGAGCCCCGCAACATTCCCGGCGCGCTGCGCTGCCCCTATCACAGCTGGTGCTACGGCCTGGACGGCCGGCTGGTGGCGACGCCGCATGTCGGCGGGCCGGGGATGAACCTGCACGACGCCATCGACCGCGCCGCGCTGGGGCTGATCGAGGTGCGCAGCCACATCTGGCGCGACATCGTCTGGATCAACCTTTCCGGTGACGCGCCGGAGTTCGAGACGGCGATGGCCCCGGCGCTGGCGCATCTGGCCGAGTTCGAGGCGCCGCTGCATCACGGCGGCGCCGACAGCCGCTTCACGCTGGAGGTGGCCTGCAACTGGAAGCTCGCGGTCGAGAACTACTGCGAGAGCTATCACCTGCCCTGGGTGCATCCCGGGCTGAACAGCTATTCCCGGCTGGAGGATCACTACGACATCCTCGCGCCGGGCCATTTCAGCGGTCAGGGCACCCGCGCCTACCGCCCCGCCGGCGCCGGCGCCTTTCCCGACTTCGCCGGCCTCGCGCCGCGCTGGGACGCGGCGGCGGACTACCTCGCACTCTATCCCAACGTGCTGGTCGGCGTGCACCGCGACCACGCCTTCGTCATCCTGCTGCTGCCGCAGGGGCCGGAGCGGGTGCGCGAAGAGGTCCATCTCTACTACGCCACGCCCGACACCGACCCCGCCGCCCGCGCCGCCAATGCCGCGCTGTGGAAGACGGTGTTCGAAGAGGACATCGCCGTGGTCGAGGGCATGCAGCGCGGCCGCAACGCGCCGGGCTTCGACGGCGGGCGGTTTTCGCCGGCGATGGATGCGGCGACGCACTGCTTCCACGCCTGGGCGGCCGCGCGGCTGGCGGGATGAGCGCAGCCGACCTCGACACGGCGCTGCACGGCGCCGCCGCGCGCGGCGATGCGGCGGCGCTGGTCGGGCTCTATCTGCAAGCGGCTGCCGGCAGCGCCGGGCTTCAGGCGGTCGCCGGCGGCGAGGGGCGGGCGGCCTTCTTCCTGACCCAGGCCCTGATCTGCGCGCTGGAGGCCGGCGACCCGCGCGCCGCGGCGCTGCGTGCCAGGTTGCGGGCGATGGGGCGCGAGGCCTGACCGGCCGCAGGGCGGCGCGGCACGGTTAACGGCGGGTTAATCGCGGCGGAAGGCTGGCCGAAACGGCTGTTTTCGCAGCGCCAGGCGCGGTTTCGGCGACCGAAACGCGGGATTCTGCAATCCCGATCCGGTACTACGATACCGTCGTCGGCCGGAACCGGTCCGGATTCCTTACCGATTAAGGAATCGTCAACCCTTTCGCCCGGGCCGGTCCGGGCCCGGCGGACCTGTGGCTCAGCCGGCGGCGAGCGCGGCCCGCACCTCCTCCGGCGTGCCCAGCGCGCGGCTCTCGACACCCTTGGCGATCCGCCTGACCATGCCCGACAGCGCCTTGCCCGCGCCGATCTCCCAGGTCTCGGTCACGCCCTGCGCGGCCATCCACGCCACGCTTTCGCGCCAGCGCACCCGGGCGGTGACCTGCGCCACCAGCAGCCGGCGGATCTCGGCGGGGTCCCGCACCGCCTCGGCGGCGACATTCGAGACCACCGGCACCTGCGGCGCGGCGATCGCCACCTCGGCCAGCGCGGCGGCCATCGCCTCTGCCGCCGGCTGCATCAGCGCACAGTGGAACGGTGCCGAAACCGGCAGCATCAGCGCCCGCTTCGCGCCCTGCGCACGGGCCAGATCGCAGGCCCGCGTGACCGCCGCGACATCGCCCGAGACCACCACCTGCGCCGGGTCGTTGTCGTTCGCGGCGGCGCAGACCCCGCCCTGTGCCGCCTCGGCGGCCAGCGCGTCCACCGTCGCGGCGTCGAGGCCGAGGATCGCCGCCATCGCCCCCGCGCCCACCGGCACCGCCGCCTGCATCGCCTGCCCGCGCAGCCGCAACAGCCGCGCGGTATCGGTCAGGCTCAGCGCCCCGGCGGCACAGAGCGCGGAATACTCCCCCAGGGAATGGCCGGCCACGAAGCGCGCCGCGGTCACCGCCACCCCCTCGGCCGCCAGCGCCGCCATCACCGCCATCGAGGTGGCCATCAGCGCCGGCTGGGCGTTGGCGGTCAGCGTCAGCGCCTCGGCCGGCCCCTCCCAGATCACCGCCGACAGCTTCTCGCCCAGCGCGTCGTCCACCTCGGCGAACACCGCCGCCGCCTCGGGCCAGGTTTCGGCCAGCGCCCGGCCCATGCCGACGGTCTGCGCCCCCTGCCCCGGAAAGAGGAATGCCCGCGCCATCTCTGCCCTCCCGTCGTTGCCTCGCCAGCGCATAGACGCGCCCGCGCCCGAGGTCCAGTGCCCCCCCCGAACGCCCGCCGAACGCCCGCCGAACGCCCCTTGCGCCGCGGTCGCAGCCCTGTATAAGGCCGCATCCTTCCGCAGATACGCGATCGGCGCAGCCTCTCGCGGGCGGGACGCGGAAGGCTCTCCCCCGCCCAGTGAAATGCGCCCTCAGAGAACGGAGTGCACATGCCGCTTTACGAGCATGTCTTCATCGCGCGTCAGGATCTGTCGAACACGCAGGCCGAGGGCCTGATCGAACATTTCGGCGCCATCCTGGCCGACAACGGCGGCAAGCTGGTCGGACAGGAATACTGGGGCATCAAGACGATGGCCTACAAGATCAACAAGAACCGCAAGGGGCACTACGCCTATCTGCGCACCGATGCGCCGGCGCCGGCGGTGCAGGAGATGGAGCGGCTGATGCGGCTGCACGACGATGTGATGCGGGTGATGACCGTCAAGCTGGACGCGCATGACGAAGGCCCGTCCGTGCAGATGCAGAAACGCGACGACCGCGGCGACCGCGGCGACCGCCGCCGCTGAGCAAGGAGCACCGCAATGGCCACCAGACCGTTTTTCCGCCGCCGCAAGGTCTGCCCCTTCTCGGGCGACAACGCGCCGAAGATCGATTACAAGGA
>SLBI01000161.1 GCA_007126375.1 Paracoccaceae bacterium
CGCTGGGCGCGGCCGGGGTGATCGTGGCGGGCGGCATGGAGAGCATGTCGAACGCGCCCTACCTGTTGCCGAAGATGCGCAGCGGCGCGCGGATGGGCCATGCCCGGGCGATGGACCACATGTTCCTCGACGGGCTGGAGGACGCCTATGACACCGGCCGGCTGATGGGCACCTTCGCCGAGGATTGCGCCGAGGCCTTCCAGTTCACCCGCGCCGAACAGGACGCCTATGCGCTGGCCTCGCTGTCGCGGGCACTGGAGGCGCAGGGCGCCGGCGCCTTCGCCGCGGAGATCGTGCCGGTCGCGGTGCCGGGGCGCCTCGGCGAGACGCGGGTGGAGACCGACGAACAGCCCGGGCAGGCGCGGCCCGAGAAGATCCCCCGGCTCAAGCCCGCCTTCCGCTCCGGCGGCACGGTGACGGCGGCGAATGCCTCGTCGATCTCGGACGGCGCCGCCGCGCTGGTTCTGACCACCGCCGAGGCAGCGGAGACGCAGGGGCTGCGGGCGCGGGCGCGCCTGCTGGGCCATGCCGGCCACGCCCAGGCGCCGGGGCAGTTCCCCACCGCCCCGGTGCCGGCGGCCGAGAAGCTGCTGGCGCGGCTGGGCTGGTCGGTGGATCAGGTCGATCTGTGGGAGGTGAACGAGGCCTTCGCGGTGGTGCCGATGGCCTTCATGCGCCGCCTCGGCGTGCCGCACGAGAAGATGAATGTGCACGGCGGCGCCTGCGCGCTGGGCCATCCGATCGGCGCCTCGGGGGCGCGGATCATTGTGACCCTGCTGAACGCGCTGGAGACGCGGGGACTGAAACGCGGCGTCGCCGCGATCTGCATCGGCGGCGGCGAGGGCACGGCGGTCGCGGTGGAGCGGATCTGAGCCATCATCTTGCCAAAATGGCGAGAAAGAAACCCGTCATGCGGAAAACGTCTCGCCTCGATGGCGCTGATTGCGAGGATCCGATCATGCCGACAGGCCACGGCCTCAAATGCCTCTTTCGTTCTCCCACGCAGCGTTTCGAAACTGCCGAGCTCATGGTGTGGCTGTGGTCGTCTCGCGACCTCGACACCGCCGGACTGGAAACACTCCGCCGGATCGAGGACGCTGCGCTCGCCGGCCTGGGCGCATTCACGCTCGCAGCAAGGTGCAAGGCGACCGGGACGATCCGGCTGTGCAGGACATCAACCAGCACGGTGCCGCTCTACTATCATGTCGGCAAATCAGAGACGGTCGTTTCGGATACCATTGCGGGCGTCGTTGAGACGATCGACGCAGACTCCCTGCAAATCGACGAAAAGGGTCTGATCGATCATTTTCTCTTCTACGCTCCCGTGGGGGACGGCACCTACTACAGGAACGTCCGGAAGCTTGACATTTCCCAAAAGAAGCAGCTTTCGCAGGGGTCGGTCTCGACCGAACGGTTCTCCACATTGTCAGAGGAGGTCAATCGCCACAGATTGGGCGACGCGCCCCTTGCTGAGGCCATACTGGCCTCGTGCAGGCGCGACGGAAACGTCCGGGTCATGTATTCCGGGGGCCTCGATTCCACAGCCCTTGCCTGCATCTTCGGGTCCGCGGAGCTTCAGTTTCACGGATTGCGCCACGACGTATACGCGCCCGAGCATGAACGCGCGCTTCACGGGTCGCAAGCCCTGGATCGGCCCCTGATACAGGTCGAGGTCTCACACACCGAGTATTGTCAGCGACTGGGGGACTTTGCGAAAAGGATGAAGTGCCCCACCATCATGCCGCAAACCCTGGTTCATTTCATCGCTGTCGAACGCGATCCCAGACCGCTGCTTTGCGGCAAGATGGCAGATACGCTCTTTGGCTACCGAGTACCAGGTCGACGTCGCACGCAAAAGGCGAATGGATCCGCGTTCGGTCGCCTGCGTCGGGAGGCAGGCACACTCCGTCGCGCGTTCCGGGATCCGAAGAAGAGCTTTGCTCAGGCCATACGGCTGGGCGCACGGCGACAGGAATCGCTTGAGCACCTCAAGCTCACCCCTCAGTTCATCGGGATCCTGAGCAGGTCTGTGGGCTGGTCAGCCATCAAGGAGAGGATCGATGCCTACCAGGCCAGAAACCGCTTCGCGGCCGGGACAGGTGATTCTCCCGATCCATCGGACAGGGATCGCTTTCTGGAGGCAGTCGTGGGCAATATGGAGTCCACCTCCCTGTGGCATGAAGTTCTCACGGCGCACGGGGTTTGGATGTATCTTCCGTTCTGCCATCCGGCAGTGGTTGCGGTCGCTGCCGACGCCCTGCTGGCGCCGAAGAGCCGCGACAAGAAATCCCTCGTCGCCGATGTCGTTCGAAAGCAGGCACCCGGCTACAACGTCGGATTGAAGAAGCTTGGGGGCACCATGCTCCCTCGGGACGTTTTCGGGTCGTCGAGCCGGTGGCAGCACGCAGACGAAAGGATAACCGACAAGATCACTCTGCCCGCACCCGATTTCGATCAGCAACCTCGGAAGTTCTTCTGGCGTCGCTTCTGGCTGCTGCATTGGCAAGAGCAGGTCTTCGGCGCATGCCGACAGCCGGTTGCGCCGGCGCGGTGATCGCTGTCCTGCTCGCCAAACCCGACTTCCCGCTGCCCTGTCATGGCCGCGCGATTGTCGTCGTGAGCGAGTGGAACCGCGCTGACCAGGCCGGGAGCGGGTCGGTCTCCTCGGGGGTGGCCAGCCAGACCGCGCGGGCGGTGGCGCGGGCGAGGCAGGCAGCGGCGGCGTGGCCGAGGCGGAAGGCGTCGGCGACCGGATCGGTCAGGGGCCGCGCGCCGGTGGCGGCGGCGAAGACGAGGTCGCCGTCGAGCGGCGAGTGCGCGGGCACCAGCGCGCGGGCGAGGCCGTCGTGCGCGGCGGTGGCGAAGCGCGTCGCCTCAGCCTGGGTCAGGGCGGCATCGGTGGCGACGATGGCGATGGTGGTGGCGGCGCCCGGGCGTTTGGTCGGCGGCGGCTCGGCCGCGGCAGGGAAGGCTCCGGGCAGGCCGAGGCCGCCGAACTCGGCGCCGATCTCCCAGGGCGCGGCCCAGAAATGCGGGCCGTCGCCGATGGTGGCGGCGCCCACGGCATTGACCGCGACCAGCGCGCCGACCGTGAAGCCGCCGGCATCGAGCACCGCCGAGGCGCTGCCGAGCCCGCCCTTGAGCCCGTGCAGCATCGCCCCCCTGCCCGCCCCGGCGGTGCCGAGGGCGAACTCTGCAGCGGCCGCCGCCAGCGCGGCCTCACCCAGCGCGGGATAGGGATTCTCGGCCCAGTCCTTGGCGCCGCCGTTCTCGAGATCGAACAGGATCGCCGCCGGCACGATCGGCACGCGCTGCCTGCCCACCGCAAAGCCCCGCCCGGCCGCGCGCAGCGCATCCGCAACGCCCGAGGCGGCGGCCAGGCCCAGCGCCGACCCGCCCGAGAGCACCAGCGCGTCCACCTTCTGCACCAGCCGGTCGGGCGCCAGCAGATCGGTCTCGCGCGTGCCGGGCGCACCGCCCATCACATGGACCGCGGCGCTGAAGGGCGCGGCCGCGGTGAGCACGGTCACGCCGGTCTTGACCCGGTCGTCGGCGGCATTGCCGACACTCAGGCCGGCGACATCGGTGATCAGGTTCCGGGGTCCGGGGCGCATGCGGCGACGCTATGCGAAACCTCGTCGCAGCGACAGGGGGCGGCGGGGCCTTGCGCTTGCCTGTCGCATCCCGGCCGTGCGACAAGACGCGCAAGCGTCGTCATCCCCCCGGAGGTCTGCCATGCGCACCGTGAAATGGACGCTCGTGATCCTGCTCGTGCTCGTTCTGGGATCGATCCTGCACTACACCCTGCCGCGGCACGAGGTGGTCCGCATCGTCGGCGTCGAGACCCGGCTGGAAACGCTGGGCTGGAACAGCTTCTTCTATTCCGCCACCCCCGCCGGCCAGGCCGAGGGCACCGCCCGCGACGTGCGCTACATCGAGACGGTCCGGACGAATGGCCGCGAGCTCGTGTTCCGCAACGAGGACACCGGCTGGATCTGGCCACCCTATTTCAAGCTCAACTCCTCCGACATGCAGGCCCGCGCGCGCGATATCGTCTCCACCGCGGCCGAACCGGTCTGGGTCGCCGTCAGCTATTACGGGATGCGCAGCGTGATCCTGTCGATCTATCCGAACGTGCTGCGGGTCCGCGTTGTCGAGGATCCGGAGGAGACCATCATCCCCTGGACCCGGATCGTTTTCTTCACCGCGCTGTTCGCCCTTGCGGCCTGGGTGTGGCTGATGCTGCGGCGGTTCAAGGAGCGGCAGGTGGAGCCGTTTCTGGAGCGGATGGACGACCGGCGCGAGGCCGCCCGCGGCCGGCTGGGCCGGTTCTGGCAGCGGCTGACCGGGCGCTGACCGGCGGCGCAGCCTGCCGGTCAGGGCCGGCTGCCTCGAACACGCGGCGGCCGGCGCGCAG
>SLBI01000334.1 GCA_007126375.1 Paracoccaceae bacterium
GCCCGCCGGCCGCCTTGCGACGCAATACCGCGCCCAGCCCGGGGCCCTGGCCGAAGGCGGGCTTGCCCCCTGCCCCGGGCGTTCCGCCCGGCCGTGTGCCCGGCGCTTCGTCCGGGCCCTGCATCGCCTCCGGGTCGACGCCCCGGGGCACGGCGGCCGCTTTCGGCGCGCCCGCCGCTTTCGTTCCGGCTTCGCCAGATGCCATTCTGCCGCCTCCCGCACGCGCTGCGCCATGGCGCATGCCCAGATGTGACGCCACAGGGTTTACATCGGGTTAGCGGCCGGCCGTCACGCCGCGGCATCGCGATCGGCGCCTGCCTCGGATGCGACCTCGGCCGCCGGCAGCACGCGCAGGAAGCTCACGCGGAAGGCCGCACCGCCCTGCCCCGGCACATAGGCGATCTCGCCGCCCAGCTTGTGCATGATCTCGCGACAGATCGCGAGGCCGAGGCCCGCACCCCCGGCCTGCATCTGGTCGGTCAGCCGGGCGAACTTCTCGAAGATGAGCGCCTGGCTCTTCTTCGGGATGCCCGAACCGTTGTCGATGAAATCGACGATCACCAGCGGGCCCTCCACGCGCACGCGGATATCCATCCGCGGCCGCTCGGCGTCGCAGTACTTGCGCGCGTTCGACAACACGTTGATGAATACCTGCGCCAGCCGGCCGGCATCGGTGCGGATCGTGATCGCCTCGGTCGAGATGTCGCGGTCGATGGTGAAGCGGCGGTGCGGCGCGACGGACCCCGAGGCGGTGATCGCCCGGTCGATCAGGTCGCGCAGGCTGACTTCCTCGATCTTCAGCTGCACCCGCCCGGCCTCAAGCACCGAGAGATCGAGCAGGTCGTCGAGCAGTCGGGTCAGCCGGATCGCCTCGTCCTGAATGATCCCGGCATATTTGCGCGCCTCCTCCGGCGCCAGATCCTCGGCCTCCTTCAGGATCTCGGAGAAGGCGCGGATCGAGGTCATCGGCGTGCGCAACTCGTGGCTGATCTGACTGAGGAAGGCGTCCTTCTGCACGCTCAGCTTCTGCAGCATCTCGTTGGCCTCGCGCAGTTGGCGGGCGGTGCGGCTGAGTTCCTCGGACTTGGCCTCGAGCTGGCTGGAATACTCCATGATCTGCGCCGTCTCGTTCGCCACCGCCATCAGATCCTCGACCGAGACGATGCTGCCGCCGACGATCTGGGCGATCATCGCATGCGCCGTCGCCGCCCCGACCGCACCCGAAAGCCGCCGTTCCAGCCCTTCGAGGAAGTCGGCGGTGGTGTCAGGCAGGAAGCCCGCCTTGCCCTGCGCCGCCGCCGCTGCCTGAAAGAAGGCCTGCGCCTCGGTGGTGCCGAGGATGCGCTGTGCCATGACCAGCAGATCCTCGGCCTCGGCGCCGCCTGCGCTCCAGCCCCGCGTGCCGGTCTGGATGTCGAAGACATTGGCAAAGCGCGCACCCTGCACCCGCTCCAGCGGGGTGGGAAAGGTCAGCAGCGAGCCGGCGCAGAAGGCCAGCGTGTTCAGCGCGAGGCTCCAGAACAGCGCATGCAGCAGCGGATCGGCCGCGGTGACGCCGAACAGCGACTGCGGACGCAGCCAGCCGATGCCGAAGGGCCCCTCGGCAATCAGCCCGGCCGAGAGCAGCACGCCGGGCCCGAAGGACGGCAGAAACAGCGTGTAGAGCCAGACCGCAAAGCCGACCGACAGGCCCGCCGCCGCGCCGACCCGGTTCGCGCCCCGCCAGTAGAGCGCGCCGATCAGCGCCGGCAAGGCCTGCGCCATGCCGACGAAGGCGATCAGCCCCATCGCCGCAAGGGCCGCCGACCCGCCGGTGATCTGGTGATAGAGATAGCCGAAGGACAGCACCGCGATGATCGACAGCCGCCGCGCGTTCAGCACGAGGCGGCGGACGTCCCCGCTTGCGCCGGCATCGCGCAGCGCCAGCCAGGCCGGCACCACCACATGGTTCGAAACCATCGTCGCCAGCGCGATGGCGGCGACGATCACCATCGAGGTCGCCGCCGAGAAGCCGCCGAGAAAGGCCAGCATCGCCAGCACGTCCTGCCCCAGCGCCAGCGGCACCAGCAACACGAACAGATCGGGGTTGGCACCGGCCGGCAGCACGTCGAGGCCGACCACCGCGATCGGCATGACGAAGACCGAGATCAGGAACAGATAGAGCGGAAAGGCCCAGGAGGCGGTGGCGAGATGGCGCTCGTCGGCATTCTCGACCACCAGCACCTGGAACATCCGCGGCAGGGTCAGGATCGCCACGGCGGAAAGGAATATCAGCCCGGCCCAGCGCCCGGGCACCACCTGCCAGTCGGGGCTCTCGTTGGCGAGGATGCGGGCATGGACATCGGCCGGGCCGCCGGCCACGCCCCAGACGACGAAGGCGCCGACGGCCAGCAGGGCGACCAGTTTCACCACCGCCTCCACCGCGATGGCGATGACGACGCCGTGGTGCTGTTCCTTGGCATCCAGCCGGCGGGTGCCGAACAGTATGGTGAAGACCGCCAGCCCGGCCGTCACCCAGATCGCGGTCTGCGCCAGGTCCGGATGCGCACCGGTCCCCGGCTCGACCGCGAACACCGCGAAGCTGAGCGAGATCGACTGCAACTGCAGCGCGATGTAGGGCGTGACCGCGGCCACCGCGAGCAGGGTGACGATCACGCCGATGGCGTTCGACTTGCCATAGCGAGCCGAGATCATGTCGGCGATCGAGGTCACGCGCTGGGTCTTGCCGATCCGCACCATCTTGCGCAGCACCAGCCACCAGCCGACAAACACCAGCGTCGGCCCCAGATAGATGGTGACGAACTCCAGCCCCGAGCGCACCGCATAGCCGACCGCGCCGTAAAAGGTCCAGGCCGTGCAGTAGATCGACAACGACAGCGTGTAGATCAGCGGCGAGGACAGCCAGGCGATCCGCTGCCGCTCGGCCCGCCGCTCCACCACGAAGGCGATGGTGAAAAGGAAGACGACATAGCCGAGACAGGCAAGCAGCAGGACATTGAAGGGGACCATCAGCGCCTGCCTCCCGCCGCACTCATTGCGAGGCGGCGCCGGTTTCGGCCGGTCGCGCCCCGTCCGGTGCGGGCTCGGCAGGAGGCGTTTCGGCCGGCCCCGGCCGGTCGGCGCCGGCCGGCGGATCGTCGAGACCCTCGGCAAGCCCCCGCGCCAGCACCGCCGCACCGAGGATCAGCCCCGCCCAGACCGCAAAGAGATAGAGCCCCTCGAAGGCGGTCGCCTGGCCGGCACCCGCGGCATCCTCCCACAGCAGGGGCAGCAGGAACAGGAACAGCCCCAGAAACGGCAGGACGCGCGCCGCGTCCATCACCCGACGCCGCCGGAAGGTTTCGCGCGCGAGGTAAAGCGGCTGCTGCGGCGGTTTCACGAGGCGACCAGTTCGCGCACGGACGCGAGCACCTCGGTGTTGCAAAAGGGTTTGACCATGAACCGGCTCGCGCCGCAGCTCTCGGCCAGTTCGCGGTCACGCGATTGGTTCCGGGCAGTCAGCATCAGCACCGGCAGCGCGGCGGTCTCGACCTCGGCGCGCAGGGCACGCAGGATGTCGAGCCCGGTGCGTCCGGGCAGCATCAGGTCCAGGATCACCAGATCCGGCCGTTGCGCCCGGATCAGTTCCAGCGCACCGGCCCCGCGGTCATGGCTCTGCACCTCCCAGCCGTCCCTGGCCAGGATGAAGCCGATCGCCTCGGCGATGCTCGGCTCGTCCTCGATCACCAGAACCCGTCTGCCCATCCGCCGGCTCCCCCTTCCGCGGTGTGCATCTCTCCCCCGGTCGACTATCGCCAAACTGCGGCGCCGTGTCAAAAGAACCTGCCGCGGGCGCAGGTCAGGCCACCAGCGCCGGCTCGCGACGCGCCGGGCAGGCCGCCCGCGTGCAGATGCGGCAACTCGTGCCAACCGGTTGCGCCGCTCCCCCGGCCGCGGCATCGGCGGGCAGGATCAGCATCGTCGCCTCCAGCACTGCCGGCCGGCCGAAACCGGCTGGCGCCACCGGCCGGCAGAAGGCGAAGGCCTCGAAGCGCTGCGTGTGCCGCCCGGCCACCTCCAGCGTGGAACGCAGCGGCTGCAAGGGCCGTGCCAGCGCCTGGAACAGCGGCCACAGCGGACAGGCGGCGCCGAAACGCGGCAGGCCGAAGCCGGGCACCGGCCGGCGAAAGGTGAAGGTGCCGGAGCCGTCGCAGACCACGAGGCCGACCGGCGGCATCCCGGCAAAGCCGGGCGGCAGCGCCGCCAGACGGCGAAACAGCCGCGGCAGATCCTCCTCCACCCCCAGCCATGCCGCCAGCGGCGCCGGATCGGGGCCGACCTCGGCCAGCGCGTCGGCCAGCATCGCCAGGGGCAGCGCCACCGCATCCGCCCGCGCCCGCGCCACATGCGCCCGCGCCA
>SLBI01000163.1 GCA_007126375.1 Paracoccaceae bacterium
CGGCAATCTTCAGCGGAAGTCGACGTTCTCCCTTCGGATTGCCTCGCAGACGGCTTCGGTGACCTCCTGCGTGGTGGCCGTGCCGCCGACGTCCGGCGTCATCACCCCGTCTGCGCAGACCCTCTCGACCGCCCGCATCATGCGCGCAGCCGCGGCCGCTTCGCCGAGATGCTCCAGCATCTGCGCAGCGGTCCAGAAGGTGGCAACGGGGTTGGCGATGCCCTTGCCGGTGATGTCGAAGGCCGAGCCGTGGATCGGCTCGAACATCGACGGGTAGCGCCGCTCGGGGTCGATGTTGGCGGTTGGGGCGACGCCGAGGCTGCCCGCCAGGGCGCCGGCGAGATCAGACAGGATGTCGGCATGGAGGTTCGTGGCGACGATGGTGTCGAGGCTACGCGGGTTCTTCACCATGCGGACGGTCATCGCATCGACAAGCATCTTGTCCCAGGTCACATCGGGAAAGGCCTTCGCCACTTCGGCGGCGATCTCGTCCCACATCACCATGCCGAACCGCTGGGCGTTCGACTTCGTGACCACGGTGAGGAGCTTGCGCGGGCGCGACTGTGCCAGGCCGAACGCATAGCGCATGATCCGGGTGACGCCGACGCGGGTGAAGATGGCAACCTCCGTGCCAACCTCTTCGGGCAGGCCCCTGTGGGCGCGGCCGCCGTGGCCGGAATACTCCCCTTCGGAGTTCTCGCGCACGATCACCCAGTCCAGATCGCCGGGGCCGACACCCGCGAGGGGCGACCGGATTCCGGGAAGGATGCGGGTGGGGCGCACGTTGGCGTACTGGTCGAAGCCCTGGCAGATTGGCAGGCGCAGGCCCCAAAGCGTGATGTGGTCGGGCACATCTGGCGCTCCCACCGCCCCGAAAAAGATCGCGTCGAAGGCAACGAGCTGTTCGGTGCCATCCTCGGGCATCATCGCTCCGGTCCTGCGATAGTGCTCCGCCCCCCAGTCGAAGCAGGTCACGTCCAGCCTGAAGCCGCCGTCGCGGCGTTCCAGGGCTTCCAGCGCCTGCAGGCCGGCGGAGATGACTTCGGGGCCGATGCCATCGGCGGGGATGGCGGCAATCCTGTAGTGCTTCATGACGTTCCGTTCCTCTCGTGGTCGATGTCCTTTCGGACAGGGCACAGGGGGAATGGGCATGGCTGATGCCCGATGCCTCCCCATTGCTGCCACCCGCCGATGCCGCGCCCATCATCGGCGCCGAGGCTGGACGCCCCAATGCGCGCAGGATTATATTCGGATGCGGCATAATTCGTCCGGAGGGCCAGACCCATGGACACGATCCAGCTGCGGTGCTTTCTGGCGGTGGCCGAGCATCTGCATTTCGGGCGTGCGGCGCGGTCGCTGGACATGCTTCCGGCCTCGCTGGGGCGTCAGATCCGCACTCTGGAGGAACGGTTCGAGACGCGGCTGTTCCTGCGCACCACGCGGTCCGTGTCGCTGACCGAGGCAGGGTCCGCAATCCTCGACGAGGCGCGGGCGCTCGTGTCGCAGGCCGACAGCCTGGAAGCACGGCTGCGCGGTCTGCGCAAGCGGGAGACGCCGGTGCTGAAGGTCGGGGCCATCGACAGCGCCGCCGCGGGCCTGCTGCCGCAACTGTTGCAACACCTGCGCGCCGCTCATCCGGCCATCGAGGTTCACCTTGTCGAGCAGAAGACCATCCGCCTCTTGCCCAGGCTGCTCAGCGGCAGTCTCGACATCGCGTTCTGTCGCCCGCCGGATATCCGTGACCCCCGCATCACCTTTCGCACGCTGTTCTTCGAAACCGCCGTTGTGGCCCTGCCGACGGATCATCCGCTGGCGCGTCAGGCGGAGATATCGATTGCCGAACTGGCCGAGGCACCGCTGATCGTGCCGGACCGCCAGTCGCGGCCGCATTCGCATGACCTGACGATCAGGCTGTTCGCCGAGTCCGGGCTGACGGCGCGGATCGCGCAGATCGCCGACGAAAAGCATACCATCGTCAACCTTGTCGCGACCGGGACGGGTCTTGCCATCGTACCGCGATCGACGGCACGCCTCGCAGTTCCAGGGGTAAGCTTCGTTCCATTGGCCATGGCGCCCGGACGGATGCTGTCCAGGCTGATCCTCGCTGCGGCGTGGGCCCGCGGGACGCGGGATGCACAGCGCGACGCGCTTCTGGAGACGCTGGACCTCCATCTGCCGGAGATCGCGGCGACGTCGTGAGGGGAACGCCCTCGGCCATCCCCGCGCGCCGGTCGCGCGAGGGCGGTCCGCCGCTGTGTGCGGGATGCGTGGCCGGTGGTCAGGCGGTTCCGGAACGACCGGGCCAGCGCCGGATCAGATCGAGCGTCGCGTCGACGTCGCCGGTGTCGTTGTAGCCATGCAGCGAGAACCGCAACAGGCCCCGGCGAATCGTGAGGGCCACACCGTTCGCCTCGAGCCACTGGTGGAGGTCGGCCATGCGTTTGTCGCGGGTGCTGTCGTGCTCGTCGCTCAGGCCGTGCCCCACACAGACGATGTGCGCGCGCCGCGGGTCGTCGACGTCGCCGAAGAGTGGCAGTCCCGCCTCGGCGACTCCGACGGCGAGCCGTTGGGCGAGGTTGCGCACATGTGTCTCGACGCGGGCGATCCCGAGCCCTTCGAGCATCTCCATGCTGCGCTCGACAGCGATCAGCGCAAGGAAGTTGTGGTTCCCGACATCGAAGCGCCGGGCGCCGGGCGCATGGTCCCAGTCCGTGCCCTGGATCCGCGCGGCCTCGTGCCCTGCACCGCCGACTGCTCCGGCGCGGGAGAGGTAGACGGGCTGCATCCTGTCTGCAACCGCCCTCCGCACATGGAGGAAGCCGGCGCCGTAGAGCGCCAGCAACCCCTTCTGCGTCGAGGTGACCAGCGCATCGATACCGAGGGTTTCGACATCGATTTGCTGCAGCCCGATGGACTGTGCCGCATCGACGAACAGCAGTACGCCGCGCGCCCGACATTCTGCAGCGAGTTCTGCCAGCGGCACCCGGAAGCCTGGCGAGAAAGAGATCGAGGACACCGAGACAACCCGGGTCCGCGCGTCCACAGCCTCGATCAGGCGTTCCACCGGAATGTGGCCGTCCGCGTCGGCAACCGCCTTGATGCCGATCCCGCAACGGCGCTGCAGATTGAGCCACGGCAGGATGTTGGCAGGATGCTCCACGCTCTCGCACAGCACCACGTTGTCGCCTTCGGCCCAGGGCAGGGCATTGGCGAAGGCGTTGATGCCCTCGGAGATGTTCTTGGTGAAGGCAATCTCGTCCGGGCTGGCGCCGATCAGCCGGGCAAAGCGGGCTCGGGTGGCCTCGGCGCGCTCGAACATCCATGCCTTGTTCACGCTCCCGTCCATCCGCTGGTCAAGGAAGGCGTCCATCGCCGCGCGCACCGGCCGCGCGATCAGGCCCCGCGCCGACACGTTCATGTAGATGCGCCGGTCGCTGCCGGGAAACAGCTTACGGAACTCGGCGAAGGGCTCCGGCCTAGGTGCTACGGCTCGTCGGGGCATGGGCATGGCTGCTCACCCCGTCCGGCGCGGGGGCTCCGGCGGCAGCCGGCCCTCGCGCACATCGCGGTCACGCAGCTCCGCATCCCGCCCCGACAGAGGCCCGCAAGCTCCGCCTCCGGGCGTGCGGATCGAGAGGACAGAGCCGCGGGGCAGCGGCGTATCGGCCTCGGCCGAGCCGAGGACACGCTCGTGCGGCGTGCCGGGGTCCATCACGAAGACCCCCGGCGCGCCGCCGGTGCCCCCGGAGATGCCGGCCGCGGGCACGTGCTGGCGCTCGGACGACAGGCTGACATGCACCCCGTCGGTGAGGGCGCGATAATCGCGCACGACACCGGTGCCGCCGCGCCAGGTGCCCGTTCCCCCGGAACCGTCCCGCAGCGCATAACGCTCGATTCGCAGCGGATAGGCGTGTTCGAGTGCCTCGATCGGCAGGTTCGCCGCCCCCGAGGCATGCACCCGCACCGCATCCATCCCGTCGCGATAGGCGCGCGCCCCCATGCCGCCTGCGATGGTCTCGTAGTTCACGAAGTAGCCATCCGAGCGCGGGTCGGGACCGGCGAAAACCACCAGATGATGCGGGCCGCTGCCGGCAATCGCCTTGTCCGGCATGGCCTTCGAGAGTGCGGCCGCGATGGTGTCGCCCAGCACCCCGCAGGAGATCGATCGGCAGCCCACCGGCGCCGGCGCGACGGGCTGGACGACAGTTCCGCTCGGAGCGCGGATCTCGATCGTGTCGAAGTATCCGGCGTTGGCCGGTACGTCGGGGTCGAGCAGGCTCTTGGCGACGGTCAGGATCGTCGCAACGAGCGCCTGCTGGGGAATATTGCGCGCCCAGGAGAGCTGCGGATCGGATCCGGCAAAGTCGAACACG
>SLBI01000047.1 GCA_007126375.1 Paracoccaceae bacterium
CCACGCGCAGCCAGGTGAGGTCCGCCATCGGCCGGTTCGGGGTGAGGGTGCCGCGGACGGGGATCGCTTCGGGCGTCATGGGGTGCCGATACAATCAGGAGCCTCCGGAGCCGAGACCCCGGACTGCCTTGGTCAGATCGGTGAGCTTCTTTTCGCCGATGATCACCCCGCCGGCTATCGCCCCCAGAATGGGCAGACCGCAAGCCGTGAGAACCCCTGCCACGGAGCCGGCTGCGACAAGGCGCCCAGCCGTTTCGACTTTGCTCGCCGGATCGTTCAACAGCATGCGCTTGGCCTCGGAGTTCCACGCCTCGCCGGCCTGCGCCAGAACGACGGCCCAGCCACCCATCTCCTGCGCGCCGGCATCGTCGAGCCGGCCGTCGGCGGGCAGCAGCGCGCGCATGGAGGCAATCGCCTCTCGCATGCGGGTGAAGACCGCGATGAGATGCTCGCGCTCCTGCTGGGCCAGGTCGTCTTCCGGGTTCTTCCCGCGGATGCGCTCCAGCTCGATCTCCACCAGTTGGGCCAGCGCATCGAGCTGAAGGGCAAGCGCCGGACCATTGCGCGCCACCGCAGTCTGAATGGCGCGCAGTGTGTTTTCGGCTAGCCTCGGCGCGGTGGCTTCATGCTTTTTCTGAAGCTGCGCGATTAGCTCCGCGATGTGCTCTGGCCCCTTGTCCCACTCATCGGAGGGGATCACGGCGATGTCGGTGAGGAGGCCCTCCCAGTCCTGCGGGGCGCCGGCGAGGCATTTCTCGTACCAGTCGATCCAGAAAGCCCATTGGAACATACTTGCGTGCCGCTCACGGACCTCCAGCCACAGTGCGCGATGAGGATTATCGCCCTCATTGAAAAGCTGGCGCCCCCTCAAATCACCG
This sequence comes from Paracoccaceae bacterium, assembly GCA_007126375.1. Classification (GTDB taxonomy): domain Bacteria; phylum Pseudomonadota; class Alphaproteobacteria; order Rhodobacterales; family Rhodobacteraceae; genus Rhodobaculum. The sequence goes on from SLBI01000047.1 coordinate 879, forward strand.
CCGCCAAGGACAAAGGCGCAGTCTGAACGAAGCTCCCTGTGACCCACTCCCTTGGCATCTTCGAACGTACGGACAATGAACCTGGCCGCAAATGTCGGCGCCGCGACAGCACCAAAAGCAGAGGGGCTCAGGGGCAGGAATACGGCCAAACCAGACGACGCGTAGAAGACGTGTGCTGCGTGACTTGCTGCATCGAGTCCGTCACGCTCGCTGAAACTCGAGGCCCCAGCAACAACAAGCCGATAGAGACTTGGTAGCGGCGTTACCCCTCTCACAACACCATGATTTGCAGTAGCGAAATCCCACTCCGCCGGAAGAATGCGGAGTGCGGCTCGAAAAGCTAGGGCGATTGCAATACCACGAGACTTTTCGGGTGTTTGCTCGAGAGCCTGAGGTAGCTTGCTCAGCCATTGCGCGAGAGCCGCTTCGCTCGTGATCTCGGGGGCACCATTCATCCATGCACCTTTCCCGCAAATTCCGGGGACGGCAACGGTGGCTCACCCCCGCCCCGTGACCTTCCGGCGCAGCCATTTGCCGAGGTAGAAGAGCGGCCAGCGCAGGACGGAGGCGCCGGCGGCGAGGCCGATGAGGCCGGCCAGCGGGCCGTTCTGCCAGGTGAGGTAGCCGAGGATCGGCACGCCGGTGACGATCAGCGCCACCGCGCCGGGCCAGTGGATGCGCTGCGGCATCAGCGCGATGGCGGCGGCGACCAGCACCCAGATGCCGGCGAGGAGCAGCGAGAGCATGCCCCGGCCCTAGCCGCCGTTGGCCGCGCGCGGACGGGCGGCGGCGAGGCGGGCGGGCAGCGCGGTCGCCCAGGTCGAGATGGTGCCGGCGCCGAGGCACACGACCATGTCGCCGGGCCGCGCCTGATCCATCACCAGCGCCAGCAGGTCGTCCTCCGTCGCCAGCGCGCGGGCGTTGCGGTGGCCGTGGCGGGTCAGTCCGGCCACCAGATCGTCGCGGCTGGCGCCCTCGATGGGCGCCTCGCCGGCGGCATAGACCTCGGCGATGCCGACCGCGTCGGCCTCGTTGAAGCAGGTGCAGAACTCCTCGAACAGCGCCGAGAGCCGGGTGTAACGGTGCGGCTGGTGAACCGCGATGAGCCGGCCGCCGGCAGCGCCCAGCGCCTGCCGGGCGGCACGGAGCACCGCGGCGATCTCGACCGGGTGGTGGCCGTAATCGTCGATGATGGTGACCCCGTCCACCTCGCCCACCCGGGTGAAGCGGCGGTTGACGCCCTTGAAGCCGGCGAGCGCGGTGCGGATCTCGTCGCCGGTCATGCCGAGGTGGCGGGCGACCGCCACCGCGCCCAGCGCGTTGGAGACGTTGTGGTCGCCCGGCATCGGCAGGGTGCAGCCGCGGATCACCTTGCCCTCGGCCTGCAGCGCGATGTCGAAATGCGCGATCCCGCCGGCATAGCGCAGGTTCACCGCGCGCACATCGGCCTGGGCGTTGAAGCCGAAGGTGACGACGCGGCGGTCGGAGAGCCGGCCGGCGAGCAGCTGCACCTCCGGGTGGTCGGTGCAGAGCACGGCGAGGCCGTAGAAGGGGATGTTCGAGGCGAAATGGTAGAAGCCTTCGCGCAGCGCGTCGAAGCTGCCCCAGTGCTCCATGTGCTCGGGGTCGATGTTGGTGACGATGGCGATGGTGGCGGGCAGGCGGTTGAAGCTGCCGTCGCTCTCGTCGGCCTCGACCACCATCCAGCTGCCGGCGCCGGCGCGGGCGTTCGAGCCATAGGCGTGGATCACGCCGCCGTTGATCACCGTGGGATCGATCCCGCCGGCATCGAGCAGGGTGGCGACCAGCGTCGTCGTGGTGGTCTTGCCGTGGGTGCCGGCGACCGCGATGTTGTCGCGCAGGCGCATGAGTTCCGCCAGCATCTCGGCCCGACGCACCACCGGCAGGCCGCGGCGGCGCGCCTCTTCCAGCTCTGGATTGCCCGGCCTGATGGCGGAGGAGACGACGACGACCTCGGCGCCTTCGAGGTTCTCCGCGCGCTGGCCGACGAAGACCTCGGCGCCGAGCGTGCGCAGGCGGCGTGTGATCGCGGTTTCCTTCAGGTCGGAGCCCTGAACGCGATAACCCAGCGTCATCAGCACCTCGGCGATGCCGGACATGCCGATACCGCCGATGCCGGTGAAATGGATCGGGCCGATGTCGATCGGCATCTTGGTGGCGGGGCTCATGCTCTGGTCTCCGGGCTGGCGCGTTGTTCGACGAGGGTGGCAAGACGGTCGGCCGCATCCGCGCGGGCAGCGCGCAACGCGGCGAGCGACATCTGCAGGGCGCGGTCTGGGGCGGTCAACAGCGCCTCGACCTCGGCCGACAGGGTTTCGGGGGCAAGGTCCGCTTCGGGCATCACCACCGCCGCACCGGCCTCGACCGGGGCGCGGGCGTTCGCGCTCTGATGATCGGCGGCGGCGGCGGCATAGGGGATCAGGATGGCCGGGCGGCCGATCACCGCGATATCGGCCAGCGACGAGGCACCGGCGCGGCTGATCACCAGTTGCGCATTGGCCAGCCGGTCGGGGATGTCGTCGAAGAAGGGGCGCACCTCGGCCGGCAGGCCGGCGGCGGCATAGGCCTCGGTGACGCGGTCGAGGTCCTCCGGGCGGGCCTGGTGGGCGATGCGCAGATGGGCCCGAAGTGCATCCGGCAGACGGGCCAGCGCAGCGGGGACCATATCGGAGAGGATGCGCGCGCCCTGGCTGCCGCCGATGACGAGCAGCGTCATCGGGTAGTCGCCCGGGGGGATGTAGGGTGCACCGGCGCGTGCCAGCACCGCGGCCCGGACCGGATTGCCGGTGTGCACCCCCTCAACGCCCTCGGGAAGCGCAGTGGGCCAGGTGCCGCAGGCCACCACCCCGACGCGCGGCGCGAAACGGGCGTTGACCCGGCCCAGCACGCCATTCTGTTCATGGATCAACCGCGGCAGGCGCAACACGGTCGCCGCCGCAAGCGCCGGGATCGAGGGGTAGCCGCCGAAGCCCACCACCGCCGCCGGCCGGTCGCGGCGGAAGCGATGCACGGCCGCGGCCAGCCCCACGCCGAGGCGCAGCGGCACCGACGCACGGGCGAGCAGCCCACCGCGGGCGAAGGTGGCCGCCTGCACCTCCTCCACCGTCACCGCAGGGGGGAAGCCGCCGGCATAACGGGCGCCGCGGGCATCGGTCGAAAGCGTCACCCGCCAGCCGCGGTCGATCAGCTTCTCGGCCAGAGCCTGTGCGGGGAACATGTGCCCGCCGGTGCCGCCGGCGGCGAGCACGGCGAGCCGACCCTGCCCCGCATCCGGCGTCATCAGCGACCCCGATGTGCGAGAATGTCGCCGATCGCACCCTGCGGTCGGGTCCGGGTAAATGCCAGCAGCAGCCCCATCGCGATCCCGGCGGCCACGACCGAGGAGCCGCCGTAACTGACGAAGGGCAGCGTCATCCCCTTGGCCGGCAGCAGCCGCACCGCCACGCCCATGTTGATCAGCGCCTGCGCCGACATCATGCACACGAGCCCGGCACCGGCCAGCCGGATGAAGGCGTCGCGCTCGCGCATCAGGCGCAGAAGTGACCGGATCGCGATGGTGGCGAAGAGGGCGATGACGAAAAGGACGAGGACGAGGCCGTATTCCTCGGCCGCAACCGCGATGATGAAATCGGTATGCGCATCGGGCAGGCTGCGCTTGACCTGGCCCTCGCCGACGCCGACGCCCCAGAAGCCGCCTTCGCGGATCGCGTTGGAGGCGAAATACAGTTGCGTGCGGGGATCGAGTTCGGGCGACAGGAAGCCATCGATGCGCCGGGCGAAATGCGCCGATCCGTTATAAGCGGCGATGCCTGCGATCACCGTCGCGCCGCACAGGGCGACCAGCAGAAGGATCGGCGCGCCGGCCACGAAATAGATCGCCATCCAGGCGAACAGCACGAGCGCCGCCTGGCCGAAATCCGGCTGGATGGCGAGCAATCCGACCACCAGCACGGCGAGACCCAGCGACAACGCCCGCCCCGGCGGACCGTTCGGCAGCTGCGCCGCCGCCATCAGCCAGGCCACGGTGACGACGAACACGGGCTTGAGGAACTCGGACGGCTGCACGCTGGCGAAACCGAGCGAATACCAGCGGACCGCACCCTTGCCGAAGTCCGTCCCGAGGACAGGCAGCGCGGCGAGCGCCGCCAGCGAGAGTCCGCAGCCCAGAATCGAAAGCCGCCGCAATGTCGCCGGTCCCAGCATTGACGTCAGGAACATCGCCACCAGTGCAAGCGCCCCGAACACCGCCTGCCGTTCGACATAGTAGAAAGGCGGAAGCCCGTTGCGCGCGGCCAGCGGCGGCGACGCGGCCAACCCCAGCAACAGCCCGGCAGCAAACAGCAGAAGCACACAGGAAATCGTCCAGCGATCCACCGTGCGCCACCACCGCGGCAAAATCGGCTCGCCTGCCCGGATGGGCATGGAGCCGTGCACCATTTCCGTCATGGGGTCCTGCCTCTGTACTGCCCCGCTCGTGCCCGTTGGCCGGGTCTGTGTGGAAGTCTAGCGAAGAATCCGGTCGCGCGCCAGCATCGCGTGCGGCCCGGACGGCAGGATCGGCACTGCTGTTGATCAGGATCAAACCCGAACCCGCCGCCACCGTCTAACATGGAAGCGTTCCAAACGAACAAGGAGACGCTACATGCAACGGCCCTTGCTAGCGGCGATGCTGGTCGGTATCGCACTGCCAGCCGCCGGACCGGCCGCCGCCGCCGATCTCGACCCCGCCGCCCTGCTGGAAGATGCGAGGCTCTTTTTTGAACCGATCCCGCTTGCGGCGCCCGTGCCCGATGGCAATGTCCTGAGCCGCGCCCGGATCGATCTCGGCAAGTCACTGTGGTTCGACCCCCGGCTGTCCCGCTCCTGGGTGTTCTCCTGCAACTCGTGCCACAATCTGGGGATGGGGGGCATGGACGGTCTGCCCGCCTCGATCGGTCATGGCTGGGCACAGGGGCCGCGGAACTCGCCCACGGTGTACAATGCCATCTTCAACGCCGCCCAGTTCTGGGACGGCCGTGCCGCCGATCTGCGCGAACAGGCGACCGGCCCGATCGAGGCGGCGGTGGAAATGGCCAACACCGAAGAGCGCGTGCTGGCCACGCTGTCGTCGATGTCGGGCTATGTGGACATGTTCGCCGCCGCGTTCCCCGGCGAGGATGAGCCGGTGACCTTCAGCAATCTCGCCAAGGCTATCGAGGCGTTCGAAGCCACCCTGATCACCCCCAACAGCCCGTTCGATCAGTTCCTGATGGGCGACATCGGCGTGCTCGACGAACAGGAGCTGCGCGGTTTGCAGGCCTTCATCGAGGAAGGCTGCATCACCTGCCACCAGGGCGTGAACCTGGGCGGTCAGGAATACTATCCCTTCGGCCTGGTGGAACGCCCCGGAGCCGACATCCTGCCGGAAGGCGACCGCGGCCGGTTCGAGGTGACGCGCACCGCCATCGACGACTACGTGTTCCGCGCCTCGCCGCTGCGCAACATCGCGATCACGCCGCCCTACTTCCACTCGGGTGCGGTTTGGGATCTGGAAACCGCGGTCGCGGTGATGGGCGTGGCGCAACTCGGCGCCGATCTGAGCGACGAACAGATCGCCGACATCACCGCCTTCCTGCGCACGCTGACGGGCGAGATCCCGCAGGTCGAATTCCCGGTGCTTCCCGAAATGGGCCCCGATACCCCCCTGCCCGAGCCCATGTGACCGCATCGCGGGGAGAAGATGCGGGGCGACGCCGAAAGGCGCCGCCCCTTTTCCGTTGCACTCTTGCGGCAGGTTTCGCACCGCTGCGGCGCGCAAGCGCCTGCTGTCAGTTCGGCAGGGCCGCCACCAGCGCCGCGAAGTCCGCGCCGCGGGCCTCGAAATCGGGGTACTGGTCGAAGCTTGCGGCGGCCGGGGCCAGCAGCACCACCTCGCCCGGCAAGGCCTCTGCCGCGGCGCGCGCCACAGCCGTCGCCATGTCGCCGCAGATCTCCTGCGGCGTGTCACCCAGTTGCACCGCGAAGTCCGGTGCGGCGTGGCCGATCAGATAAGCCTTGGCAACACGGTCGAGATAATGCGCGCAGGCGGCGATCCCGCCCTCCTTGCCCAGCCCGCCGGCGATCCAGCGGATGCCGGAAAACGCCGCCAGCGCCCGTGCCGCGCTGGCGGCATTCGTCGCCTTGGAATCGTTGACGTAGCGCACGCCGCGTTTCTCGGCGATCAGCTGGCTGCGGTGCGGCAGGCCGGCGAAGCTTTCCAGCGCAGCGGCGATGTCGCGCGGACCAAGACCCAGCGCGCGCGCCGCGGCCCATGCGGCGCAGGCGTTCTGGTGGTTGTGCGCGCCGGGCAGCCCCCGGACATCACGCAGATCGACGGAGGCGAGTTGCCGGCCCTTGCGCCATTCCGCCAGAAAGCCGCGCCGGGCAGACACCGACCAGCCCGGCCCGCCCAGCTTCGCAGCCGCCGAGATCCGGATCACCCGGTCATCTTCGGCGGCCTCGGCCAGCTGGCCGGCCAGGAACCGGCCCTCGGCCTCGTCCACGCCGATCACGGCGCGGTCGGGCCCGCCCTCGGCAAAGAGCCGACGCTTGGCGGCGAAATAGCCACCCATGCCGCCATGGCGGTCCAGGTGATCCTCGGTGAGATTGGTGAAGACCGCCACATCGGGCGTCAGCGCTCGGGCGAGTTCCAGCTGATAGGAGGAGAGTTCGAGCACGATCACCGCGCCCTCGCCCGGCGGGTCGAGGTCGAGAACGCCGCGGCCGATGTTGCCGCCCATCTGCGCCGGACGGCCGGCCGAGGTCAGGATATGGTGGATCAGGGCGGTCGTGGTCGATTTTCCGTTCGAGCCGGTCACGGCCACCACCCGCGGCGGCGCATCCATCGCGGCCCAGTCCGCCCGGCCGAGCGCGCGAAAGAACAGCCCCACGTCATTGTCCACCGGCACGCCAGCGGCGAGGGCCGCGGCGACATGGCGGTTGGGTGCCGGGTAGAGATGCGGGATGCCGGGGCTGACGATCAGACGTGCAACTCCGTCCAGGCTTCCGGCGCGACCCGGATCGTGCAGCGCGAATCCTGCGGAAGCCGCGCGATCGCGCGCCTCCTGCCCGTCGTCCCAGCACAGCACCTCGGCGCCGCCGGCGACCAGAGCCTGCGCCGCCGCCAGCCCGGACCGGGCCAGCCCGAGCACCGCTACCTTCCGACCCTCAAAGCCCGGAACCGGGATCATCCTGCCACATCCCTGCCGTCAGTTTGCGCAGGAGGCTTAGCGCGCCCGCGGCTGCACTGCCAGAGCGGCGCCGACCGCGATCATCCGCCGGTGAGTTGTCGGACCGTCCTCGCGCCGAAGGACTCGGAGCCGAGAATCTCGATCCGCGTGTTCTGGGCAAACTCGTCCAGCAGGGCGCGATAGTATCCGTCCGCAGTGCTCACCGCGGCGCTCGCCAGCGCGCCAACGGTCGTGCTGCGCGCCTGACCGGCAATGACGGTAATCGGATAGCTGGCCAGAAGCCTGCCCTCGCGGTCGAGGACGCGCGCGGCACCGGACATCCGCGACTGATCGCGCCCGAAGGCCGTGCCGGTCGCTCCGGCGACGTTCAGTCGCTGGATTTCGACTGCCAGCGTCACGCCGCCCGGATCCAGCCGGTCGGAGAACGCGCGCCGCAACCGCGCCTGCAATTGCGGCCCGAGGCCGCTGGCGTAGTCCGCGGCGCGGGCGCTTTCATAAGCCGTGCCCGCGGTGTTCACCTCGATTCGTGCGAAGCGCAGCGCGGCGCGGGCCTCGCGGCCGAGCGGGTTGGCATAGGGGGTTGGCGCGCAGGCGGCGGAAAGAGTGCCGGCCGCAAGAGCGCCGCTCAGAAAGACACGTCGTTTCATGGGGCGCCCGGCTAGCCCGAGGCGCGTCCGCTTGTCAAACCGCGCGGCTGCCGGTCGGCTCAGCGCACCTTCAGCGTGGCCAGCCCGATCAGGGCCAGCACGAGGCTGATGATCCAGAACCGGATCACGATCTGCGGCTCGGCCCAGCCCTTCTTCTCGAAGTGATGGTGGATCGGCGCCATCAGGAACACCCGCTTGCCCGTCGCCTTGAAATAGGCGACCTGGATGATCACGGACAGCGCCTCCAGCACGAAGAGCCCGCCGACGATGCCCAGCACGATCTCGTGCTTGGTGGCCACCGCGATCGCGCCCAGCGCGCCGCCCAGCGCGAGGCTGCCGGTATCGCCCATGAACACCGCCGCCGGCGGTGCGTTGTACCAGAGGAACCCCAGCCCGCCGCCGATCAGCGCCGCGGTGAAGATCAGCAGTTCGCCCGTTCCGGGCACGAAATGCACGTCCAGATAGGTGGTGAAATCCACCCGCCCCACCGCATAGGCGATCACTCCGAGGGTGCCGGCGGCGATCATCACCGGCATGATCGCCAGCCCGTCCAGCCCGTCGGTCAGGTTCACCGCATTGGCCGCGCCGGCGATCACGAACATGCCGAACGGGATGAAGAACCAGCCCATGTTGATCAGCACGTCCTTGAACACCGGCACGGCGAGCTGGCCCGACAGCGCTTCGGGGTGCAGCAGCATCGCCGCTCCGGTCGCCGCGACGCCGATGCCGAAGCCGATCAACAGCCGCACCCGCCCCGGAACCCCCTTGTGGTTGCCCTTCGACACCTTGGCGAGGTCGTCGGCGAACCCCACCACGCCGAAGGCGATGGTGGTCAGCAGCACCAGCCAGACATAAGGGTTGTCAAGCCGCGCCCAGAGCAGCGTCGCCACGGTCAGGGCGCCGAGGATCAGCACCCCGCCCATCGTCGGCGTGCCGGCCTTGGTAAGCAGATGGCTGGCCGGACCGTCGTCGCGGATCGGCTGACCGTTCCTCTGGCGCCGGCGCAGCAGGCTGATCAGCGGCCGGCCGAAGAGGAAACCGAAGATCAGCGCCGTAAGGAACGCGCCGCCGGCGCGAAAGGTGATGTAGCGAAAGAGGTTCAGCACTCCCCCGCCGTCGGCCAGGTCGCTCAGCCAGAACAGCATGACTCTATCCCCCGCCGGACTGTGGCGCGCGGCCTTGCCCGAGTTTGACGAGCGCGTCAACGACCAAAGCCACCCGGCTCCCCTTGGAGCCCTTGACCAGAACCACATCGCCCGGCCCGACCAGTGTCGCAGCCTCCGCGGCCAGCGTCGCGGCCGACTCGCGCCGCATCCCGCGGCGCGCCGGCGGCAGCGCCGACCAGAGATGCGCCATGCGCGGCCCGGCGCAATGCACCGTGTCTATGGCCCCAACCGCGGCGTGATCGGCCAGTGCGGCATGCAGCATCGCCTCCTCCCGGCCGAGTTCCAGCATGTCACCGAGGATGGCGATGCGGCGGCCGCGTCCCTCGGGTGTGGCGGCCGCAAGCATCTCCAGCGCGGCGGCGAGCGACGCGGGGTTCGCGTTGTAGGCATCGTCGATGAGCGTGAAGCCCTCGCCCTCGGCCGCATCGAGCAGGATGTGGCGCCGCTCCCCGCGCCCGCCCGGCGGCGACCATTGCGCGAGATCGAGCGCGGCCAGCGCGAGATCGGCACCCGCGGCGGTGGCCGCGGCCAGCGCACCCAGTGCGTTCAGGGCGAAATGCCGCCCCGCGTCGGGCAGTTTGAGAAGTACCCTGTGGCCCTCGATCCGCGCCTCGGCCACGGTGGCCCCGGGCGTGGTGCGCAGGTCGCGCAATTCGCACGCCGTCGCCGGGCCGAACGGGCGGCTTTCGCCACCCACCGCGGCCGTGCGCGCTGCCGCGCGCGTGCGCAGTATCCCGGATGTCGACAGCCCCTCGGGCCAGACTGCCACCCCGCCCGGCTCCAGCCCGGCGAAGATGTCGGCCTTCTCCTCGGCGATGGCCTCGAGCGAGCCAAGCGCCTCCAGATGCGCCGGCGCGATGGTGGTGATCAGCGCCACATGCGGCCGGGCGAGGCGGGCCAGCGGGGCAATCTCGCCGCGGGCGTTCATGCCGATCTCGATCACCGCATAATCGCTGGAGACCGGCATCCGCGCCAAAGTCAGCGGCACACCCCAGTGATTGTTGTAGCTGGCTTCGGCCGCGTGCACGGTGCCCTGCCGGGTCAGCATCACCCGCAGCATCTCCTTGGTCGAGGTCTTGCCGACAGAACCCGTCACCGCGATCACACGGCCCGACATGCGCGCCCGCCCCGCGCGACCCAGCGCAGTGAGGCCGTCGAGCACATCGGCGACGACCAGCAGCGGCGCATCCGACGCGACGCCGTCGGGAACGCGCGAGACCATCGCCGCGGCCGCGCCGGCCGCCAGCGCCGACGCGACGAAGTCATGCCCGTCGCGCGCTGCGGTCAGTGCCACGAACAGATCGCCAGGTGCCAGCGTGCGGCTGTCGATGGAAACCCCGGTGGCGGCCCAGGCACCCGCGGCGTGCCCGCCGGTGGCGGCCGCCGCCTCGGCCGCTGTCCAGAGCGCGCTCACCGGTCGGGTCCCTCCAGCGCCGCCACGGCGATACTGGCCTGTTCGGCATCGTCGAAGGGATAGACCGTGTCGCCGACGATCTGCCCCGTCTCGTGACCCTTGCCGGCGATCAGCAACGCGTCGCCGGGCCCCAGCGTATCGACGGCGCGCAGGATCGCCTCCGCCCGGTCGCCGACCTCGTTCGCATCGGGGCAGGCCGACAGGATGGCGGCGCGGATCGCCGCCGGATCCTCGCTGCGCGGGTTGTCGTCGGTGACATAGACCACGTCGGCATGACGCGCCGCCTCATGCCCCATCATCGGCCGCTTGGCACGGTCCCGGTCGCCGCCGGCACCGAACACGACGATCAGCCGGCCCAGCACATGCGGGCGCAGCGCAGACAGTGCGGTGGCGAGCGCGGCCGGGGTATGTGCGTAATCGACGAAGACCGGCGCGCCGTGCCCGCGCGTCGCCACATGCTGCATCCGTCCACGCACGGTCTGCAGCCGCGGCAGGGCGGCGAACACCCGCTCCGGCTCTTCGCCCGCCGCGATGGCAAGCCCGGCGGCAAGCAGCACGTTCTCGGACTGGAACGCCCCGATCAGGCCCAACCGAAGCTGAAACGGCTTGCCTTCCCAGGAAAAGCGCAGGATCTGGCCCGTGGGCTCTGCCCGCTGTGCGAGCAGCCGGATATCGGCCGACCCGGCCCGCCCCACTGCCAGCAGGCGTTGGCCCCGAGCATGCGCGATCGCCGCCATGTCGGAGCCTCTCGGATCGTCGAGATTGATGACCGCCACACCATCCTCCGGCAGGACACGGGCGAAGAGCCCCGCCTTGGCGGCGAAATAGGCATCGAAGCTGCCATGATAGTCGAGGTGATCCTGGCTGAGATTGGTGAAGGCCGCCGCCGTGAGCCGCACCGCGTCCAGCCGGCGCTGGTCGAGCCCGTGGCTCGACGCCTCCATCGCCGCATGGGTCACGCCTGCTGCTGCCATCTCCGCCAGCAATCGGTGCAGGGTAACTGTGTCGGGCGTGGTCAGCGCGCCGCTTGCCGCATAGGCGCCCTCGATACCGGTGGTGCCGACGTTGACGGCCTGCCGGCCCAGCGCCGCCCAGATCTGCCGGGTGAAGCTTGCCACCGAGGTCTTGCCGTTGGTGCCCGTCACCGCCACCGTGGTTTCGGGCTGGGCGCCGAACCAAAGCGCGGCCGCGAAGGCCAGCACCTGGCGCGGGTCCTCGGCCAGCACCACCGGCACCGGCCGGGCGGACAGCGCAGCGGCCGCGACGGCGGCCCCGGCGGCATCGGTCAGCACGGCGGCGGCGCCCATCCGCAGCGCGGGATCGACGAATTCGGCCCCGTGCAGGCGACTGCCGGGCAGCGCCGCAAACAGATGCCCGGGCCTTACCGTACGGCTGTCGAGGCTGATGCCGGTGATCCGTGCCTCAGCCCCGCCGCGGGCGGACAGACCGAGTTCCGCCAGTGTCCTGCCTTCTGCCACCACCGCATCTTCTCCCGGCCCGCAGCCGCAAATACACGTCACTGCCGCACGGGTGTTAGCCCATCCGCGCGCCCGCCGGCAATCGTCGGGCGAAGCGCCGCCGCATCCTCGGCCTGCGGACGCAGGCCCAGCAGGGGCGCGGCGCGGCGGATGATCTCGCCGGCCACCGGTGCCGCGGTCCAGCCGGCGGTGCGGCGCGGATCGCGGCCCGTCGTCTCGACCGGTTCATCCAGCGTGACGACGATGACATACTTCGGATCAGGCATCGGAAAGGCGCCGACGAAGCTCGCGATCACCTTGTCGTCGTAGTATCCACCTCCGCGCGGGCGCGGCTTGTCGGCGGTGCCGGTCTTGCCCCCCACGGCATAGCCGGCCACATCTGCCAGTGTCGCGGTGCCGCTTGCAACCGTCTCGCGCATCATCGCCACCATGGCGGCCGACGTCTCCGCTGCGATGACCCGTGTCCCCGGTGCCGGCCGCGGCCGGCGCATCAGCGTCGGTTCGACCAGGGTACCGCCGTTGACCAGCGGCGCATAGGCCGCGGCGAGATGCAGCGGGCTGATGCTGAGCCCGTGCCCGTAGGAGATCGTCAGCATCGACAGTTCCGACCAGTTGCGCGGCAGCAGGGGGCGGGCGTTCGGCGCCTCGGTCAACTCGACCGGCGAGGGCGCGAGCAGGCCCAGCGCGCCAAGGAACTCCCGCTGCGCTTCCACCCCCATGCGCTGGGCGATCCGCGCCGTGCCGACGTTCGAGCTGTAGACGAAGATGTCCGAAACGCTCTGCTCGGCTCCGCGCGGCCGGAAATCGGTGATGCTGAACCGGCCCCAGCGCAGCGGGCCGCGGGTATCGACGATGCTGTCGGGGCGCAGGAGACCGCGGTCGATCGCCTGCGCCACCGGAAACGCCTTGAGGACGGAGCCCAGTTCATAGACCCCCTGAACCGCGCGATTGAAGAGCGGACTGTCGCCCGCATCGCCCTCGACCAGCGGCAGCGGCCGGTCGTTCGGGTCGAAATCCGGCAACGAGACGAGGGAAAGGATCTCGCCGCTGCGCGCATCCATCAGGATCGCCGTGCCGCCCTGTGCGTTCATCAGCCGCAGACCGCCCTCCAGCACCTCGGTCACCGCGGCCTGCACGGTAAGGTCGAGCGAAAGCCGCAGCGGTGCCCCGCCATGCGCCGGATCGCGCAGCACATCGTCGAAGACGCGCTCCACCCCGGCCACGCCGATCACCTCGGCGCCGCGCACATCCTCGCGTCCGAAGCCCGCACCCCCAAGGACATGCGCCGCGGTCCGTCCGTTTGGGTAGAGGCGCATCTCGCGCGGGCCGAACAGCAGCCCCGGCTCGCCGATATCGTGGACCTGCTGGATCTGCTCGGGCGAGAGATGCCGCTTGACCCAGATGAAACGCCGGCCCGGCGCCGTGAAGCGGCGGTGCAGGGCCTCGGCATCGAGATCGGGAAAGATCCGTGCCAGTTCGTCGGCGGCGCGGCGCCTGTCCACCATCAGCGGCGGCTGGGCATAGAGCGAATGGGTGGCGAGATTGGTCGCCAGAACCCGACCGCGTCGATCCACGATATCGGCGCGGTTCGCGCTGATGCCGGCGCCGGCACGGGCCGCGGTGACCGGCTCCACCGGATCGCTCGCCGCCTCCAGACCCATGCGCGCGCCGAGCACGCCGAAGGCAAGGAAGAAGCCCGCTGCCAGCAGCAGAAGCCGGCCCTCGGCGCGGGCATGGGCGCTGGCGCGCGCGGCCTCGGCGCGCAGGCGCAGGTTCTCACGCTCGATGGCGTCGGGATTCTCGCCGCGGGCGCGGCTTTGCAGGATGCGCGCAAGCGGACGCAGCGGGGTGCGGGTCACAGCGGCTCCTCCTCGTCCGGGCCGGCCATGGTCTCGATCGGCGCGCCGAGCATGGGCCAGGGTTCGGACTCGACCGGATAGGGCACCTCGTGGATCGCCCCGAACTGCGACGGCAGCATCGGCATCAGCCCCAACCGATCGAAGTTCAGCAGGGCGAGGTCGCGCAACCTGTCGGGACGGTTGAGCCAGGCCCATTCGGCCCGCTGCACCGAGATCGCCTCGCGCAATGTGGCAATCTCGCCGCGCAGGGCGCGCAGTTCGGCCGTCGCCTGCTGCGTGCGATGGGTCTCGCGATAGGCCCAGAAGGCCAGCCCGATCACACCGACCGCGGTCAGCAGAAAGAGAAACCCGCGCATCAGCCAAGCCCCCGCACGGATACCGACCGCGGCAGCCCCAGCGCGGCGCGGTCCACCGGCCCCG
>SLBI01000202.1 GCA_007126375.1 Paracoccaceae bacterium
ATGTCAGCTTCGAGATCAGGCGCGGCGAGACCTTCGCGCTGGTGGGCGAGAGCGGGTCGGGAAAATCCACCATCGCCAAGATGGTGGTGGGGCTGCTGACACCGTCCGAGGGGCGCATCGTCTTCGACGGCCAGGAGATGACCGGCACCGCCGGGGCGGCCATGCGCACGCTGCGGCGACGTTTCCAGATGATCTTTCAGGACCCTTTCGCCAGCCTGAACCCGCGCTGGCGGGTGGGCGACATCATCGCCGAGCCGATCCGCACCTTCGGCCTCGCCTCGGGCGCCGAGATACGCCGCGAGGTGGGGCGGCTGCTGGAGGTGGTGGGGTTGGGTGCCGCCGACTCGGCCAAGTTTCCGCACGAGTTCTCGGGCGGCCAGCGCCAGCGCATCGCCATCGCCCGGGCGCTGTCGTCGCGCCCCGAATTCATCGTCTGCGACGAGCCGACCTCGGCGCTCGACGTGTCGGTGCAGGCGCAGATCCTGAACCTGATGCGCGACCTGCAGGACGAGTTCGGGCTGACCTATCTCTTCATCTCGCACGACCTGAGCGTGGTGCGTCACATGGCGAACCGGATCGGCGTGCTCTACCTCGGCCGGCTGGCCGAGGTGGCCGAGGGCAAGCGGCTGTTTCGCGAGCCGCGCCATCCCTACAGCCGCATGCTGCTCGACGCCGTGCCGGATCTGGAGATGTCCGGCCGGCGCCGCAAGCGGGTGGAGGGCGAGATCCCGAACCCGATCGATCCGCCCCCCGGCTGCGCCTTCCATCCCCGCTGTCCGCTGGTGGGTGATCGCTGCCGGCGCGAGATCCCGCAGGCGGTTCCGGTGGACGACGGCATGGCCGCCTGTTTCGCCGTGGCCGAGGGACGGGCCTGAGCGGCGCGGCGGCCTCAGTCCTTCGGATCGGGCCGGAAGCCGGCGAACTGCTTCATCATCGCCGCGCCCATGGCCTCGACCATCGCCTGATAGGCCTTGGCGGCAAAGTCTGCCTGCCGGTCGGAAGGGATCAGCAGATCCTTGAATTCCTCGGGGGTGCAGTCGATCTCGATGTTGATCTTCATGGCGGAGCCTTCTTGCTGATGCACCGCCCAGCCTGCCGCAGCGCGGGGCGCCGGAAAAGCCCTCTGCATGGGGCCGCCCGAGGCAATGCGCATCCTTGGTCGCGGCGGGCCCGGTGTGGCCCGATCGCCTTCGGCGCCGCGGTGCAGGCCCCACAGCCGGGAAGGCTGCGGTGCCGGCCGCGCCGCGCGGCCCGCATTCCGACAGAATGGAGCGCTCGACGGCACAAGGCACAGGTTTCCCGGACCAGCGCCTTGCCGCGGCCGCTCCGCGACCCTACCCTTTCGGGCTTCGAGGAATGACCGCAGGATACATGCACGATGTCGCTACACCCGCCGCTACACCCCGCCGCCGTCGCCCATGCCCATGAGGTCGCCCGCGGCCAACTCGGCCGGCGCGAATTCCTGACCCGGGCCACGGCCCTCGGGGTTGCCGTGCCGGCGGCCTACGGCCTTCTCGGGATTGCGGCGCCGCAGGCCGACACGCCGGCGCGGCGCCCCGGAGGGGTGCTGCGTATCCAGCAGGACGTCCGCCCGTTGAAGGACCCGCGCACCTTCGACTGGCCGCAGATCTCCAACTTCGCCCGTGGCTGGCTGGAGTATCTGGTGGAATACAACCGTGACGGAACGCTGCATCCGCGATTGCTGGAAAGCTGGGAAGTCGACGAAAACGCGCAGACCTATATCCTGCGCGTCCGCCCCGGCGTGACCTGGAACGACGGCAGTGCCTTCACCGCGCGCGACGTCGCCTGGAACTTCACCCGCTGGTGCGACCGCGGGGCCGAGGGCAACTCCATGGCCTCGCGCCTGCCGGGGCTGATCGATCCCGATGCCGGCCGGGCCCGCGACGGCGCGATCGAGGTGATCGACGATCTGACCGTGCGGCTCAACCTGTCCGAACCCGACATCACCATCATCGCCACCTGTTCGGACTATACCGCCGCCATCATCAAGGACGGCGACAACGGCGCCGACATCCTCGGCAATCCGGTCGGTACCGGCCCCTATCTGCCCGGCGAGTACGAGGTCGGCGTGCGGGGCGAACTGCTGCGCAATGATGATCATGCCTGGTGGGGCGCGGAGGTCTTCGGCGCGCCCACGCTGGAGCGGATCGAGTTCATCGATCTCGGCACCGATCAGAGCGCGATCATCGCCGCGGTGGATTCCGGCCTCGTCGACATGGTGTACGAGACGGTGGGCGATTTCGTCGATCTGCTGGACCCGCTGATGGTGCGGGATGAGACGGTGACCGCCCGCACCCTGGTGATCCGCCCCAACCAGAAGACCGAGGTTGATGGCATCCGCCCCTACGCCGATGTGCGCGTGCGCCGGGCGCTGGCGATGGCGGTGGACAACGAGGTCCTGCTGGAACTGGGCTACAATGATCGCGGGGTGGTGGCGGAAAACCACCATGTCTGCCCGATCCATCCCGAATACGCCGAACTGCCCGAGCCGCCGGTGTTCGATCCGGAGACCGCCCGCGCGCTGATGGAGGAGGCGGGGATGGGCGATTTCGTGCACGAGCTGATCTCCATCGACGACAACTGGCGCGGGCCCACGGCGGATGCCGCCGCCGCGATGCTCCGCGACGCGGGCATCAGCGTCGAACGTCGGGTGCTGCCCGGCGCAACCTTCTGGAACGACTGGTTGAACTATCCCTTCTCCACCACCGACTGGGGCCACCGCCCGCTGGGCGTGCAGAGCCTCGCGCTGGCCTATCGCAGCGGCGAGCCGTGGAACGAGAGCGGCTTCGAGAACGCCGAGTTCGATGCGCTGCTCTCCGACGCCCTGCGCATCGCCGACGCCGATGCGCGGCGCGAGGTGATGGCCCGGATCCAGCGGTTGATGCAGGAGGAAGGTGTGGTGATCCAGCCCTACTGGACCTCGGTCTTCCGTCACCACGCCGCCGGCGTGGTCGGGGCCGAGGCGCACCCGGCGTTCGAGATCTACCCCTACAGGCTCGGGTTCGCCGCCTGACAGGCGTGTCCCGTGCATGCCGCCCCCCCCGCGGCCTGCCGGGGCGCGGGTCCGCCGTCAGCGAAGTGGGGGCAGGGTGTCGCGCTGCATCCGGAGCGGACATGCCCGTCAGGCGCCATGGTTGTGGTCCGGTCGATGTCGCGCGCACCCGTCCCTCTCTCTCCCCGCGCCGTGCCGGCCGTGAAGCCCCTGCTCCGGTCGCCGCTCTCGACGGCACCTCAGGGCCGGCGGTCCGGACCTGCCCACATGCCTGCCCGGATCACGATGCGTGTCGAGGGCCGTATCGGGGGCAATCACGGCATTTCCGAGCAGCGGCACCGGCGCCCGCCGGATACGGTTCCGAGGTCACGGCATGCGTCGCCTGTCTGTCAGGCATGTCCGGGGAAGGGCATCCTGCCCGAACACCCGCAGCAGCGCCCTTCGATCCGGGTGGCCAACGGTCCCGTTCGCGCGCGGCGCGATCGCGGGAGTGCCCGCCCCGGCGATGCCGGTGAAGCACACTTCCGCCTTCTCGTCCGGGACAGAAGGCTCGAAGTGGTTGCGGTCTGCGGCACGGGGCCGGCATCGGAACCGGCTGCACCGGGCGTGAACACGGCAACCGCATCCGTGCCTGGCGATACGGCCCACTCCAGCCCGCCGATCCCGCGGCCTTCTTGATTATCCGGCTCCGGCGGCAGTATCCGCCGCAAAGCCAGAAAATCGCACCAAAAAAACTGTTTTGCCCCCCGCGAGACAAACGCCTGACCCGCATCGCGCGCATTGCAGTGCCACAGTCGAGGGCACAGGCCTGCCGGTGTCTGCCCGGTTCTGTCCTTGGTTCGTGCGCGTCACGGGCGCGGGCCGGAGTCACCTGGGTTCCGGCCTGGGCCGGTTGCCTCGAAAGGCAGGCATGCGTGCACAGGATATCCATTATGGCAGCATTGACGGGGACAAACGCAGCACAGACTCATTGCGTCATTGGCGGCACTCGGCGTACTGGCGGGCTGTTCGAGTATCGGCGAGGTCAATGGCGTGCCGGGTCGGACAGGCTGCCAGCGTGTCATCGCAGTCGGCAGAGGCCCCGTTCTGTGCCCGCCAACCCGCCGTCTGCATGCCGGGGGAAGCTCTGGCCGTGGGGATTGTCGGAGGTGTGGCGAACAGTTCCGGGTCGTCATCAGGCGGCGGTGATGATGGCGTGTTTGGGCATAGCCCGTTGAAATAATCACTGAAGTGGGCGGCGGAGCAGCTGCAGGCCGCCGGTGGCGCCAAGGACACCCCGTCATGGGATCGGTGACGCCCGCAGGATCTGGGCAGGACGATGCGCAGCGGGATTTCCGCCTGCGGCGTGCGGCCGCATACCGCCAAAATCTCCATAGGTCCCACGCGGAACGGCGTCGTCGCCGTCCATGACCGGCACGGTTTCGAGGCCGCGCGCCGGGCCGCGCTGGAGGCATGGGAGGCGCGGCTCCTGCGCAGTGCCATCGGCAAGGACCCGGAGGTGGCGCGGCGATCAAGCGGACGGTCGAGGACGTGGGCATGCGCGCGCTCGTCCGAGAGACCTTTCAGCTACAGGACCCGCTCGACGAAGCCCGGATGGATCGCCTGATGGCGCGGATGAACAGGGTTCCCCTTTCCAGGCCGGCAGACCGGCCAACCGATACCCGCCACCGGGAGAATGCGAGGCGGTGCCGCGCAATCCCGGCAACGGTGCGGCAATGGGACGAGGGCAAGGGGCGTCTCGTTGCTGCGGCGCTGCGGGCGAAGCCGGCGCCCATGATCGCCTGGAATAGCCACTCATCTTCCCCGGAATACGCAGCGCGCGCCGCGTGCGACCGCGCCGGAGATCGTTGCCCTGTGGGGATCCAGGCCGATGAACGCGCCATCCTGCATCCGGTTCACCCCGCATTCTTGAAGCCCGACATCAGCCTGCCAGACACGACACTCGAGAGAATGGGCTGCGGGAGGGGGTGCCGGCCCAGTCAGTTCGGGCTGTCACCATGGGGTAAGGGTCGCAGGCGTCAGATTTCGTCGATGGCGGCGCGCAACCCGCTTGGAGTAAGCGGCAATCTGCGCAGCCGGACTCCCAGGGCGGCGGCGGCAGCGTTTGCAATGGCCGCCGTTGTCGGGCCCGTCGCGCACTCGCCGGCGCCCAGAGGTGCCGATGCCGGCCGGTGGGCCAGATGCACATCCACTGCCGGAACCTTGGCGAAGCCCAGCACCGGATAGCTGTCCCATCCGGTCCCGATCACCCCATCCGCGTCCCATGACAGCGATTCAAGGAGGGTCCAGCTGGCCGCCTGAAGCACGCCGCCCTCGATCTGATTCAGCGCACCGTCGCGATGAACAACCGCCCCGCAATCAACCGCGGCCACCAGCCGGATCAGCCGTACCTCCGTCTCGACCACCACCTCAGCCACCACGGCACACCAGGCCCCGGTGTTCTTGTAGCGCGCATAGCCGATGCCCATGCCGTGCCCGTCGCCGCCGGCGGGCCGGCCGTCCCAGCCGGCGGCGCCCGCGGCGATCTCCAGAATCCCGCGGCCTCGGTCGTCGTCGAGGTGACGCAGGCGGAACTCCAGAGGGTCGGCGCCCGCCAGTGCGGCGAGTTCATCCATGAACCCCTCGATCGCGAAGACATTGGCATGTGCGCCCAGCGCGCGCAGGGCCGAGGTCCGCAGCGTCCCCTGGGGCAGCAGGTGGTGGCGGATGCGTCGCGCACCGACCGCATAGCCGGGGATCGCGTTGCGGTCACCCGTCCCCGGGCCCGGCAGGCTGCGGGGCGGTGCGGGCGGCACCGGTCGTGCCCGCGACCATGCGGCCAGCAGATCGACCCCCGGCGCCGCCAGTCCCCGTTGCGGTCGCCCCAGATGCGGCGGGCTGAACACCTCGGACGACCAGGCGGCAATCCTGCCCGTTTCGTGATCCAGCTTGGCAGCAAGTCGGATGCGCATGGCCGGTCCGCGCGGCGCCCAGACCATTTCATCACGACGCGACCAGCGCACCATGACCGGCGCCCCTGCCGCCCGCGCCAGCAGCGCCGCATCCAGCGCAACGTCGTCGGCGCCGTTGTGACCATAGGCACCCGCGCCGGGGCTGTGCACCACCGCGACCGCTTCCTCGGGCAGATCCAGCGCTCGGGCCAGCGCACCGGCGAGCAGGAACGGGCCCTGGCTGTGCGCCCAGACGGTCAGGCGGTTGTCCTGCCATTCGGCCACCGCGCAGGACGGGGCGATGGCGGCATGGGCGATGAACGGGCGCGCAAAGGTGGCCGCAAGATCGGGCGCTGAAAGCGAGACCCCTGCGTCAGCTTCATCCAGCAGCGTTTCCACCAGATGCGGGGCGACATCTTCCAGCCAGGCCTGGTCGGGCTCGCACGGCGGCAACCTTCGCGCAAGGCGCCACCGCAGATGGCGTTCGCCTGCGCTGGCTGCCCGATCTGCAGTGTACTCGTCCGCCGCGACGATGCCAACAAAACCGCCGTCGATCACGACGGTATCGACCCCCGGCAGGGCGGCCAGTGCCGCGCGGTCGGCCGCCTCCAGAACCGCGCCGGGATGAGGCGGGCGCAGCACCCGGCCATGGCGCATGTCGTGCCGCACGAGGTCGTGCACGAAGGCCGGACCGGAGAGTCTCGCGGGCAGATCGCGCCGGCGCAACGGCACCGCCTGCGCCCAGTCCGATACCGGCTCGGGCACGGGCAGCCGGCGCATGTCGGCCTCCATGTCGAGATCGCCGGCAAGGTCGGAAAAACCCAGCGACAGGTTCTGTCCGGAGACCGAGAAGCGGCCGTCGGCAAGATGCAGGGCCGCCACCGGAACGCCGAGCCGTCTTGCGGCGGCCTCGGCAAGCCGTTCGCGCAGGACGCCGGCGGCATGGCGCGCGGCGGCGCCCCCCTGCTCGATGGACAGGCTCGAGGCGGTAAGCCCCTCGTCCGGACCGGAGCGCGTGTCGCCCGCGACCACCGTCAGGGCCTCGGGTTGGATCGTCAACTCGGCCGCGGCCAGCGCGGCGATGGCGGTCACCGCCCCCTGACCCAGTTCCACCTTGCCGGTGCGAAAGACGACCCTGCCATCCGCCTCGAGGGCGAACCATGTGGACAGCTTCGGGTTCGCCGCGATATCCGCCGGCAGGCTCATTGCCCCGGCCCCGCCATTCCGGCAGCCGGGGATGCGTCACCGGCGAGAAGCGCGTCCACCGCCCGCAGGATGCGCAGATGTGCGCCACAGCGGCAGATGTGCCGTTCGTCCAGCCATGCGAGGATCTCGGCCCGATCCGGACGGGGCCTGCGGGCCAGAAGGCCCGTGAGCGCGACAATGATGCCGTTGATGCAGTAGCCGCATTGCGCTGCCTGATGATCGAGGAAGGCGGATTGCACCGGGCCGGCGACATCGGCCGAACCCAGCCCCTCTATCGTGGTGATCTCGGCCGAACCGACCTGTTCGGTCGCCAGCGTGCAGGAGGCGACGGGCCGCCCGTTCACCAACACGGTGCAGACGCCGCAATGCCCTTCGCCGCAGCCGAAACGCGTTCCGGTCAGGCCTGCGGCGCGCAGGGCGGCCAGAAGTGGAGTCCCTTGCGCCACGGTGACCGATATCCAGCGGCCGTTGACCTGCAGCGCCAGAGGTATCGGCGGGCGGGGGGTCATGACCCGCCACCGTCCGTTGGGCCCGAAGCAGGACGGGAAACCGCCAAGGATGCGGCCGCGATGGGGTGCCGGGCGCTGGCAAAGATGGCGTTCCGGTCCGGTGGGGGGGCGAGGCATGCGAGGACAATGTCCTCGACGTCGCCCTCGACCGGCCAGTCGACGCGGTCAAATCGGGTCTTCTCGCAATCCGCCTCGAGCACCGTCTGGAAGAGTTGCTCCTTGCTCTTGAAATAGTGGTAGATCAGGGTCCTGCTGACCTTGCTGCGGCGCATGATCGTCTCGATGCGCGCGCCGGCAAAGCCGCGATTGGCGAATTCCCCGGTCGCCACCTTGCGGATGCGCTGCCGGGTGGCGTCTGATTTCGACTGTTTCATGCCGCCCTGTATCACTCTCCACTCCCCTGCGGCGCGACAACACCCGCAACGCCGGGCACGGACCAGGGCCGAAGCAGCGCCTCCGCCACCGCCTCGGGCCAGGGCAGCGCCGCCCGCACGAAGCCCGTGTCCAGCGAGATACACATCGCGCCGATCACGGACAGCAGGATCGCCAGAAGCACGAACCGGTCGAGGATCTCCGCGTTGTGATTGAGCAGGCCGGAAAACACCACCCGAAACACCACTGAAAGACGCTGCAAGGGCACGATCACCGAAACCGGCGCAAGCGCCAAGGCCATGTAGAACAACAACTGGCTGAAGGAAACGAAAAGCCCGGACAGAAGGAACCAGCGCGACGCGCGCGGATCGAAGCCCCGCAGGAAACGCAGCCCACCCAGCGCCACCACCATGACGATGACGACGACCGCCGCGGCCACATACGACACAAGCCCCCCGGCCACCGCATTGGCTATCGTGCGCTCGGCGCCAAGCCCGAGCGTGATCAGCAGCGGGCTGGTACCGTAGCATACCGCGGACACGGCGGCCCAGAAGATGCCGGGGCCAAAGCTGGGCCGAAACACCTTGCTCGCCGCCGCCGCCTCGGCCTGACGACGTCGCATCGAGAGCGCCACGGGGCCCGCCAGCATCAGCAGGAGGCCAAGCATCTTCAACCCGGTTACATGCTCGTTCAGGAAAGCCACTGCCAGCGCCAGCGAGACCGCGACGGTGAACTGCTGCACCGGGGTCGAGAGCGCCACGCCCAATGCCTGGGTCGCGCGGTAGTCGCTGTAGCGCCCGCCGATGAAATGCACCAGGCCCGCCGCCGCCATCCAGCCGAACGCGGGAACGGACATGGTCGCCAGCGCGGGATATGCACCGAACACCAGCGCAGCCGCGGCGAAGGCGGGCACCCCGAAAAGCACCGTGATGGTCATCGCCTGCAGCACGCTTGCACTGAGAACACCACGGCGCAGGGCCGCGATGTTCAGCCCGAAGCAGGCGCCGGAGGCGAGCGCGAGAAGAGCCCCGAGCATCAGCCAGTTCGGCCGGCAGGCGCAACGCTGCGCCCGGCGGGCCGGGCCGGCGCCGTCACAGGACCACCGCTGCGGTGCGGTTGCGGATCGCACGCAAAAGGCGCATTGCCGTCAGGCTGGAACTGCACGGGTTGTCGGGCATCGGCACGCCGTCCGCCATCGCCTCGAAGCTGCCGAACGCGCCACGCGCGGCCACGACGTGACGGTTGGTCGTGATGTCGGGGTCGGCGACCACCTGCACCCGCGTGCGTTCGAGCCCCGGGCCGGACAGCGCAACCGTGGCCGCAACAGAAAGCTCCTCCTCGAGCGCCGGATCGGCCAGCGCTCCCACCGAGGCGATCGGCGGGTCGGCACCGTGCGCCAGCGCCTGCGGTCCATGGGCGGCCAGTGCCTCGTGACCGGCGGCCTCGACCACCGGCGCGGCCTGGGGCAGCGGGTCGTCCCGCCCGACCGGGGTCACCGCCCCTTCCAGACGGGCCGCAATCCAGCGGCCGATCGCGCCACGCCCGATGATCGCCACGACGGCAGCGCTGTCGCCTCGGCTTGGCGTCATGGGTGCGGCAGTTTCGGCCATGATGTTCCCCTCGGTGCATGCCGCGGTTCCGGAAGACCGACCGGAGACGGCGAAACAGGTATCCTCAGCTAACCTTTCGGTTAGCAAAAGGTCAACTGCCCGAGCCCACTGCGGGCCTTCGGGCTGGCAAGGTGCTAACCTTTGGGTTAAACGCCAGGCCATCGGGCCGCGCCCGGAGGATCACAGGGAGGGAACACCCATTATCATTGCGATCGAGGAGCATTTCTTCGAGCCAGGGTGGAACGACGTCTTCGACCCCGACTGGCACGCTGCGCGCCCGCGGAGCGGCCTGATTGCGCGCATGGAGGATCTGGGCGAGGCGCGCATTGCCGAAATGGATGCGGCCGGCATCGACATGCAGGTGATCTCGCACGGGCCGCCGGGGGCGCAGGGGGTTCGGTCCGGTGCGGGCGCCGACTGGACGCGGCGTTGCAACGACATCCTTTGCGCGGCGGTGGCGCTGCGGCCCGACCGGCTGGCCGGCCTTGCCTCGGTGGCGACCGATGACCCCCAGGCAGGGGCCGAGGAACTGGCCAGGGCGGTCGAGGTGCTCGGGTTGAAGGGCGCGGTGCTGCACACCCTCGCCGCCGGTCCGTCGCTGGACGATCCCCGGCACCTGCCGATCTTCGCCCGCGCCGCCGAACTGGGCGTGCCGATCTATCTGCATCCCGCCGACCCCGGCCCGCAGATGATGAAGGGCCATTACGCCGGTTTCGCGCGAACGCATCCGATGTTCGTGCGCGCCGGCTGGGGCTTCATGGTCGAGGCCGGAACACAGGCGATGCGCCTGGTGCTGTCGGGGCTGTTCGATCGCTGCCCCGACCTGCAGATGATTCTCGGACATTTCGGTGAAACCATCCCCTTCCAGTTGGCCCGGATAGACGAAGCTCTGGCCCGCGACACGCCGATGAAGGATTTCCGCGAGGTCTTCACCCGGCACTTTCATGTCACCACGAGTGGCTTCTTTTCCGATACTGCGCTGGCCTGCGTGATCGCCGAGATCGGGGTGGAGCGCGTCATGTTCGCGGTGGACTGGCCCTATGCGCCGAATGTCGCGGGCGCCGACTGGCTCCGGGCTGCGCCGATCTCCGCGGCAGAGCGCCAGATGATCGGTGCCGACAACGCCCGGCGTCTCCTGCGGCTCTGACGCGGGCCCTGTCATCGCGGGTTGGCCAACAATCCGCAGCGCCTCCTCCGCAACAGTGTCCTCAGTGCCCGGATGGGCGATCGAGGAGGCGCGATCGTGCCCGCGCAGCCAGACCGGCGGCGGCGCGCACCGTCGCGCCGGCGTCGTGCGGCTCTGGCATGGCAAGCGCCGCGTGCGGGCCCGCTCACTGCGGTTCCGCCGGGTTCGCGCATCGTCTCTGCCTGATGGTTGCAGGCATGCAGGGGTGCCCCCGCTCAAGACCGAAAATCATGCAAATCTCCTGTGCCGAACGGTCAATGCCGATCCGGCGGCCGCGCGGCCTTGACTGAATGGTTAGTATTGGACTAGCCAAATGCAAGACCACTCGGCCGCGACGGATGCCCCGGCCAGGAAGGGAGGGGACAGTTCATGAAGCTGCCTGACTTGGATTACTGCGCCCCAGCCAGTCTCGAAGAGGTTGTTGCGCTGCTGTCTGCCAACGCCGACGCCAAGATAATCTCCGGCGGCCAGAGCCTCATGCCGGTGCTCGCGTTCCGGTTGAATGCGCCGAGCGTGCTGGTGGACCTCGGCCGCTTGCAGGGCCTCGACCGGATCGAGATCGGGGCAGACCACGTGCGGCTGGGCGCCCGGGTTCGCTGGATCGATATCGAACGGCACCCGGCGCTGCGGACGGCGCAGCCGTTGCTCGTGGCCATGATCGATCATGTCGCCCACACTCAGGTGCGAAACCGCGGCACGGTGGGTGGCAGTCTTGCCCATGCCGATCCGGCATCCGAGATGCCGGGTTTTGCGCGGCTGGTCGACGCCGTGATCGAGGTATTCGGCGAAAGCGGCCCGCGCGAGCTTTCAGCAGAGGACTTTTTCCTCGGCCCGCTGGAAACCGTGCTCGAACCCACGGATGTGCTGACCGGGGTCCGGCTGCCGGCATGGCCGGCCGGGCGGCGCTGGGGCTTTCAGGAGGTGGCGCGGCGCAGGGGCGATTTCGCGATGGCCGGAGTGGCGGTATGCTTCGACGACGGCACGGATGGTGCGGTGCACGACATGCGTGCTGTCGCGATCGGTGCCGGCTCCACCCCGGTGCGCCTTTCGGGTGTCGAGGCATTTCTTGAGGGCAGGGTGCTGACCGCCGAGCTGGCCGAAGCGGCAGGCGCGACCGCCGGGCAGGAGGTCAGCCCGATGGTCGAGGACGCCGGCGAGGCCGACTACCGCCGGGCACTGGTGATGACGCTGACCGCACGAACGCTGAAACAGGCCGCAGGACTGGAGCAGGAATGATGGGCAACAGAACCGTGGAGTTCGAGTTGAACGGCGAGGCCGTCCGGGTCGAGGTGGAACCGCGTACAAAGCTCGTGGACTGCATCCGCCACCGGCTGATGCGCACCGGTACGCATGTGGGGTGCGAGCATGGCGTCTGTGGCGCATGCACCGTCATCCTCGACGGCGAGTCCGTGCTGTCCTGCCTGATGCTGGCCGTGCAGGTCGAGGGGCGGTCCGTCACCACGGTGGAGGGCCTGTCGCCAGCCGAGGGCCTTTCTCCGTTGCAGGCGTCGTTTCGCAAGCATCACGGATTGCAATGCGGCTTCTGCACGCCCGGGATGATCACCGCGGCCCACGCGCTTCTGACACGCGAGCCCGATGCCGATGACGACCGCATCCGTGAGGCGATGTCGGGCAACATTTGCCGCTGTACCGGGTACCTGTCGATCGTCGAGGCGATTCGCGAGGCCCGCGCAGCCTATGGCGGCGCTTCTTCGATGCCTGCCGGAGAGGTGGCCGCGCAATGACCATCGTGAAGCCCGTCTCCGGCCCGGTTGTCGGCCAGCCCATCGAACGGCTTGAAGATCTGCGCCTGCTGCGCGGCGAGGGTCGCTATGTGGATGATATCCATCTGGAGGGGATGCTGCACGGCGCCGTGCTGCGCAGCCCTATGGCGCATGGCCGAATCCTTTCGGTCGACGCCACCGAGGCCCGCGCGATGCCGGGTGTGCATGCGGTGATCACCGCGGCCGACCTCCCGGGGCATGACCATCCGGACGGCGTGCCCACGATCCCGATCCGCCTCTTCCCCAACCCCGGGATGGATCCGTTCCGCCAGCCGGTGCTTGCAGCCGAAAGGGTGCGCTATGTCGGCGAGCCGGTCGCCTTCGTCGTCGCCGACAGCCCCGAACTGGCCGAGGACGCGCTCGACCTGATCGCGCTCGACATCGAACCCCTGCCCGCTGCGGTGACATCGGAGAACCGCGGCGAGGGCCAGCCTGCCCTGTACGAGGGGCAACCCTCGAACCGAGTCTGGGGCTACAACGCGAAACTCGGCGATGTGGAGGCCGCATTCAACGGAGCGCCCTATACCCGGCGTGAACGCTTCTACGTGCACCGTCATACCGGCATCACCATGGAGACCCGGGGCGTCCTGTCGCAATGGGATCCGGTGGCCGGCACGATGACCTCCTGGGGCGCGGCCAAGGTGCCGTTCCAGAACCGCAAGATGCTTGCGCAACTGCTCGGTCTCGACCTCGAAAAGGTGCAGATGATCGAGGGCGACGCCGGCGGCAGCTTCGGCGTGCGCGGCGAGTTCTTCCCCGAGGATTTTCTCGTGCCTTTCTGCGCCCGTATGCTGAACCGGCCGGTGAAATGGATCGAGGACCGGCGCGAGCATCTGCTGGCGATCTCGCACGCGCGCGACGTCCATTGCGACATCGAGATCGCCTGCGAGCGCGATGGCACCATCCGCGGCATGCGCGTGCGGGCGGATGTCAACATCGGCGCCTATATCCGTACCTCCACCACGATCACGCCGCG
Source organism: Paracoccaceae bacterium (assembly GCA_007126375.1). Taxonomy (GTDB): domain Bacteria; phylum Pseudomonadota; class Alphaproteobacteria; order Rhodobacterales; family Rhodobacteraceae; genus Rhodobaculum. Next base: position 13,587 of record SLBI01000202.1, read on the forward strand.
CAATGTTTCGATGTTCGTGCCGGGCCCCTATCGCATCCCGAACTTCGCCTCGGACGTTGCCATGGTGGTGTCGAACAAGTCGCCCACCGGCACCTATCGCGGGCCGGGCCGGTTCGAATCCGACTTCTTCCGCGAGCGGCTCTTCGATCTTGTCGCGGGCGACCTCGGCATCGACCGGGTGGAGTTCCGCCGCCACAACCTGTTGCGCAGCGACGAGCTGCCGCATCCGCTGCCCTCGACCGCGCCGGACCCGCATGACAGCGAACTCGACAGCGGCGACTACGGCCACATGCTGGATCTCTGCCTCGCGAAATTCGGCTGGGACGAGAAGAAGAGGCTGAGCGGAAAGCGCATCGACGGCCGCTATCACGGCATCGCGGTGGGTTGCTTCATCGAGGGCGGCGCGGCCGGGCCGGCCGAGAATGTCCGCATGGTGCTCGAGGACGACGGCAAGGTGTCGGTCTACACCGGCTCCTCGGCGGTTGGCCAGGGCGTCAAGACGATCCTGACCCAGATCGCCGCCGATGCCATGGAATTGCCGATGGAGCGGCTGCAACTGTTCCATGGCTCCACCACCTATGTGAAGGAAGGCTTCGGCTCGTTCCACTCGCGCTCGACAGTGATGGCGGGCAATGCCGCACTGATCGCCGCGTCAGAACTGCGCAGCCAGATCCTTGCCGCCGCGTCCGAACTGATGCAGGCCCCGGTGGAGCAGCTTCGCTACGAAGCCGGCACGGTCTGTTCCGAGGCCGGTGCGACGATGGAACTGACGGCGCTGGCGGGGCGCGGGATCGCCTACGAGGCGACCTTCCGCAACTCCAAGCACACCTACACCAATGGCGCCCATGCGGTGCACATCGCCGTCGACGCCGAAACCGGCAAGATCGAGATCGTCGATTATGTCGGCATCGAGGATGTCGGGCGCAAGATCAACCCGCTGACCCTGCATGGCCAGGCGGTGGGCTCGATCGTCCAGGGTCTGGGCGGCGCGCTGCTGGAACATTTCGTCTACGACGGCGAAGGCCAGATGCTCTCGGGAACGCTGGCCGATTACCTCGTTCCCCTCGCCACCGACTTCCCGAATATCCGCTCGCAGGCCGTCGAACTGCACCCCTCGCCGTTCCATCCGCTGGGCGCCAAGGGCGCGGGCGAAGGTGGCACGATCCCCGTGGGCGGGATGCTGGGCAATGCGCTCGCCGATGCGCTGGCGGATTTCGGCGTGCAGCCGCGCGACCTGCCGCTTTCTCCGGCCCGGGTCTGGCACATGGTGCAGCAGGGCCGGGCCAGCGCCGGCAGGGCAGGGGAGGGCTGAGCATTGTCCACCATGCCCGCCTCGGCCGCCCCCATCCTTGAACCGCCGACCGGAGCCACGGGCGAGGCATTGCTTGAGTTCCGGTGTCCGGCGTCGGGTTCGGTCACGGCACGGATCCGGGACTGCGGGGCGGAGACGGTGGAGCGTGCGGTGCGTGGTGCGGCGGCTGCCTTTGCGGCGC
>SLBI01000222.1 GCA_007126375.1 Paracoccaceae bacterium
ATTCCTCCAGCGTCGCAGCCTGCGTCTCCGCCCGCCGCGACATCTCCGCCGCGCCCGCAGCCACCTGCGCCGCCGTCGCCTGAACCGTCCCCGCGCTGTCCTGAACCTGCGCGATGACCGCGCCGAAATCCTCGGCAAGGCGGTTGAATTCATCGCAGAGGCCGCGGCTGTGCGCGTCGAGGCCGGGGAAGTCGGTGGCATCGATGCGGGTATCGAGCGCGCCACCGGAGAGCGCCGTCAGCTGCTTGCCCAGGCGCGCGAAGAAGGTGGCGCGCTCGGCTTCGGCCTGCTCGGTCACGGCACGCTCGTCGCGCGCGGTGCGGGCGGTTTCGCGCAGCACTTCCAGCGCCCGGGCCATGTCGCCCAGCTCGGTCCTGTGCCGGGTTCCGGCGACGGGCGTATCGTAGTCGCCTTCGGCGACGCGTCCGATGGCGGCGGCGATGTCGCGGGTGCCGCGGGTGACCGACCGGCCGATGCCCCAGGCGAACAGCACGCCGAGCAGCAGCGCCCCGGCGGCAATCGACAGGATCGTGGCGCGGCTGCGCGACACCTCGGCGGCGCCGAGCGGTCCGAGACGCTGCCGTTCGATGCTGGCGATCTGCATTGCCGCCTCGACGTCGTTGATCAGCGGCGGGAAGGTGGCGTCCAGTTGCACGGCTGCGCTGCGCCGTTGCAGTTCGGTGGTGCGTGCGGCCTCGGCGGCCCCACGGAAGGCGGTCACCCCGGCGCGGGACTCGGTCAGCAGGCTGCGCTCCTCGGCGGTGAGGCCGGCGCGCGTGAGCCGTTCGAGCGCGGCGAGCGTCGCGTCCAGCGGCGCGGCGGCGCTCTCGAACTCACCTTCCGGCCAGCCGGCGAAGAACCGGTCGATCCGTACGCGCGTCACGAGAAAGGAGTCACTGGCGCGCAGGGCGTCAAAGGCGGGTTCCGTCGCGCCGCGCTCTTCCAGCGCGGCACGCAGGCGGCCGATGCCACGCCGGTGGCGGATGCCCAGATCGGTGACGTCGGCCTGCTCCGCCTGCCCGTCGAGCGCGGCGGCGCGGTAGCTTTCGACATGCTGCGTCAACGTGCCGAGGCTGGCGATCACCGCTTCGGCCGCGGCGCGTTCTTCGGTGTCGTCGGAGATCTGCAGCAGTGCCTCGGCCAGCGGTGGCAGCTCCGCGAAGGCGTCGGAGATCGCGGCGGACGTCGCCTGGGACGGGTCGGCACGGAACTCGGCCACGGCAAGCTGCGCAAGCCGCGTGGCATTGCGCAGGTCGGCACCGACATCGGTGGAGAGCACCTGCTGCCGGTAATCGGTGAAGATGCCGCCTAGACGGTTCGCCGCCGTGTAGGTCAGCACGGCGAGGGCCAGCAGCAGGGCGATGGCGATGCCGAAGCCGCCGGCGATGCGGGTGGAGATGCGGAACGTGTCGAGCATGGCGGATCCTCACGGGGGCGAAGGCAGGCTGCGGCCGAGCGCTAGGGCCGAAAGGAGAAGAAAGCCTTGACGCGCGCACGATTCGCGGCCGGCCGTGGTGTCGATGCTGCGACGCAACAGGATGCCGGCAAGAAAGGTGCTAACGGAGATACATATTTTTATTTCCGAATGTAAATAGTATCCGGATTTCAGAGGCTTCGGCACATATTGGAGAGAAGCCATGAACCGTCTCTTGATCCGAAAGCTGCTGCTGACGAGCGCGCTGGTGTCCTTGCCCGCGGTGCTGGTGGCGCAGACCGGGCCGCAGATGATCGATCTCGGCACCCTCGCGCCGGGCGATCCGTCGCAATGGTCCGAGGCCTACAGTGTCACACCGGACGGGCGCGTCATCATCGGCCGCAGCCGCACCCCGGACGGCGACAACCGGGTGTACCGCTGGACCGCAGAGGAAGGGATGGTCGATCTCGGCACGCTGCGCAGCGACGGCAGCGGCTACAGCTATACGTCCTGGTGGGGCTGGTGGGGCCATGCGGAACGCCGCGGCATGACGGCGGATGGTTCCGTGGTGGTCGGCGAGGCGTCGACCGACGACGGGACCAACCGCGGCTTCCGCTGGACGGAGGCGACCGGGATGGTCGACCTCGGCAGCCTGCGCAGCGACGGGCTGGGGTATTCCTATGCCCATGCGGTGTCGGAGGACGGCCGTCTGGTCGCCGGTACCGCCACCGCCGGGTCCGGTGACAGCCGCGCGGCGCTGTGGCATTTCAACGATCCGTCGATGCCGGCGAGCTTCGTGCTCACCGATCTCGGCAGCCTGCGCAGCGACGGCACGGGCTGGGCCGGGGTCTACATGCTGACGGCCGACGGCACCGTGGCGATCGGCCAGTCGTCCACGGACGACAATCGCCATCGCGCCTTCCGCTGGACCGAAGCGGCCGGCATGGTGGATCTCGGCTCCCTCTATTCGCCGACCGCCGGGGACTCGCATGTGCAGGCAATGTCGGCCGACGGCAATGTCCTGGCCGGCGACGCGCAATACGCGTCGGGCAGCAGCCGGCGCGCCGCGCTGTGGACCTTCGACAGCACCAGTTCGGCGAGCTTCGAGATCGTCGAGTTGGGCACGTTGCGCAGCGACGGTGCCGGCTGGGCCCATGTCTACGGCCTGACGGCCGACGGCACCGTGGCGGTGGGCCATTCGGACACCGACAGCGGCCACTACCGCGCCTTCCGCTGGACCGAGACGACCGGTATGGTCGACTTGGGATCCCTCGACGGGGGAGATTACTCCTATGCCCAGGCGATGAGCGCCGACGGCACCGTGATCGCCGGATACGCCCATGATGCCACGGCGTACCGTGCGGTGCTATGGCGCTTTGCCGCCACGTCGAGCAGTGATTTCGACTTGGTCTCCCTGGGCACGCTGACGACCGACGGGAGCGGGGAGTCCGAGGCCCGCATGATGACCGCGGATGCCCGGGTGGTGGTCGGACGGTCACGGACCGACGATGGCAACAGCAGGGCCTTCCGCTGGACCGAGGCCGAGGGCATGCGGGACCTCGGCAGCCTGCGCAGCGACGGGCTGGGCTATTCCTATGCCTATCACATGACCCCGGACGGGTCGGTGATCGTCGGCTATGCCGACACCGACGAGGAACGCAGCCGCGCCTTCGCCTGGCGCGGGTCGATGGTGGATCTGGAGAACACCGCGGTCCAGCTGCAGCAGACCGCGGCGGCGATCGGGGCGGCGGCGGCGCAGGCCAGTTTCGCGGCGCAGACCCGGCTGGGCACCGAGCTGGATGTGCATCGCGACGAGGTCACGACCTCGTCGCAGGGCACGGCGGCGGCGGTCGATGCGGCGCCGGCGCGGGCGCCGGTGGCGCTGTCGATCGGCGCCGGACTTGTGCGCAACGGCGATGTCGGCACTCGCGGCAGCGTCGATCTGATCGCCGCGACGGCGCTGCCGGGCGGTTACACGCTGGGCGGCTTCGTCGAACTCGGCCGCGCGACCTCGACGCGCGGACCGGTCGAACTGGACGGCCCGCAGGTGGCGGGCGGCATCTCGCTGCGCTACCGCGCCAATGCCGATTTCTCCGGCCTGACCTGGCGGGTGGCGGCGATGGCCGAGAGCGGGCGCGCCGACATCACCCGCATGGCGTTGCTGCCCGGCACGATGGCTGGCACCGGCAACGCTCGGATCACCACCGCCGCAGCCAGCGTCGAGATCGGGCAGGGCTTCGCCACCGCCTCGGGCGTGGTGATCCCCTACGCGCGGCTGAGCCATGCGCGCACCACGCGGGCGGCCTATGACGAGGTGGCGGCCACCGGCTTTCCGCTGAGTTTCGATCGCCACGAGGACAAGGCCACCACGTTGACGCTGGGCGTGGACAGCCGGATGGCGGTGGGGCCGCAGGGCACGCTGCGCCTGGGTGCCGGGGTCTCGCACGATCTGGATCGCAGCACGGGCACGGTCCACGGCACCTCGGCGATCCCCGGCTTCACCAGTTTCGACGTGGCCGGCCCGGCGCTGGAGAACCGCACGCGGCTGCATCTGGAGGCGAGCTATTCCCACCGGCTTGCCGCTGGCGGCGCCATCACCGGCAGCGCCGGGATCGCCCAGTCGCCCTGGAGCGACAAGCCCAGCGTCGGGGCGCGGGTGAGCTACGACATCCGCTTCTGACCCCGTCTGGTGATCTCTCCTCGCCGCCCGCGCCCCGTGCGCGGGCGGCTTTCCGTCCGCGACTGCGGGAGCTGTCCCGAAGCGCTCAGGCCGGCCCCGCCGGTCGGCGCCGGCGCGGAACCAGCGCTGCGGCCAGCCAGGCCAGCAGGAGCACCACTGCCGCGGCCAGCAGGAAGAGGCCCAGCAGCACCGCCGGCCCCGCGCCCGCGGGCAGCCAGCCGGGGACACGGCCGGTCAGCGCC
>SLBI01000254.1 GCA_007126375.1 Paracoccaceae bacterium
CGAGGCAACCAGCAGATCGGCACCGCGCGCCAGCGCCTCGGGCCCGTAGGTGGCCAGCGCGGCGTGGCCGGCGGCCTCGACCACCAGCGCCGCCTCGGGCAGCGGATCGCCGCGCCCGACCACGGTGACCACACCTTCGAGCCGCGCCACGATCCAGCGGCCAATGGCGCCGCGGCCGATGATTGCAACGCCCGCGGGGCCGTCGATGCGCACCGGGTCGGGCGGCGAGGTCCGTTCGGGCATGGTCATTCCTCCTGCTGGCGCCGCGGCCTCGCAGGGCGCGATCGCTGCCTGGCCGAAGCGGTAGCCAAAGCTAACCTTTCGGTCAATCCACGTCGCCCGTTCGCGGCCCGCGAGGCTGTCGGACTGCGTGCGGAGAGGTGGAGGTCAGGGGGCGGTGGCCCGGCCGTCACCAGCCGATGCCGTGATAGGCGCGCGGCGCAGTGTCGGGACCGAGCAGGCCGACCAGATCGATCACCGGCACCCTGGCCGCCGCAAGCGCCGGACGCCATCGCGGGTCGGGATGGGCGACGATCACGGCCTCCGCACCCGCGACGACCGACGCGGGATCGGCGGCGAGCATCTGCGGCAGCGCCGCGGCAAGGCGGGCCAGGGCGCCGCCGCGCAGCGCCTGCAGCGGGCGGTCGATGCCGCCCGGCCGGCAGAGCACCGAATCATGGGCACTCAGCGCCACGCCCTCGGCCAGCAGTGCCGCCATCACCTCGAGGATCGGGCTTTCGCGCAGATCGTCGGTGCCGGGCTTGAAGGCGAGGCCGAGCACGCCGACGCGGCGGGCGCCGGTGGCGCGCACCATTCGCAGCGCCTCGTCGATCTGCACCGCGTTCGACCGGCCGAGGCTCTCCACCAGCGGCAGGCGCAGGCCGTGCAGCCCGGCGATGTGGGAAACCGCGCGCACTTCCTTGGGCAGGCAGGAGCCGCCATAGGCGAATCCCGGCTTCAGGTAACAGGGCGAGAGGTTCAGCTTGGTGTCGCGCACGAAGATGTCCATCACGTCGCGTCCATCGACGCCGAGCGACTTGGCCAGCCGGCCGACCTCGTTGGCGAAACAGACCTTGGTGGCGTGCCAGACGTTGTCGACGTATTTCACCAGCTCGGCGGTCTCTATTTCGGTCAGCATCGGGTCGGGATCGATCGGCGCGAAGATGCGCGAGACGGTGGCGGCGGTGCGCGCGTCCGAGGCGCCGATCACCGTGCGCGCGGGGGCGTGGAAATCGTGCACGGCGGCCCCCTCGCGGAGGAATTCTGGCACGAAGGCGATCCCGAAATCGATGCCGGCGGCCTTGCCCGAAAGCTGCTCGAGCCGCCGGGCCATCAGGCCGTGGGTGGTGCCTGGCGGAACCGAGCAGCGCAGCACGACGATATGGAACCCGGCCTTGCTGCGCAGCGCAACGCCGATCGCCTCGGCCGCCGCGGCGATGTGGCGGGTGTCGCAGCCGCCGTCCTCGGCCGTCGGCGTGCCGACCGAGACGAAGGTGACATCGGTCCCGGCCACCGCCGCGGCGAGATCCGAGGTCGCGCTCAGCCGCCCCCGGGCCACGGCTTCGGCCAGCAGATCGTCCAGTTCGGCCTCGTGGATCGGGGCGCGACCCTCGACGATCGCGGCGACCCGGGCTGGGTCGATGTCCACGCCGACGATCCGGTGGCCGAGCCCGGCAAGGCAGCCGCAACTGACCGCGCCGACATACCCGAGCCCGACGACGCTGATCGCCGGCTTTTCGTCGATGACGACGGGAACGAACTTCGCCCGGACCGGACGGCCGGTTTCGATCGGCTGCGCAATGGTCATGCTGCGACCCCATTGAGGTTAACGAAACGTTAGCCGGATAGAAACGCGAGATTGGGACCGGATTGCGGCGGCATTGGTGGCTTCCTCGGGCAAGACCTGCCGGCAGGAGCGTCAGAACGGGCCGAACCCGCCGGAACGCCCCGAAAGCCAGGCCACTGCGTAGAGAAAGACGATCATCGAGGTGACGAACTGGAACCCGGCCACCGCGGCGCGGGCGCGGTCGGCCCAGCCGCGGCCGTCGCCGGCGCGCTGGTCCTGGCGGTTGGCCCAGGCCTGCTTGCGCAGGAAGAACTGGATCCAGGACTTGACGCAGGCGTTCACCAGCTGGTTGGCGTAGAGCAGGAAGGGCCAGCTCATGTCCGCCCGGCGCGCATGGCGGAAGAGATAGAGCGACAGCACGAGGCGCGAGGTCAGCACCCACAACGCCGCGCCCACCAGATAACCCGGCTCGACGAAGGCGGCGATCAGCGCCAGCGCCGGGGCGAAGAGCATCGTCCAGATGGCGATGCGCTGATCGAGCACGCACCACCAGATGAACGGGCCGACCCGCCGCGGGCCGAGTTGCAGCGCGCGGCTGCCGTTCCTGAGCATGTTTCCCGACCAGCGGCGCAGGTTCGCCACCATCCGCCGCGTGCCGCTGCCCGAGACACGCTCGACGGTGATCATGCAGGCATCGGGCACATAACCCATCTTCGCGCCCTGCCGCAGCAGGTAATACCAGGTGGACTTGTCGTCGCCCGACAGGAACCGGAAACGGCCCCACAGCCAGTGGTCGAGATGGTCGGCCTCGATCGTGCGCACGAAGCCTGCGTTGCAGATCAGCCGGGCGCGGAACATGCTCATGCGTCCGGTCAGGGTCAGCACCCGGTCGGACATGACATGGCTCTGCATCGCCAGCCGGCGCTGGGCGAAGCGCAGATCCAGCCAGCGCCGCATCCAGCCGGGACCGTAGGTGACGACGTGCTCGTCGGTGGTCAGCGCCTGAAGCTCGGGGTCGGCGCCGAACATCGCCGCGCTGCGGGCCAGGGCCTGCGGACCGAACACGGTGTCGCCGTCCATGAACACGATCAGGTCGTCCGGCTCGGGCGCGGTGCGGATGATCGCGCGCATCACCAGGCCGATCGCCATGCGCTTGCCCGGCCGGTTCTGGCGGATGAAGACGATCTCGGCATCGAGATCCGTGCCATGCTCGGCGGCGAAGGCGGTGATCACGTCTTCATCGGCGCGCGCGCCGCTGCCGATCCAGATCGTCGTCGGGATGCCGGTCTGCCGGATCTGCGCGAAGAGTGCGCCCATCACATGGCGGGTGATCGCCGGATCCTCGTGATAGGTGGTCATCTGCACATGCAGATGGCGCGGGCGCCATCCGGAACGCCAGACCGTGTCACGCCGTCCGCGCAGGGCCGGCCATTTGCGGCGCATGAAGATCTCGGAGCGGCGGGCATGGTTGAACCACCAGCCGAAGCGCCAGGCCGCCAGCACGCCCAGAACATAGGTGATGCGTCGGAGTTCCGGATCGAACAGATGGTTGGGCAGGAACGCGAAGCCGGCGCCGCAGGCTCCGATCATCAGGATCAGCGCGAGCATGCTGCGGATCGACCACTTGCCCAGGCCGCGCGGCGCCGGCGCCTGCAGGGCTGCGAGGCGGCGGGCGATGTCGGCCTCCAGCGCCGCGGAGCCGGGCGCCGGATCGCCGATCATGTCGCCGGCCCGACCGGTCATCGGCTTTCGAGCGCGGCCGGTGCGGCGAGATGGGCGCGCATCTCGCGGGCCACCGGTTCGAGGATCGGCCCGTAGGCGAGCACGGCGAGCACGGTGTAGAGCACCACCGCGGCGGCGATGCGCAGGCCGCGGGGCGGTGTCTCGCGGGATTGCGCCTCTGCCTCCGCCTCCGTCTGTGCCATCGGCACGGGATCCACCGGCGCATCCATCGCCGTGATCATCCCGTCCATCGGCACCGCGCGTCCGGTTACCAGTTCGCGGTAGAAATGGCGCAGCACCTGCGTTTCGCGCTGTCCGAGGTTCACGAAACGCAGCAGGCCGGTGGCGGGGTCGCGCCGAAGAAGCACCCGGAAGGTGATGCCGAAGCCATGGAACGGGATGGTCAGCCAGGCCGCGCCGCCCGGCCCGGCAAAGGACGCGGGGGGATGCAGCCCGTCAAGGCACCAGCGCTCGACCACCAGCCCGTGCCGGCCGCCCATGTCGAGCAGCAGCGGTGCGGCCACGGTATGGCTCAGGTCGGGCATCGGCCTTTCGTAGCGCACGAGCATGGTGCGGCGTCCCGTTGCGGAGATGCGAACAGTCTCCGCAACAACCGGGCAAGATTGTGACGAATTGAGAACAATTCCGCCGCTGCCGGGGAATCGTTGCCGAAACGGCGCGGCCGGCCGCGTCCTGCCCTGCCATGGCAACCCCGGCCGGGCCGATCTGCGGCCCGGGCCGACCGCCCCGGGGCGTATCGTGACGGGGCCCCGGCACCCCGCGGCCGATCGGGTTTCGGGAAAGGTCGTCCGGCGGCCGGTCAGCG
>SLBI01000188.1 GCA_007126375.1 Paracoccaceae bacterium
ACACGCGGCTCGGCTTCACCCGCAGCGAAAGCAGCGAGCGGACGATCCTGCGCCTGACGGTGCAGACCGCGACCGGCGTGCCCGAAGGCATGGCCGACCTGCTGAACTTCCTCGTCCGCTCGGATCTGCTGGCCGGCGGCGATCTCGCCGCCGCCGAATTGCGGATCGCGCTGCTGTCGATCAATGGCAGCTTCGTCTGCGACCCGCTGGATCTGCAACCCGAGGATGCGGCGGCGCTGCCGCCGCCGCGGCGCATGGACCTTGCCGCGCATGATCTCGCCACCGAGGAGGCGCCCGGGATCCTGCTTTCGCTCGACATGTTCGGTGCCGCGCAGAACGGACCGGACTGGCTGGTGCCGGACCTTCTGCAGGACGGACGCCTGCCGCTTCGGATCAGCGGGCTTTCCGGAGCGGGCGAGATCGCCGTCCGCCTGGCCTACGATGCCTCGGCGCTGCATCTCGCCGGGGCCGAGGCCGGGCCGCCGGGTGCGCGCGCGAATCTCGTGCAGGTCGGTCCGTGCGAGGCAGAGCTGACCGTTTCCGCGGTGACCGTGACGGGCGAGGGGCCGGCGCTGCTGGCCAGTCTTGCCGTGCTGGCGGCGGTCTCGGGCCGTCGTGGCGGGGCGCTGCGGGTGCGGGCGATCCGCGTGGACGGCGTCGAACTCCTCATCGACGATGCCGCAGCCGTTGCCGGTACAGATGAGGTTGCGGGCTGGACAGCGGCGCCTGCCGCTCTGTATCCTGAGCCGCACCCGATCCTCTGGTCCGACCGTCCGCAGTGACGCGGACGGATGAGCGACCGGTGGAACCGCGGGAGGACCGGATGGAAGACAGCCCCGAGGCGCCGGACAACGGCGCGGATGCCCGCAAGAGCGGCGGTGCCGCCCGTGCCAACCAGGTGCGCTTCGATACCTCGCAGCTCAAGAGCAGTTACTGCAACGTCTGCAACGGCTCCTCCACCCGCGAGGAGGTGGTTCTCAACTTCGGCGTCAATTCGACCTGGGACCTGGGCCGCGATCAGCTGGAGGTGTCGCTGCAGCACCGCATCGTGATGTCGCCGCATGCCGCCAAGCGCGTGCGCGACATGATGGTGCGGCTGATCGACGAACACGAGGCCCGCCATGGCAAGCTCGACGGCTAGCCCGCGCCGGGTGCGACCGGTGGGCGCGCTGCGGAGCGGGGCCCTGGCGCATCGCTGAGCAGGGCGGCGCCCGATGACCGCCTTGCACGATCGTTCCGCCACCGAGCCGCCCGAGCCGATCGCACAGGATCAGGGCCTCTGGACGGCCTTCGCCAATGCGCGCGGCGAGGCGGGGTTCCTAACCTCCTGGCTTGCGCTGCTCGTCAACCGGTTGCCCGGGGCACGCCTGGCCGCCGTGCTCGAGGCCGATCATGCCGCCGGCGCCTTCATGCCGCGCGCCATCGTGCCCGATCCGCGTGCAGACCTGTCAGCCCTGCGCGGCGTGGCCGAGCAGAGCCTTGCCAGCGGTCGCCCGGCCAACGCGCCGGATGCCGAGGCCGACACCACGCGGCTTGCCTATCCGGTGCGCCGCGAGGGCACGCCGGTGGCGAGCGTGATCGTTCTGGAACTCGCCGGGACATCCCCGGTCGCCGCGCAGGCGGCGCTGCGGGAATTGCACTGGTCGGCTGGCTGGCTGGCTGCCCGCCTGTGGGAGGCGAAGGCGGCCGACGCGGATGCCCGCCTTGCCCGCGCCGCCGTCGCCCTCGACATCCTTGCCGTGACGGCCGAACACCGCCGGCCCGAAGCCGCGGCGATGGCGGTGGCGAACGAATTGCAGTCGGCGCTCGGCGCCGATCAGGTTGCCATCGGCATGCTGAAGGGCGCGCGCACCGCCCCGCGCATCCGCCTTCTGGCGCTCTCGCATTCCGCCTGGTTCCGCCGCCGTTCGGCTCTGGCCGAAAGCCTCGAAGCGGCGATGGAGGAAGCGTTCGATCAGGCCGCCACGGTGGCGGCGCCGCCCCTGCCCGGCACCTCCCCGGCCATCGCCGTCGCGCATGAAGATCATCTTCGCGGCACCGCCACCCGCCATGTCCTCAGCGTGCCGCTGCCCGACGAGACGGGAATCGCCGGCGTGCTGACTGCGCTGCGCCGCCGCGATGCCGCGTTTGCCGAGGAGGACCGGCTGCTGGCCGAGGCGGTGGCGGCGCTGATCGGCCCGGTTCTGGAGCTGAAGCGGCGCAGCCGGCGCTGGATCGGCGGCCGGCTGGTGGATGGCACGGTGTTCGTGCTGGGTGTTCTGCTGGGCCCGCGCCGGCTGAGCTGGAAGCTGCTCGCACTGGTGGTGATCGCGCTCGCCTTCGCCGCCGCCACGGTCACCGCGCCCTTCCGGGTGCAGGCCGATGCGGTGCTGCGCGGCGCGGTGCAGCGCGCTGCCGTCGCACCTTTCGCCGGATATGTCGATGCCGCCCCATTGCGTGCCGGAGATTCGGTGATGGCGGGCGATCTGCTGGCGCGGCTCGACGATACCGATCTGCGGCTGGAGGAACTCCGCTGGCGTTCGGAGATCGACCGGCTCTCGGCGCAATCGCGCGAGGCGCTGGCGCGCGGCGACCGGGCACAGGTGGCGCTGCTCGAGGCGCAGATCGCCCAGGCGCGCGCCCAGCTCAGCCTCACCGAGGCCCGCCTCGCCCGCACCCGGCTCACTGCCCCGATCGACGGGATGATCGTGGCCGGCGACCTGTCACAGCGGCTGGGTGCGCCGGTGCAGGCAGGCGAGGTGCTGTTCGAGGTCGCGCCGCTTGCTGAATTCCGTGTCGATCTTTGGCTTGACGAGCGCGACCTGCGCCATGTCGCCCCGGGCCTGCCCGGCCGGCTGGTGCTTGCCGGCCAGCCCGACGCGGGGCTGGCTCTGCGGGTGACCCGCATCACCCCGCTGGCCGAGGCGCGCGAGGGCCGCAACGCCTTCCGGCTGGAGGCCGAACTCGACGCGCCGGCGCCGGGGTTGCGGCCGGGGATGGAGGGGGTGGCGCGGATCGACGCCGGCGAGGCTCTGCTTTCCTGGATCTGGACCCGGCGACTGATCGACTGGCTGCGCCACACGGCCTGGACATGGCAGCCATGACCGGGGGTCGGGCATGAGCGATGAGGCCTATCTCTCGACCATCTGGTATCGCGTCGCCGCGCTTACGCCGCGGCTGCGCCCGCATGTCAGGGTCGGTCGCCACCGCTATCGCGGCCAGTCCTGGTACGTGCTGCACGATCCGGCCACGGGGCGGATCCACCGCTTTACCCCGGCGGCATGGATGCTGATCGGCCGTTTCGACGGCAGCCGCACGGTTGACGAGCTGTGGCAGGGGATCGCCGAGACGCACGATGCAGAGGCACCGAGTCAGGACGAGGTGATCCGGCTGCTGTCGCAGCTCCACCAGAACGACCTGATCCAGTATCGCGCCTCGCCCGACATCGCCGAATTGCTGGACCGCTACAACCGCCAGTCGCGGCAGCTGCTGAAGCAGAACGTCACCAACCCGGTGTCGTTCCGCATTCCGCTTTGGGATCCGGACGCCTTCCTGGCCCGCACGCTGCCCTGGGTTCGCCCGCTGACGGGTTGGGCGGGGCTGATCCTCTGGGCTGCTGTGGTGCTGGCCGGGCTGGCCACTGCCGTGGTCAACTGGGATCGGTTCACCCACAACATCGGCGATCAGCTTTTTTCGGCGCAGACCCTGGTCATCGCCGCCGTCGCCTATCCGCTGATCAAGGCCTTCCACGAACTCGCGCACGGCTATCTGGCCAAGTCCCGCGGCGGCGACATACGCGAGACCGGGATCATGCTTCTCGTGTTCTTCCCGGTGCCCTATGTCGATGCCTCATCTGCCGGGGCCTTTCCGTCGAAATGGGATCGCGCCGCGGTCGCCGCCGGAGGCATCTTCGCGGAAACATTCGTGGCGGCGGTGGCGATGCTTGTCTGGGCCTCGGTCGAACCCGGCATGGTCTCGGCGGTGGCCTACAACCTCGTGCTCATCGGCGGACTCTCGACGCTGATCGTCAACGGAAACCCGCTGCTGAAGTTCGATGGCTATTACGTGCTGTCGGACCTGATCGAATCCCCCAATCTCGCGCCGCGGGCAAACAAGTACTGGGGCTGGCTGGTGCAGCGTCATCTGTTCGGCGCGAAGCAGATCCGCCCCGATCCCGCGACGCCCGGCGAGAAGGTCTGGTTCCTCGTCTATGCTCCGGCCTCGTATCTCTACCGGATGATCGTGATGCTCGGGATCGCTCTCTACGTTGCGGGGCATGCTTTCGTCCTCGGTGTCATGGTCGCGCTCTGGACCGTGTTCAACGCCGTCGTGAAGCCCGTGGCCAAGAACCTGCGCCATGTCGTCACCGCGCCGAAGCTGCGCAAGGTACGACGTCGGGCGGTGGGGCTGACCTTCGGTGCCATCGGCGCGGTTGTGGCGGTGGCGCTGTTCGTGCCGCTGCCGCTGCGGACCGACTCCGAGGGGGTGGTGTGGCTGCCCGACGAGGCCTTCGTGCGCGCCCGCACCGCCGGGTTCATCGCCGATGTCGCGGTGCCGCGAGGTGCCGATGTGGCGGGCCGCGACCCGCTGGTGCAGTTGACCGAGCCGACGCTGGACGCGCGCCTCGCCGCACTGGAATGGCGGGTCGAGGAGTTCCGCCGCCGGCGCGCCGCGCTCAGCGTCACCGACCGGGCTCAGGCCGAGGTGGCGCGGCTGCAGCTTGAGGATGCGCTGGCCGAGCTCGACCGTGAACGCGTCCGCGGACTGCACCTGACCGTGCGCGCCCCGCTGGCCGGCCGGTTCGAGCCCACCGAGCCGCCCGAAAACCTGATCGGCCGGTATCTGGCCGAGGGCGATGTGGTCGGTGTGGTGCTGCCCGCCCGTGCCGACCGGGTAAGGGTCGCCGTAGCGCAGGACGACAATGTTCTGGTACGCGACCGGCTGCGGCGGGTCGAACTGAAGCTCGCCGGCCATCTGGAGGACCGCCACGAGGTGCGCCTGATCCGCGAGGTGCCGGCGGCGCTGGATACGCTGCCGTCGCTTGCGCTGGCGCGGGTTTCGGGCGGGCGGTTCCTGACCGACCCGGCCGATCCCGAGGGGCTTCGGGTGCTCAATCCGGTGTTCCTCTACGATCTGGAAATGCCTGAGGAACTGGCAGGAGCCCCCTTTGGCCTGCGCGCCATCGTCCGCTTCGATCACGGCCACGAACCCGCGGGACTGCAGTTTTGGCGTCGGGTGCGGCAGCTCTTTCTCGAGCGCTTTGCGGCCTGAGATGGTCGCGGTCGCCGGTATCCTCGGGTTCGGCAGGCGCCCGCGCGGCGTCGCGCCTTACCTGGAGCTGGCCGAGGTCCCGGGCAATTTCGTCGATCGCTGGCTGGAACGCCGGCTCGGCGGCTTGATGGCTCTGGCGCCACTGGGTCGCTGGCAACTGGCGCGTCAGGCCGACCGCATCCTTGCCCTCGACGCCGCGATGGCTGCGCTCGACGAGGCAGCCCTGCGCGCCGAGGCGCGGCGACTGCGAAGTCGGCTGCTGACCCGTCCCGGCGACCGCGCAGCGCTGGAGCGCGCCTTTGCGCTTGTGCGCGAGGCGAGCGGCCGGACGCTGGGCAAGAAGCACTACAAGGTGCAGTTGATGGGTGCGCTCGCGCTGCATCGCGGCAGGCTGGTCGAGATGGCTACCGGCGAGGGCAAGACGCTGACCGCTGCGCCAGCGGCGGCCGTCGCCGGGCTTTCCGGCCAGCCGGTGCATGTGGTGACGGTGAACGACTATCTCGCCGCCCGCGACGCTGAAGAGTTGCGCCCGATTTATGAATTCCTCGGCCTCAGCCTCGGTGTGATCGACAGCGAGATGCAGGCGCCCGCCCGTGCAGCCGCCTATCGCTGCGATATCGTCTATGTCTCGAACAAGAACCTCACCTTCGATTATCTGCGTGACCGGGTGGCCCTGCGCGCCCGCCGCGGCCTCGGCCGCCGGCGGGCGGCGGCGCTGGTCACGGGGCAGGGAGGCGACGGGTTGATGCTGCGCGGCCTCGCCTTTGCAATCGTGGACGAGGCTGACAGCGTCTTCGTGGACGAGGCACGGACACCGCTCATTCTCTCTTCTGCCTCGAACGACCCCGGCGCGATCGCGCTCTATGCCACCGCGCTGGACCTTGCGCGCGCGCTGACCCGGCGCCGTGACTATGCCGTCGATGCGATGAATCGCCAGATCGTCCTGACCGAGGCCGGCAAGGCCCGCCTGGCCGACCGTGCCGCGGGGCTCGAGGGGCTCTGGCGCATCCGCCGCGCGCGCGAGGAGCTGGTGCGCCAGGGCCTTGCGGCGCTGCTGCTCTTCGAACACGGCCGCGATTACGTGGTGATCGAGGGCAAGGTGCAGATCGTCGACGAGTTCACCGGCCGGATCATGGCCGACCGCAGCTGGCAGGGCGGGCTGCACCAGCTGATCGAGGCCAAGGAGGGGGTCGAGATCACCGGCCGCAAGGAGACCATGGCGCGGATCACCTATCAGAGGTTCTTCCGCCGCTACGCGCGGCTTTCGGGCATGACCGGCACGGGGATGGAACTGGCCGGCGAGTTCCGCGATACCTTCGCGCTGACCACGCAGCGCATCCCCACCAACCGACCCGGCCGCCGCCGCCATCTGGGCACCCGCTTCGTGGCTGATGACGCGGCGCGGTGGCGGGCGGTGGCCGACTGCGCCGTCGCTCGCCACGCGCTGGGCCAGCCGGTGCTGATCGGCACCCGTTCGGTCGAGGCGTCAGAGCGCTGCGCCGAGGTTCTGGCTGCGAGCGGCCTGCCGCATGTGGTTCTGAACGCACGGCAGGACAGCGCCGAGGCGGAGATCGTCGCGCGCGCCGGTCAGCGTGGTGCGGTGACGGTTGCGACAAATATCGCCGGGCGCGGCACCGACATAGCGCTGGGGCCGGGGGTGGTTGCCCTTGGCGGCTTGCATGTGATCCTGACCGAGTTCCACGAATCGAGCCGGATCGACCGCCAGCTCTATGGACGCGCCGGCCGGCAGGGCGATCCGGGCTCGACCGAGGCGGTGGTGGCGCTGACCGACGAACTCTTCACCCGCTTCGCCCCGCGGTTCGCGGCTCTGGCACGGCGCCTGCCGCTGCCGCTGCTGTTCCACATGCTGCGCCGCGTGGCACAGGCGCGGGCCGAGTCCGAGCACTTCACTACCCGTACCGAGCAGACCACGGCCGACCGCGAATTCGAGCGTGCGCTTGCGTTCACCGGACCGTTGGAGTGACCGGTCTGCGGTTTGGCCTGCGCTGCGCCGCGAGTCAGCCCAGCGCCTTCACCCGCGACGACAGACGCGACATCTTCCTTGCGGCGGTGTTCCTGTGCAGCACGCCCTTGGTGACGCCGCGCATCAGTTCCGGCTGGGCGGCGCGCAACGCCTCCGACGCGGCATCCTTGTTGCCGGCGGCGAGCGCCTCCTCGACCGTGCGCAGGAAGGTGCGAATGCGCGAGCGGCGCGCCTTGTTGACCTCGGTGCGGCGTTCGGCCTGACGGGCGCGCTTCTTGGACTGGGGGGTATTGGCCATGGGTTCGTGTCTCTCGGGTCGGTTGCGTTTCGTCTGCACCATGAACCCGATAGCCGGCTGCAAGCCGGCCGGATCGAATCTCGCCTAAGCGGGCCCACGCGCATGTCGTGAGGCGCGATACAGCATTGCGCGTGGGATGGGAAGACCCGCCTCAGCGATCGCGGAACTGCGGCGCGCGCTTCTCGAGGAAAGCCGACATGCCCTCCTTGCGGTCCTCGGTGGCGAACAGCGCATGAAACAGACGCCGCTCGAACAGCAGGCCCTCGCGCAGCGGCGTCTCGTAGCTGCGGTTGACCGCCTCCTTCACCGCCATCACCGTCAGTGCCGATTTCTCGGCGATGCGGCGGGCCGCCTCCATCGCCTCTTCCATCAGTTTCTTCGCCGGCACCACACGGCTTACGAGGCCCGCGCGCTCGGCCTCCTGCGCGTCCATGAAGCGCCCCGTCAGATGCATGTCCATCGACTTCGACTTGCCTGCGAAGCGGGTCAGCCGCTGCGTGCCGCCGATTCCCGCCACCACGCCGAGGTTGATCTCGGGCTGGCCGAATTTCGCCGTGTCGGCGGCGATGATGAAGTCGCACATCATCGCCAGTTCGCAGCCGCCGCCCAGCGCATAGCCGGACACCGCGGCGATGATCGGCTTGCGCACGCGCAACAGCGCTTCGGTCTCCGGGGTGAAGAGATCGCCGGCGAAGACATCGACGAAGCTCTTCTGGGACATTTCCTTGATGTCGGCACCGGCAGCAAAGGCCTTTTCCGAGCCGGTCAGCACGATGCAGCGCACCTTCTCGTTGGCATCCGCCGCTGTCAACGCCTCGGCCAGCTCGCCCAGCAGCTGCTGGTTCAGCGCGTTCAGCGCATCGGGCCTGTTCAGCCGGATCAGAGCGACATGGTCGGCGATCTCCACGATCAGCGTCTCGTAGGCCATCGGGGTCTCCCTTGCTGGCATGACGGCCGCGAGCCATAGCACCGCAGTCGCGGGGATCAACCCGCCTTGTGCGGGGCGCCTGCGGTTCACCTCTGGCAGGCGGGACACCAGAAGGACGACCGTCCTCCCTGCACCATCCGACGAACCGTGCCGGTGCAGCCGGGTGTCAGGCAGGCCGCGCCCGCACGACCATAGACGCGAAAGGCGTGCTGGAAATACCCAAGCTCGCCGCCGGTCTGCCGATAATCGCGCAGGGAAGAGCCGCCCGCCTCGATCGCCTCTTCCAGGACGGAACGGATCACGGGCACGAGCCTCGCCGCCCGGCGCTCTGCAATGCGCCCGGCCTTGCGCCAGGGTGCGATACCGGCGCGAAAAAGCGCCTCGCTGACATAGATGTTGCCGAGCCCCGCCACCAGCCGCTGATCCAGCAGCGCTGCCTTCACCGCGGTCATGCGCCCGCGCAGCCGGATCACGAGATAGGCCTCGTCGAATCCATTGCCCAGCGGGTCCGGTCCCAGCCCGGCCAGAAGCCGGTGCGCCTCCACCTCATCCGTCGCAACGAGGTCCATCGCCCCGAAGCGCCGCGCATCGTTGAAGGTGATGCGGCTGCCATCCTCCATCTCCAGCACCACATGGTCGTGTTTCTCGGGCGCGGGGTGGATATGGTGGAATGCCCCGGGCACGGACCGTGCCGCGGCCGCGCCCGATACAAGCAACCGTCCCGACATTCCCAGATGCAGGATCAGCGTCTCGCCGCTGTCCAGATCGGCCAGGATGTATTTCGAACGCCGCCCCAGCCGCAGCACCCGCGCGCCCGTCAGCCGTTCCGCCATTTCCGGCGGAAACGGCCAGCGCAGGCCGGGCCGGCGCAACTCGGCGGCGAGGATCCGCTGACCCTCCATGACCGGCGCGAGGCCGCGGCGGACGGTTTCGACCTCGGGCAGTTCGGGCACGCGCAGGCTCCGGTGTGGCGATTGGTTCCGCTCGGGCGGGCGGGCTCGCATTGCAGCCCCCCGCTCGGCACCTATAAGGAGGGGCGACAGCGCGGGAGGGCAAGGCCCCATGGCCGACGATGACGACGACACCCATTTCGGCTTCCGTGCCGTGGCCGCGGGGCAGAAGGCCGGTCTGGTGCATGGGGTCTTCACCCGCGTGGCGAATCGCTACGACCTGATGAACGACCTGATGTCCGCCGGTGTCCACCGTCTGTGGAAGGATGCGATGCTGGACTGGCTCGCGCCGCGGCAGGGCCAGCGCTTGCTCGATGTCGCCGGCGGCACGGGCGACATCGCCTTTCGTTTCCTGCGCCGGGCGCCCGGGGCCACCGCCACCGTTCTGGACATGACCGAATCGATGTTGACCGAGGGGCAGCGTCGCGCCGAGGCCGAGAGCCTGGCTGGCCGGCTGAACTGGGTCGTCGGCGATGCCATGTCGCTGCCGTTTCCCGACGCGGCCTTCGACGTGTACACGATTTCCTTCGGCATACGAAACGTCACCCGGATCGAGGCCGCGCTGTCCGAGGCGTTCCGCGTGCTGCGGCCCGGCGGCCGGCTGATGGTGCTGGAGTTCAGCCAACTGCCGGTGCCGGCCCTGCAGTGGCTCTATGACCGTTACAGCTTCAACGTGATCCCCGCCATGGGGCAGGTCGTGGCGAACGACCGCGACAGCTACCAGTACCTCGTCGAATCCATCCGTCGTTTTCCGGATCAGGAGGCTTTCGCCGCGATGATCCGCGCCGCCGGCTTCGGGCAGGTGAAATACCGCAACCTGTCGATGGGCATCGCCGCGCTGCATTCGGGCTGGAAGCTCTAGGTGAAGGGTCCGATCAACATCCTGCGGCTGATCCGCACCGGCGCGACTTTCGAACGCACCGGGGCCATGCGCGAAGCGCTTGTCGCGCTGAACGCCCCGCCGCGGCTTCGGGTGGCGGCACGGGTGCTGGGCTGGCCGTTCCGCTGGCTGGGGTTGCGCGGCGACCCGTCGCTGCCGCCGGTGACACGGGCGCTGACGGCACTGGGGCCGGCCTACATCAAGTTCGGTCAGATACTCTCGACGCGACCGGACGTGGTCGGGCACGAGATGGCGCTGCAACTGCAGGTGCTGCAGGACAAGCTCGCGCCCTTCTCCACCGCCACCGCCCGCGCCATGATCGCCGAGGAACTGGGCGCCCCGGTGGAGGTGCTCTACTCGGAATTCAGCGATGCCATCGCCGCCGCCTCGATCGCCCAGGTGCACAGGGCGCGGCGCGCCGATACCGGCGAGCAGGTGGCGGTCAAGGTCTTGCGCCCGCGCATCCTGCAAGCTTTCCGGACCGACATCGACGCCTTCTACTTCTCGGCCCGGACCATCGAGTTCCTGCTGCCGGCAACCCGTCGGCTGCGCCCCACCGATGTGATCGCGCATTTCGAGAGCGTGGTGATGGGCGAGCTTGACCTGCGCCTCGAATCCGCTGCGTGTTCGGAGTTCGCCGCCAATACCGCGCAGGACGCCGGCTTTGTGGTGCCGCGGGTGATCTGGCCGCTGTCCGGGCGCAATGTGATGACGCAGACTTGGGCCGAGGGTATCCCGCTGTCGGACCTCGCCGCGATCGATGCCGCAGGACACGATGCGTCCGCGCTGGGCACCCGCATCCTTCAGTTGTTTCTGCGCCATGCGCTGCGCGACGGGCTGTTTCACGGCGACATGCACCAGGGCAACCTCAAGGTGGCGCCCTCGGGCGACATCGTCGCGCTGGATTTCGGCATCATGGGCCGGATCGACGAATACACCCGCCGGGTCTATGCCGAGATCCTGTTCGGTTTCATCCGCCGCGACTATCGTCGCGTCGCCGAGGTGCATTTCGAGGCCGGCTATGTGCCCGCCGACCGCGACATCGACGAGTTCGCCCGGGCCCTGCGCTCGGTGGGCGAGCCGATCTTCGGCATGGACGCAAGCCACATCTCGATGGCGAAGCTGCTGCAGTACCTCTTCGAGGTGACAGAGCGCTTCGGCATGGAGACGCGGACCGAGCTGATCCTGCTGCAGCGCACCATGGTGGTGGTCGAGGGGGTGGCCCGTTCGCTTAACCCGCAGATCAACATCTGGCAGGTCGCGCGGCCCGTGGTCGAGGAATACATCCGAGAAAACCTCGGCCCCCGTGCCGCGGTGCGAGACCTTTGGCGCACCGCGCTGGTGCTGTCGCGCTTCGGCCCGAAACTGCCCGGCATCGTCGAGGACTACCTGCTGCGCGCCGATGCGGACCCGCCGCCGCCCTCACCCCGCTCGCGGGCATGGCCGCTGGCCTGGATGGCGCTGGGAGCGATACTGACCGGGCTGGGGGTCTGGCTGGGTGCGCTGATATGAGCGGTGGCGCTTGCCCGTCCCGCCGCGCCGCGCCGGAGGGAAGAGGGGCGCTTCGCGGCTGAACCGGGGGCTAGGGGATGCAGGGTGAAGACGCCGACGTGGTGGTGATCGGCGGCGGCATTGCCGGCGCCTCGGTCGCGGCCGAGCTGTCTGCCGATGCGCGGGTGTTCCTGATCGAGCAAGAGACGCAGCCCGGCTATCATGCCACCGGTCGTTCGGCTGCGCTGTTCACCACTGCCTACGGCCCTTCGACGATCCGGGCCCTGTCGCGTGCCTCGGCCGGCTTCTTCGCCGCGGCGCATTCCGGACTCGACCATGCGCTGACCCGACCGCGTGGTGTTCTCTTCATCGCCCGGGCCGACCAGGCTGCGGCCATGGCCGCGCTACGGGCTGAAATGGCGGGCGCTGTCGCACCGGTCAGCCCGGCGGCAGCCAGGGACCGGGTGCCCTTGCTGCGCCCGGAAGCGGTGGCGGAGGCGATGGAAGAGCCAGGCGCCGCCGATATCGATGTCGAGAGCCTGCACCGGCTGTTCCTGCGCCGGCTCGCCGCGGCCGGCGGGCGCCTCGTCACCGGCAACGAGGTCATGGAACTGGCGCGCGACGGAGCACGCTGGCGGATCGAGACACCTGCGAGCACATTGCGTGCCGCGGTGGTGGTGAACGCGGCCGGCGCATGGGCCGATGTGATCGCTGGTCGCGCTGGCGTCCGGCCGCTGGGGCTGACACCGAAACGGCGCACCGCGGTACTCGTGGATCTGCCCGCCGGCATCGACGCCAGCAACTGGCCCATGGTGCTGGATGTGCAGGAGCGCTTTTATGCCAGGCCGGACGCGGCACGGCTGCTGCTTTCGCCGGCCGATGCCACCCCCAGCGCGCCCTGCGATGCCCGGCCCGAAGAACTGGACGTCGCAATCTGCATCGACCGGGTGCAGCGCGCGCTCGACCTGCCGGTGCGGCGGATCGCCCATGCATGGGCCGGGTTGCGCAGTTTCCTCGCCGATGGCGTTCCGGTGGCGGGCTTTGCCGCCGACGCGCCGGGCTTCTTCTGGTTGGCCGGCCAGGGCGGCTACGGCATCCAGACCGCGCCGGCGCTGGCGCGCACCGCCGCCGCGCTGGTGCTGGGGCGCTCGCTTCCCGCGGATGTTGCGGCCGAGGGGGTCGAGGCCGCCGCGCTCGCCGCCGACCGTCCCGGACTTGCCGTCTGACCTTTTGCGCAGGCATCACAGCCCGCCCAGTACGGCCTCCGTCAGCGGGCTTTCGGGCCGCGCGAGGCCGTCGATGACATCGAAATGATGTCGTCCCGCCTCTACCGTCACCGTCACGCCCCAGGCCTCGCCGAGCCAGCGCGCCTGATCGAGAAAGACCGGCCGTTCCGCTCCGCCGACCCAGACATGCACGGTCACGCCGGGCCTTGGGCGATGCAGGACCGGGCTTTCCGCCGCGGCCTCGGCGGCGTCCATGCGCCAGTCGTCGTTCATGGTCAGGCCAAGCATCGGCCGCAGGTCCGCGAGCGGAGAGACCGGCACCGCGCGCTGCAACCGGGCCGCCACTGCGGCATCCAGCGCCATGCCGGCGCAGGCCATGCGCGCCGCGGCATGCCCGCCGGCGGAATGGCCGGTCACCACGATCGGTCCGTCGGGAACCTCGGCCGCCGCGGCGCCGATGGCCCTGGCGATACCGGCGGTGATCTCCCCGATCCGCGCTGCCGGCGCCAAAGGATAGCCCGGCACCGCCACCGCCCAGCCGCGTGCCAGCCCGCCGGCGGCAAGATGCGACCAGTCCCCGCGGTCGAAGGCGCGCCAGTAACCGCCATGCACGAAGACCATCAGACCCGTAGGCGACGCCTCGGGCAGGAACAGGTCGAACCGTTCCCGCGTGCCGGCGCCATAGGCCAGCCCGGTCCGCGCCCGTGCTCCCAGCCCGTCGCGGAATTCCGCCGCAGCAGCGGCCCAGCGCGGAGGATAGGCTTCGGAACCGGGGATGAATGGGCCGTTCGCATAGGCCGTGTCGAGGTCGCCGTCTCCGGCCATGCCGCCCCCTCCGTGCTGGACAAACCCACCTAGCGCATGCATGCCATGGGGCCGGAGCCGCCACAAGGCGACCCCGATGCGCAGGAGAGGAGGAGGCCATGCTCGACACCCGCACTGATCTCAAGGGGCTCCTGAAGGATCCGTCGCTGCTGGAAACCCGCGCCTTCGTTGCCGGCGAATGGATGGCGGCCGACGACGGCGCCACCTTCGCCGTCACCAACCCCGCCCGTGGCGACGTGATCTGCGAGGTCCCGGACCTGAGCCGCGCCGAGACCGCCCGCGCCATCGCCGCCGCCGAGAAGGCCCGCCACGGCTGGGCCGCGAAGGCCGCCAAGGAACGCGCGCAGGTTCTGCGCCGCTGGTACGACCTGATGGTCGCCAATGCCGACGACCTCGCGGCGATCCTGACCGCCGAGATGGGCAAGCCGCTGGCCGAGGCGAAGGGCGAGATCATGTACGGCGCGTCCTTCGTCGAATGGTTCGGCGAGGAGGCCAAGCGCGTCTATGGCGAGACCATCCCCGGCCACCAGCCCGACAAGCGCATCACCGTGCTGCGCCAGCCGATCGGTGTCGCTGCCTCGATCACGCCCTGGAACTTTCCCAACGCGATGATTGCCCGCAAGGTTGCCCCGGCGCTGGCTGCCGGCTGCGGTTTCGTCGCCCGGCCCGCGGCGGAAACTCCGCTGTCGGCGCTGGCCATGGCCGTGCTGGCGGAACGCGCCGGTGTGCCGAAGGGGGTGCTGTCGGTGATCACCTCGAAGCGCTCCTCCGAAATCGGCAAGGAGTTCTGCGAGAACCCCGCGGTGCGCAAGCTCACCTTCACCGGCTCCACCGAGGTCGGGCGCATCCTGCTGCGGCAGGCCGCCGACCAGATCGTCAAGTGCTCGATGGAACTGGGCGGCAATGCCCCCTTCATCGTCTTCGACGACGCCGATCTGGATGCCGCGGTGGCCGGTGCCATGGCCTCGAAATACCGCAACAACGGGCAGACCTGCGTGTGCGCCAACCGCATCTACGTGCAGGCCGGGGTCTATGACGCTTTCGCCGAGAAGCTTGCCGCAGCGGTGGCAAAGATGAATGTCGGCGACGGGCTGGAACCCGGCGTGGATACCGGGCCCCTGATCAATGCCGCCGCGGGGGAAAAGGTAGAGGAACACATCGCCGACGCGCTGGCCAGGGGCGGCACGGTCGTCACCGGCGGCAAGCGGCACGCGCTGGGGGGCAATTTC
>SLBI01000115.1 GCA_007126375.1 Paracoccaceae bacterium
CTGCAATTTCGACGCAAGCTGGGGCGGCGGGCCGACCGAATGGCGCCGGGTCGCCGCGGTGGCCCATGCCTTCGACGTGCGGATGGCCCATCACGAGGAGCCGCAGATCAGTGCCCAGCTGCTGGCTTCGGTGCCGCACGGCTCGTTTCTGGAGGTGTTCCACCCGGACCGCGACCCGCTGTTCTACCGCATTCTGGCCAATCGGGCGCCGTTCCGAGACGGTCATTACCGGGTGCCGTCGGGGCCGGGCTGGGGGCTGGAACTCGACCTCGATTTCATCGCTGCACATCGAATCGACTGAAACAGCCCCGACGCGCCGGGAGGTCGCGCAAGGGGTCCAACAGGGAGAATGGAACCATGACTGCACCAATTCGTCTTTCGGTGGCAACGCTGCTTGCCCTGGGCCTGGCGACGGCGGCCAATGCCCAGCAGACCACCCTGCACCTTGGCCACAACACCCAGACAAATCACCCGATCCACATCGCGCTCGAGGCGTTTTCCGAGCGCGTCGCCGAAGCGACCGGGGGCGAGATCAACATCATCGTCTATCCGGCCGAGCAGCTCGCCGCGCTGCGCGCCGGTGTCGAGGGGGTGCAGCTGGGCACTGTCGACGCCTACATGGGCGATTCCGGGACGATCGGGAACTGGGCGCCGCATCTGAGCTTTGTCAGCCTGCCGTTCATGTTCGCGGATTTCGACAGCGCGGTCGAGATCATGGACGGCATGGCCGAAGACATCAAGGCATCCCTGCGCAGCGAGCTGAACGTCGAGCGGCTGGGATGGTCGCCCGGCGGTTTCCGGGTGATCATGACCACCAACCGCCCCGTTGCCTCCGCCGCCGACATGGAAGGCCTGCGCATCCGGGTGCCCGAGATCCCGGTCTATGTTGCCGCCTTTGCCGCGCTGCGCACGAATGCCACGCCGCTGCCCTGGGGCGATGTCTACAGCGCGCTGCAGACCGGGGTGGTCGAAGGGGTCGAGGGGCCCGCAGCCGCCATCCAGACGGCGGGCTTCCATGAGGTGAGCAGCTACATGTCGCGCACCAACCACATCATGAACGACCTCAACCTGCTGATGAACCTCGACCGCTTCAATGCGCTGAGCGCCGAGCACCAGCAGATCATCCGGGACGCCGCGCACCTGTCGATCGAGGTCGAACTGCGCGCGGTCATGCGCGACAACGAGGACGTCGCCTATGACGCGCTGTCGGAGTCGGTTGCTGCGAACGACACGCCGGATGTGGACAGTTTCCGCGCGGCGATGCTGCCGGTGTACGATGATTTCATCGCCACGGCCGGCCCGCAGGCGGCGGAATGGATCGCCCGCGTGCAGGGACGCTGAACCGAAACCCGCGGCCCGGCGACCGGCTGCCGGGCCGCCTTCAGGCTGAAGGGGGAGAGCAATGATGACCAGATTGTCCGCCATGCTGCTCGGGACCGCCATGGCCGTTGCCACGGCCGCGCCGGCCAGCGCACAGCAGGTGACCCTGCATCTGGGTCATGTGCAGCAGTCGACCCATCCGATGCAGCAGGCCGCCGAGATGTTTGCACAGGAGGTCGAGCAGGGCACCGGCGGCGCCGTCCGCGTCGTGACCTATCCTGCCGAGCAACTCGCCGGATTGCGTGCGGGGGCCGAGGGCGTGCAGCTTGGTACCATCGACCTCTATATCGCCGACTCCGGCACATTGGGGAACTGGGGGCAGCATTTCGGCTTCGTCAGCCTGCCTTTCCTGTTTCCTGACTATCCCACCGCCATAGCCGCGATGGCCGAGCTGGCGCCCGAACTGACCGAGGCCATGCGAAGCGACCTGAACGTCGAGCGGCTGGGCTGGTCGCCGGCGGGCTTCCGGGTGATCCTGTCAACGTCGCGCGCCATCCACGGGGCCGAGGACATGCGCGGCCTGCGTATCCGCGTGCCGGAAATCCCGGTCTATGTGCAGGCCTTCGCGGCGCTCGAGGCGAACGCAACGCCGTTGCCATGGGGCGATGTCTACAGCGCCATGCAGACCGGCGTGGTCGAGGCGGTCGAAGGCCCGCCGGCAGCCCACACCACCTCGTCGCATCAGGAAGTCGCCAGTTACCTGTCGCGCACCAACCACATCATGACCGACCTGAACCTGATCATGAACCTCGACCGTTTCCAGAGCCTGCCGCCCGAACATCAGGAGGTTCTGCGCGCGGCCGGTGCCAGGGCGATGGAGGGGTTCCTGACCGAGGCGCTGCAACTGGCCGAGGCCGAGGCCTATGACCAGCTTGCCGCGGCGCTGGAGGTTGTCGAGGCACCCGATTCCGCCTCGTTCCAGAGCGCGATGGAGCCGGTCTACGGCGCCTTCATCGCCGAGGTCGGGGCGACCGCCGCGGCCTGGATTGCCGCGGCCCGCAACCAGTGATGACAGACCGGGAGAGCGGCGCATGACCGATACCGACGACGACACCGCCACCAACCTGCCCGCGCGCGACGAACAGCTTGCGCTGTTCCGCGACATGGCCCGCGTCCGCGAGTTCGAGGAGCAGGTGCAGCGCAGTTACCTTGAGGGGCTGGTGCATGGCACGACGCATCTGTGCCAGGGCCAGGAGGCGGTCGCCGTGGGGGTGGTGTCGGCGCTGCGCCCCGACGATCCGCTGACCTACACCTATCGCGGTCACGGGGTCTGCATCGCGCGGGGCATGCCGATGGCGGATGCGCTGTCCGAGATCTTCGGGCGCAGCGGCGGGGTGTCGCGTGGGCTTGGCGGCTCCATGCACCTGACCGACCCGGAGCGTCACCTGATCGGCAGTTTCGGCATCGTCGGCGCCGGGCTGCCCTGTGCGGTCGGGGCGGCGCTGGCGGCGCAGATGGATGGCGGCGGCAGGGTTTCGGCCACGTTCTTCGGCGACGGCTCGACCAACATCGGCAGTTTCCACGAAAGCCTGAACCTTGCCGCGATCTGGAAACTGCCGCTGATCTTCGTCTGCGAGAACAACCTTTATGGGGAATTCAGCCACATCTCGCACACCACCCCGGTCGAGGACATCGCAACGCGGGCCATTGCCTATGCGATGCCGGGCGTGATCGTCGACGGCAATGACGTGCTGGCCATGCGCCGCGCCACGACCGAGGCCGCCGCGCGCGCCCGCGCCGGCAAGGGGCCGACCCTGATCGAGGCCAAGACCTATCGCCATCGCGGTCACTCGCGCACCGACCCGGCGAAATACCGTCCCGAGGCCGAGCTTGCCGAATGGCTGGCGCGCGACCCGATCAAGCTGTTCGCGGCGGCGCTGGTGGCGTCCGGCACGGCGGCGCAGCACGAGCTTGACGCGATCCACGAGGCCGCGCGCGAGGAAGCCCGCGCCGCGGCCGCAGAGGCGGCGCAAAGCCCCTGGCCGGAGGCCCGCGATTTCACACCGGAAACCTTCGCGGCCCCGACAGGCAACGCGTGACAACAGGGGGCAGGAATGGCTGAATTGACCTATCGTCAGGCGCTGGCGCTGGCGATGGCCGAGGAGATGCGGCGCGACCCGCGGGTGATCCTGATGGGCGAGGATATCGGCGCGTCCGGCGGCCCGCTCAAGACCACCGAAGGCCTGTTCGACGAATTCGGCGCCGAGCGGGTCCGTGACACGCCGATCTCCGAGAACGCCTTTGTCGGCGCCGCCATGGGCCTGGCGCTGACGGGCTGGCGTCCGGTGGTCGAGATCATGTTCTCGGACTTTCTGGGCGTCTGTTATGACCAGATCGCCAATTCGATCGCGAAGCAGCGGTTCATGGCCGGGGGGCGGATGGACGTTCCGCTGGTGATCCGGGCGATCGGCGGCGGCGGGCTGCGGTTCGGCGCCCAGCACAGCCAGACCGGCGAGACCTGGTTCCTGTCGGTGCCGGGTCTGAAGATCGTCACGGCTTCCAGCCCGCTGGCGGCCTACGGAATGCTCAAGGCCGCCATCCGCGACCCCGATCCGGTTCTGTTCATCGAGCACAAGGCGCTGCTGGGCACCAAGGCCGACGTTCCGGTCGGTGCGGACAACCTTCGCCCGCTGCACGGTACCGACCTGCTGCGGACGGGCGATCAGGTGACCATCGTCGCCACCCTTGCCATGGTGCCGCGCGCGCTGGAAGCGGCCGGGGCGCTGGCGGCAGAGGGGATCGAGGCGGATGTGTTCGACCTGCGCGCCCTGCGCCCGATGGACACGACCGACATCGCCGAAAGCGTCCGCCGGACCGGGCGGCTGCTGACGGTCGAGGAGGTGTCGCGGCTGGGCGGATGGGGCGCCGAGGTCTGCGCGCAGGTGACCGAGGCGGCCTTCGAGCATCTGGATGCCCCGCCGGCGCGGCTGGCCTTGCCGGAATA
>SLBI01000057.1 GCA_007126375.1 Paracoccaceae bacterium
AATGCGCCTTGCCGCCGCGCCAGATGCGCAGCTCCAGCCAGTCGGACAGGGCGTTGACCACCGACACGCCGACCCCGTGCAGCCCGCCCGAGACCTTGTAGCTGTTCTGGTCGAACTTTCCGCCGGCGTGCAGCTGGGTCATGATGACCTCGGCCGCCGAGATGCCCTCGCCGGTGTGGATCTCGGTCGGGATGCCGCGGCCGTTGTCGCTGACCGAGACCGAGCCGTCGGCGTGAAGGGTGACGCTGACCTCGCTGGCGTGCCCCGCCAGCGCCTCGTCGATGCCGTTGTCGACGACCTCGTAGACCATGTGGTGCAGGCCCGAGCCGTCGTCGGTATCGCCGATATACATTCCGGGGCGTTTGCGGACGGCGTCCAGCCCCTTGAGAACCTTGATCGAATCGGCGCCGTAATCCTCGGGTGCGCGCGCTGCCTCGGCCATGCCCGCCCTTTCCTGTTTTCGCTGTCCGCTTATAGTGTCGGCGTCGCGGATTGTCACGCCAAACCCCCAATATATGGGGTCAGGTAAACGGGATCACCAGCCCCACCCCGATCAGCAGCCAGCCGGCCAGCAGATTGGTCCGCCGCAGCGCCTGCGGCGAGGCCATCAGCGCCCGCGCGCGATCGACGAAGAGCGCCATGGCGAGGTTGCCGGCAAGCGGGATCGCCATCGAGACGGCGAGGATCGCGGCGATGTCGGCGGCGCCGACACGGGCGAGGTCGAAGAAGCCCGGCAGAACGCCCATGTAGAAGAGGATCGCCTTGGGGTTGCCGACGATCACGGCGATGCCGGCGGCGAAGCCGGCCCAGCGGCCCGGCCGCATCAGCCGGCTGTCGGCCGCGAGCCGGGCGCCGGCATTCCGGATCAGCTGCGCCCCCATCACCAGGAAGATGCCGGCCGCGACCCAGCGCATCACCCCGAGCAGCCCGTCGATGCTGGCCACCAGCCAGGCCATGCCGAAGATCGCCAGCAGCGGCCACAGCGCATCGCCGATCACCACGCCGGTGGCCAGCGGCCAGGCGGCGGGAAAGCCGCCGCCCAGCGCCCGGCCGATCAGCGCCACCCAGACCGGGCCGGGGGTGAGGAACAGGATCAGGATGGCGCCGGCATAGAGGGCGAGGTCGGCCGGGGCGATGGTCATCGCGGCATGCTCGGGGCGGGGCGGATCAACCGCGGCTGCGGGGGCGCGCCGTCACAGCACGCCTTCGGGAAAGATGTGCCCGGCCGCGCCCAGCGGCAACGACTTGTCCCAGGCGATGTGGTCCAGCCGCAGCGGCGCGTAGAGATGCGGAAAGAGCTGCCCGCCGCGCGAGGGTTCCCAGCGCAGCGCGCTGCCGAGCCGCTCGCTGGCCACCGCCACCAGCACGAGGTCGCTCTCGGTGCCGAAATGCCGGGCCGCGGTCTCGACCACCTGCGCGGCGGTGGAGAGGTGGATGTAGCCGTCGGCCAGATCGACCGGGGCGCCGCGGGTTTCGCCGGCGGTGCGCAACGCCTCCCATTCGGCGCGACGGAAGATCTTGTAGATCAGCATGGCGCCTGCCTCTTGCCCGGTCGCGGCGGCCCGGTCAATAGCGCCGGCTTCCCCTGGCCGGCGGGCTCTGGCAGTCTATCGCCCCATGTGCGGGCGTTTCACACTGACCCATCCGGCCGAGGCGCTGGCCCGGCTGTTCGCGGCGGCGCCGGCGAACGATCTGCCGGAGGCGCCGCGCTACAACATCTGTCCGACGCAGGAGGTGGCGGCGGTGATCTCGCAGGACGGCGCGCGGCGGATGCTGCCGCTGCGCTGGGGGTTCGTGCCGCACTGGGCGAGGAGCCCGAGCGACGGGCCGCTGCTGATCAACGCCCGGGCCGAGAGCCTGGCCGAGAAGCCGGCCTTTCGCGCCGCGGCGCGGGCGCGGCGCTGCCTGATCCCGGCCTCGGGGTTCTACGAATGGACGCAGGCGGGCGACGGGCCGAAGCCGGCGCGGCTGCCCTGGTACATCCATGCCGCCGACGGCGGGCCGCTGGCGATGGCCGGGATCTGGCAGGCCTGGGAGCGGGGCGAGGAGCGGCTGCTGACCTGCGCGGTGGTCACCTGCGCGGCCAATGCGGCGCTGGCCGCGCTGCACCACCGGATGCCGGTGTTCGTGGCGCCGGAGGATTTCGCGCTGTGGCTGGGCGAGGAGGGCCCCGGTGCGGCGCGGCTGATGCGGCCGGCGCCGGAGGCGCTGCTGGTCTTTCACCGGGTCGATCCGGCGGTCAATTCGAACCGCGCGCAGGGTCCGGAACTGATCGCCCCGATCGCCGCCTGACTGTCGCCGCGGCGGCGACGCTGCCACGCAATCGCCCCGTTTCCGCCGGCGTCGCGCCCGGTTCCGGCAAGCCCGCGTTCATCCCCCGGCCCCATGCTGTGCGCGGGTGTGAAGAACAGGGGTGGGTCGGATGGGCGGAGGGTCCCTGCCGGGCCTCGGCCTCGATCCGCTGGAGTTCCAGCGGGTCTCGGGCATGGTGGCGCCGCAGATGTTCGGCGGCAATCTGCTGTTCGACCGCGACCGGGTGGCCGAGGGCGGCACCTTTCCGCTGGCGGCGTCGCAGCTGGGGCTGACCGGGCTGCGCTATCCCGGCGGCTCGATCACCGAGAGCCTGTTCGACATCCGCAATCCCGATGCCACCGAGGCGGTCGATCCCGACAGCGGCCTCGCGCGGGCGGTGATGCCGCTGTCGGAATTCCTGGCCCATGCCGCGGCCGCCGGCATGGCGCCGACGCTGGTGCTGCCGACACGGCCGGCGCTGGCGCCCGGCGCGCATGGCGAGCGGCTGCCCGATGCGGCGTTCCTGGACGATCTGCGCGGTTTCGTGCGTGACGTGCTGGCCGGCGCCCATGGCGCGGTGGACATCCACGCCTTCGAGATCGGCAACGAATACTGGGGTTCGGGGCGGATGACGGCGGAGGAATACGGCCGGCTGGCGGATGTCTATGCGCGGCTGCTGCAGGAGGAGATCGACGCCCATCGCGCCGCGGCCCGCGACGCCGGCTGGGTGGAGCCGAGGATCGCCGTGCAGATGGGCCAGGCCGGCGCCTGGTCGCTGGACGAGCCCGGCTGGGTGCAGAACGGCCAGATCATCGAGGCGCTGTCGATGGAGGCGCGGGCGGCGGTGGATGCGGTGGTGGGCCATTACTATTCCACCGTGCCCTATGCCGAGATCGCCGAGCGCGACTGGGTGTTCGACCGGCTGGACGTCTGGACTCAGCGTGCCGGGCTGGACCATGTCGACTACTACATCACCGAATGGAACGTCTCGCGCCATCACCCCGACGAGGCCGGGGTGCAGTACGCCCAGCACATGGCGGCGCTGTTCGCGCAGATGGTCGCGCGCGGGGCCGATGCCGCCTGGGCCTGGCCGATCCAGCAGAACACCGGCACCGAGTTCTCGCGCAACGAGGGCAATCCGGCGCTGACCCATGCGGGGCAGGTGCTCGCCCGGCTGGCCGAGCGGCTGCCGGGCACCGAACTGGTGGCGATGCACTACGACGCGGCGACGCTGGGGCTGCAGCACTATCGCAGCGACATCGCCGAGACGCTGTATGTCTCGGTCCGCGCGGAGCATGCGATCAGCGTCACCCTCGATCCGGGGGCCTACGGCGAGGGGTTCGCGGCGCCGCTGTCCAGCGTCACCGCCACGGTGATGGGGTATCACGGCGATCCGTTCGCACGGCAGCCGGTATCGGAATTCCGCATCCTGTCGGAGATCGACCTGTCGGCGGGGGTGGTGGAGTTCACCCTCGCGCCCTGGGAGATCGCCGAGATCGTGCTGACCTATGGCGATCACGGCGTGCGGCTGTCGGGCCTGCTGGTCGAGGACGAGGTCGCCGGGGTGGACTATGCCGACCGGATCTTCGGCACCGCGCAGGACGATGTGCTGCGGGGTGGCAGCGGCGACGACGTGATCCACGGCGTCGCCGGCAACAACCGCATCCATGGCGAGCGCGGCGACAACCTGCTGCATGGCGGCAGCGGCGACGACCTGATCCACGGCGGCAGCGGCGACGACACCATCTTCGGCACCGCCGGGCGCAACACGATCCATGGCGGCGGCGGGCGCAACACGATCCACGGCGGCACGGGCGACGATCTCGTCTTTGCCGGCCCGAACGGCGACGTGATCGAGGGCGGGCCGGGCGACGACCGCATCTTCGGCGGCGCCGGGCCCGACCGGATCGCCGGCGGGCCGGGCCATGACGTGGTCTACGGCGGGCGCGGCGCCGATGCGTTCCTGTTCCGCCCCGGCGACGAAACGCTCTGGATCATGGATTTCTCGCTGGCCGAG
>SLBI01000216.1 GCA_007126375.1 Paracoccaceae bacterium
ACCGTCGGGCGCTGCCCGCCAATGGCCTCGGTCACCGTATCGGCGGCGGTGCGGACACGGGCGGCAATGGCGTCGGCGCGGGCGAGCGGCATGCGAAAGGCAGGGCCGGAGACCGAGAGGCCGGCGACCGGTTCGCCGTGGACATTGAAGATCGGGGCGGCCACGCAGCGCATGCCCTCGGTGCGTTCCTCATCGTCGACGGCGTGACCGCGGGCGCGGATCGCCGCGAGATCGGCCAACAGCCGGTCCGGCTCGGTCAGCGAGCGTGCGGTGAACCCCGCCAGCCCCTTGCGCGCGACAATCTGCGCCACCCGCTGCGGCGGGTAGAAGGCCAGCAGCGCCTTGCCGATACCGGAGACATGCATCGGGCCCTTCATCCCCGGCGGGAAGAAGGCGCGGATCGCCTCATGCGTCTCGACCTGGGTGAGAAACAGCACCTCGTCGCGGCTTTCCACCCCCAGATTGGCGGTTTCCCCGGTCATGCGCATGAGATCCTGCATCGGCCCGCGGGCCCGTTCCGCCACCTTGGTGCGCCGCAGAAAGGCCGAGCCGATGCGGAAGGCGCCCGGCCCGACATGCCACAGCTGCCCCTCGGGTTCGACCTCCACGACGTGGCGCGCCTGAAGCGTGACGAGGGCGCGATAGACCGTCGCCGGCGCCTCGCCGGTCGCGGTGGCAAGTTCGGTCAGCGTCAGCCCGTCGGCCTCGGCCAGACGGGCGAGCAGTTCCAGCGCGCGGTCGAGCGCGCGCACGGTGTTCGCTTCGGTGGTGTCGTGAAAGCCGCGCGGGCGGCCGCGGCGCGGGCTGGGAGTGGGGGGCATGCTGGCGACTCGCGGTTGTGACGATCACGGAGTGGCATGTTCGAAAACATATTTCAATGAATGAAAAACAGCAAGTCGATGTTCGGGAAACCTTTTCTTCGTGCTTTCGCTCTGCAAAAAAGGTTTTCAAAAAAATTGCCTCGCTGCGGCCGCCTTGGGTATTGTCGCGCCGAGTCAGGGAGGAACCTTCATGTCGCTGCAGAACCCGGTCTTCATACCCGGCCCCACCAACATTCCCGAGGCGCTGCGCAAGGCCTGCGATATCCCGACGATGGACCATCGCTCGGCGGCTTTCGCCCGGCTCTACCGTCCGGCGGTCGAGGGGGTGGCGCGCGTGCTCGGAACCACACGGGGCGAGGTGCTGACCTTTCCGGCCACCGGCACCGGGGGGTGGGAGGCCGCGGTGACCAACACGCTCAGCCCCGGCGACAAGGTGCTGGCCGCCCGCCACGGCATGTTCAGCGCGCGCTGGATCGACCTGTGTCGTCGTCACGGGCTGGAGGTGCAGGTGGTCGATGCCCCCTGGGGCGAGGGCGTGCCGCTGGATGCGGTGGAGGCCGCGCTGCGTGCCGACACCGGCCACGAGATCAGGGCGGTCCTGGCCACCCACAACGAGACAGCGACCGGCGTGATTTCGGACATTGCC
This sequence comes from Paracoccaceae bacterium, assembly GCA_007126375.1. Taxonomy (GTDB): domain Bacteria; phylum Pseudomonadota; class Alphaproteobacteria; order Rhodobacterales; family Rhodobacteraceae; genus Rhodobaculum. The sequence continues at coordinate 1,468 of SLBI01000216.1, forward strand.
GCGCTGCGCCGGATCATGGACGCGGCCGGGCATCCGGCGCTGCTGTTCGTCGACGGGGTGAGTTCGATCGCCTCCACCACCTTCGAGATGGACGCCTGGGGCGTCGATGTCGCCATCACCGGCAGCCAGAAGGGCTTCATGCTGCCCGCCGGTCTCTCCATCCTCGGGCTCAGCCCGAAGGCGCTGGCGTCGATGGAGCGTGCCGGCTGCGCCCGCGCCTTCTTCGATCTGCGCGACATGCGAGCCGCCTGCGCTGCCGGCGGCTATCCATACACACCCGCCGTGGGCCTGATCGCCGGCCTTGCCGCCAGCATCGAGATGCTGGAGGACGAGGGCCTTGCGAATGTCTATGCCCGCCACGAACGTCTGGCCGAGGGCGTGCGCCGCGCCGTCGCGGCCTGGGGCATGCGGCCCTGCGCGGTGCGCCCCGACTTGTTTTCGCCTTCAGTGACGGCTGTGGTTGTGCCCGAGGGCTGCGACGGCACTGCGCTGGTGAAACATGCCGCCGAAGTCTATGGCGTCGCCTTTGGCGTCGGGCTGGGCGAGGTGGCCGGCAAGGTCTTCCGCATCGGCCATCTGGGCATGCTGACCGATGTGATGCTGCTCAGCGGCCTTGCCACGGCGGAGATGTGCATGGCCGATCTTGGCTGGAACATCCGCCTCGGCTCTGGCGTCGCGGCGGCGCAGGAGTATTTCCGCGGCACCGCCGGCACCAGCCTGCGTGCCGCGGCCTGAGGAGGGCAGCATGAAGGATCTGAACGGTCTCGACCTCCCCACCTATGACGATGTGATCGCCGCGCACGGGCGCATCGCGCCGCACATCCGGCGCACTCCGGTGCTGGTGTCCGAGGCGCTGAACCAGCTCACCGGCGTCGAGCTGTTCTTCAAATGCGAGAATTTCCAGGAGGCCGGCGCCTTCAAGGTGCGCGGCGCCTGCAACGCGGTGTTCGGGCTGGACGAGGAGATGGCGCAGAAAGGTGTGGCCACCCATTCCTCGGGCAACCACGCGCTCTCGCTCTCCTATGCCGCGGGCCGCCGCGGCATCCCCTGCACAGTGGTGATGCCCCGCACAGCGCCGCAGGCCAAGAAGGATGCGGTGGAGGGCTACGGCGGGCGCATCGTCGAATGCGAGCCCTCCACCTCCTCGCGCGAGGCGACCTTTGCCCAGGTCCAGGCCGAGACCGGCGCCGAATTCGTCCACCCTTACAACGACCCGCGCGTGATCGCGGGACAGGGCACCTGCGCGCGCGAACTGGCGGAGCAGGTGGAGGGGCTCGACGCCGTGATCGCGCCCATCGGTGGCGGCGGCATGATCTCGGGCTGCTGCCTCACGCTCTCGACCATCGCGCCGCATGTCGCGATCTATGCCGCCGAGCCCGAACAGGCCGACGACGCCTGCCGCAGCTTCAAGGCCGGTCACATCATCGCCGACGACGCGCCCGAGACCATCGCCGACGGGCTGAAGGTCCCGCTCAAGGAGCGCACCTGGCATTTCGTCTCGAACCACGTCACCGACATCCTGACCTGTTCGGAGCAGGAGATCGTGGACGCCATGAAACTGACCTGGAAGCGGCTGCGGGTGGTGATGGAGCCCTCCTGCGCCCCGCCGCTCGCCACCATCCTGAAGAATCCCGAGGTGTTCCGCGGCAAGCGGGTCGGGGTAATCATCACCGGCGGCAATGTCGATCTCGACAGGTTGCCCTGGTACAAGAGCTGACGGAGGCCGACATGAACGCACCGACCAAATTCGAGGGGCTCGAAGTGGGCTATGACGTTCCCGCCCTGCCGGGGATGGACGAGGCCGACATCCAGACGCCCTGCCTGATCCTCGATCTCGACGCGCTGGAGCGCAACATCAGGAAGATGGGCGACTATGCCCGCGAACACGGCATGCGCCACCGCGTGCATGGCAAGATGCACAAGTCGGTCGATGTGGCGAAGCTGCAGGAGAGCCTCGGCGGCTCCGTCGGCGTCTGCTGCCAGAAGGTGTCCGAGGCCGAGGTCTTCGCCCGCGGCGGCATCAAGGATGTGCTGGTCTCGAACCAGGTCCGCGATCCGGCCAAGATCGACCGTCTGGCACGGATGCCCAAGCTGGGGGCGCGGACGATCTGCTGCGTCGACGATCTGGCGAATGTGGCCGACCTGTCGGCGGCCGCGCAGAAGCACGGCACCACGATCGAATGCCTGGTCGAGATCGACTGCGGCGCCGGCCGCTGCGGCGTCACGACCACGCCCGCGGTGGTCGAGATCGCCAAGGCCGTCGAGGCCGCCCCGGGGCTGAAGTTCGCCGGCATCCAGGCCTATCAGGGCGCGATGCAGCACATGGACAGCTACGACGACCGCAAGGCCAAGATCGACGTGGCCGTGGCCATGGTGAAGGACGCTGTCGACACCCTCAAGGCCGAGGGGATCGATTGCGACATCGTCGGCGGCGGCGGCACGGGAAGCTACTACTTCGAGTCGACGAGCGGGGTCTACAACGAGCTTCAGTGCGGCTCTTACGCCTTCATGGATGCCGATTACGGCCGCATCCTCGACAGGGACGGCAGGCGCATCGATCAGGGCGAGTGGGAAAACGCGCTGTTCATCCTCACCTCGGTGATGAGCCACGCAAAGCCCGGCAAGGCGATCTGCGACGCCGGGCTGAAGGCGCAGTCGGTGGACTCGGGCCTGCCCGTCATCTTCGGCCGGGACGATGTCAAGTACATCAAGTGCTCGGACGAGCACGGCGTCATCGAAGACACGGGGAACGTCCTGAAGGTGAACGAGAAGCTGCGCCTCGTTCCGGGCCACTGCGATCCCACCTGCAATGTGCACGACTGGTATGTCGGCGTGCGCAACGGCAAGGTCGAGGTGGTCTGGCCGGTCAGCGCCCGCGGCAAGGCCTACTGAGTTTTCAGCGTGCCCTTCGCGCGAAAAATGAGGTTTTGAGCGCAATCCTCTGAAAAACATAAATATTGATCTGGTGCGATACAGGGAATCGCCCGGCCCGCGGGGGTATCGGGTGGCCTGTGGGCCGGGCGTGGTCCGGCCAACGGATGCCATGGTCGCCCGAGACAGCACCCCGACAGGAGTCCCCGCCCATGCTCGTCGTGCCCGAGCGGCTGATCGCCGATCTCGTCAGCCCCGAAGATGCCTTTGCCGCTGTCGAGGCGGTGTTCGCCGCAATGGCCTCGGGCGGGGCATACAACTTCCCCGTGGTGCGCGAGGCTCTGGGGGAGGGCCGGCAGTACGGCTTCAAGTCGGGTCTCGACCGGGTGGGCGCGCTGCTGGGCGTCAAATCCGGCGGCTATTTCCCCGGAAATGGCGAGCGCGGCATCCCAAACCATCAGTCCACGGTGTTCCTGTTCGATCCCGACAGCGGACAGCTCAAGGCAACCGTGGGCGGCAACCTGCTGACCGCGCTCAGAACGGCCGCCGCGTCGGCGATCTCAATCGACCGGTTGGCGCGCAGGGATGCGAAGGTGCTGGGCATGGTCGGCGCCGGCCACCAGTCGGCTTTCCAGATGCGCGCCGCCGCCCGGGTGCGGCCCTTCGACAAGGTGTTGGGCTGGAACCATCACCCCGAGATGCTGCCCCGCCTCGCCGAAACCGCCGCCGAACTGGGCCTGCCCTTCGAGGCCGTGAGCCTTGAGGATCTCGGCGCGCAGGCCGATGTGATCGTCACCATCACCTCGTCGAACGCCCCCACCCTGCGCGACGGCCATATCCGCCCCGGAACCCATCTCGCCTGCATGGGCACCGACACGAAGGGCAAGCAGGAGGTCGAGGCCGCGCTGCTCGCCCGCGCCCGCGTCTTCACCGACGAGGTGGCGCAGTCGGTCAGCATCGGCGAGGCGCAGCACGCCATCGCCGCCGGGCTGATCCGTGAGGCCGACATCACCCCCGTCGGCGCCGTCATCAACGGCACCGCGCCGGGCCGGCAGTCCGACGACGAGGTCACGCTCTTCGACGGCACCGGCGTCGGGCTGCAGGACCTCGCCGCCGCGCAGGTGGCGGTGACCCGGGCGGTCGAACGCGGTCTCGCCGTCGAGGTTGCGCTCTGAGCGTCCGGCCGGGCCCCTGCCGCGGATGCGGCAGACGGGGCCGAGGGGGTTCGATGCCCCCGAGGCGCCGGGCTCTGGCGCTCAGTTGCCGGGGACGAGCTTGCCGGGGTTGAGGATGCCGGCCGGGTCCAGGGCGCGTTTCAGCGTCCCCATCACCGCCCAGCCGGGTCCGTGCTCGGCCTCCATGTAGCCGGTCTTGCCCATGCCGATGCCGTGCTCGCCGGACACCGTGCCGCCCAGCCGCAGCGCGCGTTCGGCCATCGCCGAGGCGAGCCGCTTCGCCGTGGCCGCCTCGGCTGCGTCGTCCGGGCGCGGCATCAGCATGGCGTGGAAATTGCCGTCGCCGACATGGCCGACGATCGGGCCCGGGATGCCCGAGGCGTCGATCTCGGCCACCGTCTCCTCCACCGCCTGCGCAAGCCGCGAGATCGGCACGCAGACATCGGTGACGATGGCCGGCCGGTCGGGATGCATCGCCTTGCAGGCATAGAAGGCGTTGTGCCGCATCTTCCACAGCGCGCTGCGGTCTTCGGGACGCGCGGCCCAGCGGAAGTCGGCGCCGCCCAGTTCGGCGACGACCTCGCCGAAGCGGGCGGCCTGCTCGGCCACCGCGGCCTCGGAACCGTGGAACTCCACCAGCAGATGCGGCGCCTCGGTCATCGCCCCGTCCGAGGCGCGATTGAAGGCGCGCACCGAGGCGGCATCGACGAATTCGATCCGCGCCATCGGGATGCCCGACTGGATGGTGGCGATCACCGCCTCCACCGCCGGCCCCATGGCGGGAAAGGCGCAGACCGCCGCCGACACCGCCTCGGGCTGGCCGCAGAGCTTAAGCGTGAGTTCGGTGATCAGCCCCAGCGTACCCTCGGAGCCGACGAACAGCGCCGTAAGGTCATAGCCGGCCGAGCTTTTCGGCGCTGCCGTCCCGGTGCGGACGACCTGTCCGTCGGCCAGCACCACCTCCAGCGCGCGGACATTGTCGCGCATCGTGCCGTAGCGCACCGCAGTCGTGCCGGAGGCCCGCGTTGCCGCCATGCCGCCCAGCGAGGCGTTGGCGCCGGGATCGACCGGAAAGAACAGTCCGGTGGCCCGCAACTCCGTGTTCAGCGCCTCGCGCGTCACGCCGGGTTGAACCACCGCCAGCATGTCCTCGGCCCGCACCTCCAGCACCTTGTCCATGCGGGCGAAATCCACGGTCACCCCGCCGCGGATCGCCAGCGCGTGCCCCTCCAGCGAGGTGCCGGTGCCCCAGCCGATCACCGGGCAGCCGTGCTGTGCGCAGACGCGCAGGATATCTGCCACCTCCGCGGTGCTCTCGGGATAGGCAACGGCGTCAGGCGGGGCGTCGGCGAAATGGGTCTCGCTGGCGCCGTGAAGCGCGCGATCCGACACTGCCCGGCTCAGCCGCGGCCCGAACCGGGTGGCGAGTTCCTCCACGGCATCGGCGATCGCCATGCCCGCCGCCTCAGAGCCGTTCCACGGCGACCAGTTCCGGATCGAAGGCCAGATGGCCGGCAATCGCGGCGACCCCGGGCAGCGGCGTCTCGTAGGACCAGGCGGCGTTGCTGACCTGCCCGGCCGGGCCGGCGATGTGGAAATAGACCGTCTCGCCCTTGTGCGGGCAGTGTGTCACCCGGTCCGAGGGTTCGAGAAAGGCCATGGCGACGTCGCCGCGGGGAAAGTAGATCACCGGAGGCAGCGTGCCTTCGGCCAGTTCCAGCGCGGCGCGGCTTTCGGCGATCACGGCGCCCTCGGCGCGGACCACCCAGGTGTTGTCGGTTGGGCTGATGCGGATAAGCGCGGTCATTGCAGGATCCTTCCTCGGCCCGGGCGCTGCGCCCGGGGCTGGTGTCAGAGCGGCGCCGTCGCCCACTCGAGCCAGTCCGACGCGGCGGCCGACAGGCCGCCCGCGAGGCGCTCGCGGGTGTTGCGGTGATAGCGGTCGAGCCAGTCGCGCTCTGCCTTCGTCAGTTCCGCGGTGTCGATCAGCCGGCGGTCGATCGGCACCCAGGTCAAGGTCTCGAACTGATACATAGACCGATCGTCGCCCTCGGGAAAGCCGGGCGCCTCGGTGACCGCCACGAGGTTCTCGATGCGGATGCCGAATTCGCCCTCGCGGTAATAGCCGGGCTCGTTGGACAGCACCATGCCGGGTTCCAGCGGCACCTCGGACTGGCGCGAGAGCCGCTGCGGCCCCTCGTGCACGCCGAGAAAGGCACCGACGCCGTGGCCGGTGCCGTGGTCGTAGTCCTGCCCGGCCAGCCACAGCGGCGCGCGGGCGACCGCGTCGAGATGGCAGCCGGCGAGGCCTTTCGGCCAGCGCAGCCGCGAGATCGCGATCATGCCCTGCAGCACCCGGGTGAACGCCGCCACGGCTGCGGGCGGGGGCGGGCCGATGGCGAGGGTGCGGGTGACGTCGGTGGTGCCGTCGGGATACTGGCCGCCCGAATCCACCAGCAGCACCTCGCCCGCGGCGAGCGGGCGGTCGGTTTCCCCGGTCACGCGGTAATGCACTATGGCGCCATGCGGGCCGCTGCCGGCGATGGTGTCGAAACTGATGTCGTGCAATTGGCCGGTGGCGTGGCGGAAGCCTTCGAGCGCCTGCACCACCTCGACCTCGGTCAGCCGCGCGCCGTTACAGACTTCGGCGGCGCGGGCATCGAGCCAGGCGAGGAACTCGACCATGGCCGCCCCGTCGCGCAGATGCGCGGCGCGGATGCCGGCGATCTCGGCCGGGTTCTTGCGCGCCTTGGGCAGGGTGCAGGGGTCGGCGGCCCAGGCCACCGCCACGCCCGCCTCGGCCAGCGCATCGGCAACGGCAAGAGGCGCGGTGGCGGGATCGACGCGGACGGGCCCCTGCAGGCTGCGCAGGGCGGGTTCGAAGGCTTCGGGCGGGCGCGGGGTGACACCCTCGCCCAGGTGTTCGGAGAGGGCGGTATCGAGGCGTGCAGGGTCGATAAAGAGCGTGACGCGGGCGTCGTCGTGCAGGATCGCGAATCCCTGCACCACCGGAGTGCGGGGGATGTCGGCGCCGCGGATGTTCAGCAGCCAGCACAGCGCATCCGGCAGGGTCAGCACGGCGGCGCGGTGGCCGGCGCGGCGCAGGGTCTCGGCCAGCCGGGCGCGCTTGGCAGCGCCGCTCTCGCCGGCGAGGTCTTCGGGGTGGATGCGGATCGGGCCGGCCGGCCGGGGCGGGCGATCTCGCCAGATGCGATCGAGGATATTCGGGCTTCGAGAGAGCGTTACGGGCGTATCCTTCAGCGAGTTCTGAAGCCTTTCGATCTCGTCGCGGCTGTGCAACCAAGGGTCGAAGCCGACAACCGCACCGTTGGGCGCCTGATCCGTGAGCCAGACGCCGGGCTGCGTGGCGGGCCAGTCCACCGGGGTGAAATGGCCGGTGTCCACCTGGGCGCGGGCCTGTACGCGATAGCGGCCGTCGACAAAGAGGCCGGTGACATGCGGCAGCACCACGGCGAAGCCGGCCGAGCCGGTGAAGCCGGTCAGCCAGGCCAGCCGCTCGTCGCAGGGGGCGACGTTCTCTCCCTGATGCCGGTCGGCGCGGGGCACGAGAAAGCCGTCGAGCCCGGCCTCGGCCAGCGCCGCGCGCAGCATCGCCAGCCGAGGCGGGCCCTGTTCGGGCCGGGTGGCGGCGGCGAAGGTCTGGAAGCCCCCGCTCACCGCCGCACCGCCCGGCGGATGCCGATCATGCGGGCGCGGGCCCGGCTGTCGCGGTCGAACAGGGCGGCGAGTTGTTCGGTCATCGCGCCGGCGAGCTGTTCGACATCGGTGATGGTGACGGCGCGGTTGTAATAGCGCGTCACGTCATGGCCGATGCCGATGGCGATCAGTTCCACGAGGCGCTTGCGCTCGACCATGGCGATCACGTCGCGCAGGTGTTTTTCCAGCGTGTTGGCGGGGTTGACCGAGAGCGTTGAGTCATCCACCGGGGCGCCGTCGGAGATCACCATCAGGATCCGGCGTGCTTCGGTCCGCGCCACAAGCCGCCGATGCGCCCATTCCAGCGCCTCGCCGTCGATGTTCTCCTTCAGCAGCCCCTCCTTCATCATCAGCCCGAGGTTGTCTCGGGTGCGCCGCCACGGCGCATCGGCCGACTTGTAGATGATGTGGCGCAGGTCGTTGAGCCGGCCGGGAAGCTGCGGCCGCCCGGCCTGCAGCCATTTCTCGCGCGCCTGCCCGCCCTTCCAGGCGCGGGTGGTGAAGCCGAGGATCTCCACCTTCACCTGGCAGCGCTCCAGCGTGCGGGCGAGCACATCGGCACAGATCGCCGCGATGGAGATGGGGCGGCCGCGCATGGAACCGGAATTGTCGAGCAGCAGCGTCACCACCGTGTCGCGGAACTCGGTGTCCTTCTCGACCTTGAAGCTGAGCGGCGTGGTGGGGTTCGCCACCACGCGGGCGAGCCGGCCGGCATCGAGGATGCCCTCCTCGCGGTCGAATTCCCAACTGCGGTTCTGCTGCGCCTGCAGCCGGCGCTGCAGCTTGTTCGCCAGCCGCCCCACCGCGCCCTTGAGCGGGTCGAGCTGCTGGTCGAGCCAAGCGCGGAGCCGTTCCAGTTCCGCCGGATCCGCAAGGTCCTCGGCGCGGATTTCCTCGTCGTGATCGGTCTGAAAGGGGCGATAGTCGGGGTCGGCGTCGGAATGCGGCGCGGGGGGCGGCGGCTCGGGCGGGGCCTCGCCTTCGGGCAGTTCCATCTCCTCGGCCATCTCGGCCTCGGCGCCCTCGTCCAGCGCCATCTCCACCGAGGAACTGTCCTGCTGGCGCTCGTCGTCGGGTGGCGCGTCGCTGTCGTCCTGGCTCTCCTGCTCGCCCTCGGCCTCGGCGCTTTCGGGCTCGGGCTCCTGCTCGTCGCCGGTGCCGTCGTCTTCGGTCTCGTCCTCGTTGGCATCGGGATCGTCGCCGAGCTGATCGCCATAGCCGAGATCGTCGATCAGCTTGCGGGCGAAGCGGGCGAAGGCGGCCTGATCGGCCAGCGCCTCCTCCAGATCCTCGAGCGTGCCGCCGCATTGCTGCTCGATGAAGCCGCGCCAGAGGTCGAGGACGTTCGAGGCCCCCGGCGGCAGCGGCCGGCCCGTCGCCATCTGGCGGATCATGTAGGCGGCGGCCTGCGGCAGCGGCGCCTCCTCGGATCGGGTGATCCCGGCATAGCCGCGGCGCTCGGCATCCTGGGCGATGCGGGCGTCGATGTTGCCGGCGGTGCCGGGCATGGCGCGGGCGCCGATCGCTTCGCAGCGCGCTGTCTCCATTGCCTCGTAGAGGTCGCGCGCCATCGGGCCGGCGGGCAGGTAGCGCGCATGCGTGCCGTCGTCATGAAACCGGCGGCGCAGCGCGAAGGCATCGGCCGCGCCGCGGGCCTGCAGCACCTCGTCACGGGTCATCCGGCGGGTCAGCTGCGGCAGCCGCATGGCATCGCCGGCAAGGCCCGGCGGATCGACCGAATAGCTGACCTTCAGCTCGCGGTCCTCGGCCAGCGCGCGGGTCGCCTCGGCCAGCGCCTTCTTGAAGGGTTCGGCGGGGTTGTCGGCAGGCTTGTTCATGTCCGGAGATATGCACCGCAGCGCCGGCGAGGGAAAGGGATGACTGCGGCCCTCAGCGCCCGGGCAGGGGAACCGTCATCTCGCCGCCCCCATAGCCGTCGAGGGAGTCATGCGCGCGCAGGGTCACCTGGTCGATACCTGCGGGAACCTCCACCCCGCCGAGGCTGCGGGTGAAGGGCTGTTCCCCGACATGCGGATGGTGCAGGATCCGTATGGCGAGGATTTCACCGTCCGGGCCGAGCACCTCCCACCGATCGGCGTACTTGTCCCAGCCGGTTTCCTCGGAACGGATGGTGACGGAAACGCGATAGCTGCCGCCGGCCTCGGCGGCGATGTCCACCGCCACCACATCAGCCGTTCCGGCGGTGGCCTCCGCCGCCACGAGCAGCAGCGCGGCTGCGATCAGACCTGTCCTGCCGGCACTCATCAGACAAGAGTAGCACGGAGTCCCGCGCAACGAGAGTCACGCCGCGGTGAGGCGTGCCGCTCAGCCGAGGCTCTTCGACACCGCGCTTTCGGGCAGTTCCTCGGCGAAGCAGCGCTGGTAGAACTCGGCCACGGTCTGGCGCTCCAGCTCGTCGCATTTGTTGAGGAAGGTCAGCCGGAAGGCATAGCCGACCGAGCGGAAGATGCGGGCGTTCTCGGCCCAGGCGATGACGGTGCGGGGCGACATCACGGTGGAGAGATCGCCGTTCATGAAGGACGAGCGGGTGAGATCGGCGACGGTGACCATCTGGCTGATGGTCTTGCGGCCCTGCGCGGTGTTGTAGTGCGGCACCTTGGCCAGCACGATCGCCGCCTCGGCATCGTGGCTGAGGTAGTTCAGCGTCGCGACCAGCGACCAGCGGTCCATCTGGCCCTGGTTGATCTGCTGGGTGCCGTGATAAAGGCCCGTGGTGTCGCCCAGCCCGATGGTGTTCGCCGTGGCGAACAGCCGGAACGAAGGGTGCGGGGTGATGATCTCGTTCTGGTCGAGCAACGTGAGCTTGCCGTCGGCCTCCAGCACGCGCTGGATCACGAACATCACGTCGGCCCGGCCGGCGTCGTATTCGTCGAAGACGATGGCGACGGGATTGCGCAGCGCCCAGGGCAGGATGCCCTCCTGGAAAACGGTGACCTGCCGGCCGTCGACCAGCTTGATGGCGTCCTTGCCGATCAGGTCGATCCGGCTGATGTGGCTGTCGAGGTTGACGCGCACGCAGGGCCAGTTCAGCCGCGCCGCCACCTGTTCGATATGGGTGGATTTGCCGGTGCCGTGATAGCCCTGGATCATCACCCGGCGGTTGTAGGCGAAGCCGGCAAGAATCGCGAGCGTGGTGTCCGGATCGAATTTGTAGGTGGGATCGAGATCGGGAACGCGGTCGGAGCGGTCGGCAAAGCCGCGGACGGTCAATTCGCTGTCGATGCCGAAGACCTCGCTGACCGAGATCTCCTCGGTCGGTCGGGCGGGGTGATCGTTGCTTCCGTCGGCCATGCTGGTCTCGCTTTCCCTCACTCGGCGCGCTTGATGGAGCATATGCCGGCGCGGCGCAAGGGGAAGGGGCGGCGGCCCGCGCGGGGCAGTTTCAGATGCAGAATCGGAAGGCGGCGACCAGGCGTGAGCGGTCGTCTTCGCGCAGCGTGAAGCTGCCGGTGATGGGGCCGCCACCGACCATGCCGCGATTCAGTTCCACGGTGAACCCGTCGGCCGAGCGCAGCGCGTCGCGCTCGGCCGCGGCAAGACGGATCTCGACCGCCGTGTCGCCGCGGGGGCGGGCGCGTTCGGCCGGCAGGGTGATGACCCGCTCGTTGCCGCCCGCCTCCACGGTCAACCTGCCGCCGCCGGCGGCGGCGAACCCCTCGAAGCTGAGCAGGAGATGCGCGGCGTCGTCGCGGCAGTAGGCGGTGATCTGTGTGAGCGTGTCGTAAAGCCGGGTGGGCCCGCGGCGGCGGCTGGCGGCGACGATGCCGTCGCGCCAGGGTTCCAGGAAGAACGGCTCGAACCCCTCCGGCGTCACCAGCCCGTAGGTCAGCATCTCCGTTTCCGAGGCGTAGCGCATTGCCAGCCGGCCGGCCTCGGTGCCGCGGGCGAAGATGCGGGCGTCCACATCCATCTCCACCAGATAGGTGATGATCTCGGAGGCGAGCACCTGCGCGGTCTCGGCACTGCCGAGGACGCTGCCGTCGGTCTGGCGCATGCCCGGGCGTGTCAGATGAAACTGGTGGAAACCCAGCCGATTGCCCGTCGCGACCCGGCGCAGCGTGCCGCCGAGAAAGGCATAGGCACAGGCCGAGGCGCAGGTGCCGCCCGGGACCACCCGCCCGCCGATGCCGCCATCCGGCTCCCAGCGTCCGACCTCGGTCTCGAACCCGCGCTCGCGCAGCATCCGGCCGAGGGCGAGCCCGCCGACCAGCGCGCCGCCACGGCTGTCGAACAGCACCCGGTTGCCTTCGATCTCGCCGTCGTCGTGCAGCGCCGCGAAGCGGTCGGGCGTCCGCTCGGTGATCCGCCCCTCGGCGACGACGACGCAGCTGTCGGAGTGGTTGCCGGAGCATTCGACGCGAAAGCGCATCTCGGGATCATTCGCGGCTGCGTCCTGCGGCGCGCCGGGCGGCGTCGGAGCCTGCGCTGCAGGCGGTTGAAAGCTCTGGCCAGGCGCCGGTGCCGGCAGCGACAGCGCTGCAGCCAGCAGCAGCGCGAAGGCCGGGGCATGGCGGCTGTGCGGCACGGCGCGACCCTCCTCCCGCGGCGCTCAGTCGCGGAAATTGCGGCTTTCGCGAAGTTGTTCCCAGGCCCAGACGACCTCCTGAAGCCGATCCTCGTCGGCGCGGTTGCCGCCGTTCATGTCGGGATGAAGGTCCTTCACCAAGCTCTTGTATTGTTTTCGGATTTCTGTCCGGCTCCAGCTGTCGCGGGCATCGAGGATCTCCAGCGCGCGGCGTTCGGTCGGCGGCAGGCGGCGGGTGTGGACGGGGTTCGGTGCGGCCCGGCCGGGGTTCCGTGTCGCCTTGTCGCCGAGGATCTCCATCGGATCCCTGACGCCGAGGCGCGACCACGCGCGGCGTTCCTCGGGATGGCCGAAGGGCTGGGTAGCACGCCCCCATACCCGCGAGTTCTCCATCGTCTCCAGCATCTCGTCCTCGCTCTGGCCGGCGAAGAAGTTCCAGCGGAGGTTGTATTCGCGCGCATGTTCGCGACAGAACCACCAGTACTCGTCAATCGCGTCGGGGGATTTCGGTGCCCGATACTGTCCGGGACGGTCGCAGCCGGGGTGTTCGCATTGGCGCGTCGAGGTCTCGACCGCCCCGGACATGCCGCGCCGGCCGCGGGTGCGCCGCTTCTTGTCCGCGCTGACGCGGATATCGAACTCGAAGGGCGAGTTCGGCGGCGTTCGGCTGCTGGCCATGCGCGTTCCTCGGCGGTTTTGCTGCGGCGGCTCTGTTCGGCCTGGCCGGGGGTTTCCGACTCGGGCAGGGAAGTTTAGATTTTTCGGCGCAGGAATGAAGGGGTTGACAGCGAAAATGCCGGTCATCGAGGAAATCAGGGAGCGGTTGGAGACGGCGTTCGCGCCGGAGCAGCTGGAAGTGGTGAACGAGAGTGACCGCCACAGGGGGCATGCCGGCGATGACGGCTCGGGCGAGAGCCACTTCCGCGTAACGATCCGCGCCGCGCAGCTGGGTCCGATGAGCCGGCTGGAGCGGCACCGGGCGATCCACGCCGCGCTGGGGCGAGATCTCGTCGGGCGCATACACGCGCTGGCGCTGAGCGCGGAGGGCTAGGCCGCGCGACGGACCCGGCACCGCGGCCTGTCGCAGCGGCGCCGGTCAGCCCTGATCGCCCCGCTGCACGGGGCGCGGCGGTTTCGGCTCGGCCGCATCCCCGCGCAGCGGCCAGCGGAACACCGGGCCGGCCGGGGTGCCGGCATCCTCCGCCGT
>SLBI01000304.1 GCA_007126375.1 Paracoccaceae bacterium
CCTCGGCCGTGAAGAGTTCGATCGGGGTGAAGCTGGAAGAGCATGCCATAAGGCCATGCCTTACGCCTATTCACACCGCAAGCGCAGACGGCCTTCGCCGAAAGCTTACGCTCGAGCTCGGATATGGTCCCCTTGAGGCCGAGCAGCAGGCGCCCGTTGGGGCTTCCGGGATCGTACACCCCGTCGCGGTATGCGACCTCGCAGGACGGCAAGATATTGCCCCCACGACCGCTCGTTCGACGGTTGACCCGAAAGGAGCGCCCATACAGCGGGTGCCCCGGATCGCGAACCATGATCTCGTCAGGAAGGGATTCGTCAGCCGCACTCGACGGGGTATTCCTAAACGCCCTCGCTCGACGGGCTGGAGTGGAAACGGGTGCGCCCCGTGGCGGTGAAAGCGCCTGTATCTGCTGGCTAATCGGCCCGCGGCACAGTGAGTCGCCCCGGACCGGAATGCCGATCCCCCGAGGCATGGCGCGGCGGGCCGTGCTCTCCTTCGCGGCATGCGCACCGATGATCTTTCCCTGCCCGACGACATGGACTGCTCAAGGCCATGGTCCGCACCATGGCGGAGAAGCGTCGGCGCTGGAGGACGAGAATGCGGCGCTGAGGGCGCGCAGCCTCGATGCCGACCCGCGGATCAAGCGGTTAGCGCTTCCTGACCGACGGCCTGATCGAGCTCGGCTCCAACACCGCCGAGCGCACCATCAGGTCCCGGACCATCACCCGCAAGAACAGCCTCTTCGCCGGCTCGGATGGCGGCGGCCACCATCGCCACCCTCCTGCTGACCTGCAGGATGAACAGCGTCGATCCCACGGTCTGGCTCACCCAGACCCTCGAGCGCATCGCCAACCAATGGCCAAGCGCCGAAACCGATACCCTCATGCCATGGAACGAAAGACCCTGAACGACCGCAGAACCCCGGCTACGGTGTTCTCTCATGCCAGGCTTGCTGCCGGCTTCGCGCAGCCGCCGTCCACCCGCACAGGAATGACCTCCGGTATGGCTGCCGGCAGCGCTGTTGGTTGGGCTCAAGGCAGCCGGGTGGAGACTGACGGCCCTCACGCTGTTCCGGTACCGTGAACCTCTGCGTCCCCATCGACGCCACTGTCGACGCGCTGTCGACAATCGGCAGACCCGGCACCGGGAAATCGGAGGGCACCGCCACATATCCGCATCTCGCATGAGGTTCGTGCCGGACGAACTGCGCGGTGCTGGCGGGCAGGCGCAGCTGCGTGCGGATGGACGATTCTTGCCTTCTGCCTTTCGAAGCGGACGGTGGCGCAACTCCGTTGATGCACAAGACTCGCGACAGCCGTGAACGCGGCAGCGACCTCCTGCTGACGCCAAACGGTTGGAATCTAACCGAAAGAAGAAAGGCCTCACCACTGCGATGAGGCCTCTTGATGATGCACGACCCGGAAGCCGGCATCCTTCAGCGTTGTGACGGGACGACTCGATCCCATGGGGCCGATCGCCGTCCCGCCGTTCCTTTCACTCGCGATTGCCGAGGAACTGGAGCAGGAACATGAACATGTTGATGAAGTCGAGATAGAGGCGCAGGGCACCCATGATCGCCGACTTTTCCAGCCACTCTCTGTCACCATGCGCAGCGTGCTCGATGTATTCGTTCTTGATCGCCTGCGTGTCATAGGCGGTCAGTGCCGCGAAGATCAGCACGCCGAGCACCGACACCGCGAACATGATTGCCGGCGATTGCAGGAAGATGTTGACGATCATCGCCACGATCAGGCCTATCACCCCCATGATGAGGAAGGTGCCCCAGCCCGAAAGATCCTTCTTCGTGGTGTAGCCGTAAAGGCTCAGGCCCGCGAAGGCGATGGCCGTGACGAAGAACGTCTGGGCGATCGAGATGCCGGTGAACACGGCGAAGATCCAGCTGATCGACAGGCCCATCACCGCAGCGAAGGCATAGAAGACAAGGTTGGCCGTCGCTGCCGACATGCGGTTGATCATTCCGGCGAGGCCGAAGACCATCACCAGCGGCGCGAACATCACGATCCAGCCGAGTATGTTGGGCGACATGGTCACCGGATCGCGGAAGATCGACAGCAGTGCCGGCGAGGTGCCCACTGCCCAGGCCACGCCCCCGGTCAGCACCATACCCACGGACATCAGCCCGTAGACCTTGTTCATGTGGGCGCGGAGCCCTTCGTCGATCTCGGCGGTGCGAGCCCCGGTCATGGGGCGGCGCATCGTCTGATAGTCGGCCATCCTTACCTCCGTTCAAAGCGACAGAAGCGGTTCCCCATCCGGAAATCGCTTTGGCAGTAATATTGTCGGGCCGCCATCAGTTTTCAAGCGAATCCGGTGCCGCATGCTCACCGATGCGTTATCACCGGGCTGTCGGCATCAGATCGTGATCACCACCTTGCCTGTCGACCGGCGGCTGCGCAGCAGCTCCAGCCCCTCCGCTGCGCGCACAAGCGGCAGCACATGGCTGACATGCGGTTTCAGGCGCCCGGCCGCGAGCCAGCCGAGAACCTCTGCCAGACTCTGCGTGAGCCGGTCCGGCGCGAAGACGAGATACCCGCCCCAGTAGAAACCGATCACCGAAAGATTCTTGACGAGAAGCAGATTGGCCGGCACCTGCGGCACCTCGCCGCTCGCGAAACCGATCGCAAGCAGACGTCCGCCGGGCCGTGTGGCACGCAGCGCCGCTGTGAAAAGGTCGCCGCCGACGGGATCGTAGACCACATCGGCGCCGCCGAGCGCCTTGACCGCCGCGCGGATTTCGATGCTCTCGCTGTCGATGACGTGATGCGCGCCTGCGGCTTCGGCCACGGCGAGTTTCTCGGCACCGCGCGCCACGGCGATCACGCGTGCGCCGATCTGCCGGCCGATCTCGACCGCGGTGAGCCCGACGCCTCCGGCAGCGCCGAGAACCAGCAACGTCTCGCCCGCCGTCAGCCTGGCCGCATGCGTCAGCGCCAGATGCGAAGTTCCATAGGCGACCTGGAACGCCGCGCCGGTGATGAAGTCCATGCCTTCGGGCAAAGCCACGCAACGGGCGGCCGGCACCACGACCTGTTCGGCAAGCCCGTCGCGCCCCGGAAACGCTGCGACATGCATCCCCGGCCTGAGCCCCGCCACGCCCTCGCCGATCTCGAGAACCTCACCTGCCACCTCCATCCCGGGAGTGAACGGCGGTGTGACAGGCTCCTGATACTTCCCCGAGATCATCAGTAGATCGGCGAAATTCAGCCCGCAGGCGCGGACGCGCAGCAGGACCTCGCCAGTTCCCGGACGCGGAGGTGCGATGTCGCGTGCCAATCGTGGCTCTGCCCCGGTGCCCTCGATCCGGATGGCGTGCATGCCTCTCTCCCGCATGTGGTCCTCTGCTGCAGCGTTAGCCGCTGAAGGCTTCGGAGGCCAGTCTGCACGCCGGCTGTCGTGCCGTCGCAGGATGGAAAAGCTGACGTTGCGGCATATTGCACTTTGCAACGCATAATGCTAAACACGCTTTACGGGAACTGTGCGCTGTTTTGATCGTCCTTGGGTATTGTTTCCGTGGCGGGAGCCAACAGAGCGGTAGAGCCTGTCTGGGTTGAGTGCCATTAAGGTTAACTTTTGAATAATGGTGCTTTCGTGTGTCTGGCACGCTATTTGCTGTAGAGGCAGTCGGAACCATTCATTCGAGGAACGAGACATGAAACACCCCGTCGACGTCCATGTTGGCAAGCGCATCCGGCACCAGCGATGGCTGGTCGGCATGACCCAGCAACAGCTCGCTGAGGCGGTGGGCATCAAGTTCCAGCAGATCCAGAAATACGAGACCGGGATGAACCGTGTGAGCGCCTCGCGTTTGTGGGACATCTCGGAAGCACTGGACGTACCTGTCGGCTTCTTCTTCGAAGGGGTCGAAGGGGCCGAAGAGGGGGCGGCTCCGGCCGGCGATGTGCTCGCCGACAAGGAAGCGCTGGACCTGTTGCGCGCCTATTACGCGATCCCGGAGGCGCAGCGCCGGCGACTGTTCGATCTCGCTCGCGTCCTGGGAACAGCAGCCTGACACCGCCGCTTGCGGCTTGACCCCTCCGCAAGCCTTGGGCTAGCGGCGAGGCGGTGGCGAGGGGTGGGCCGATGGGCGGATCGAAGACTGAGGCGAAACCCGACGTGGCAGCAGCGGACCGTGCAGACATCCTCTCGACGGCGCTGCAGCTTGCCGATGCCGCACGGGAAGCCGTGCTTCCATACTTCCGCAGCGCTTCCCTGGAGATCGAGAGCAAGGACGCGGCGAGTTTCGACCCGGTCACCACCGCCGACCGGTCTGCCGAAACCGCGATGCGTGATATCCTGCGCCGCCGCCGTCCGCGAGACGGTATCCTTGGCGAGGAGCTGGGGGCCCTGCGTGGCGAGAGCGGTCTCACATGGGTCCTTGATCCGATCGACGGCACTCGCGCGTTTCTTTCCGGCGCGCCCACCTGGGGCGTTCTGGTCGCTCTGTCCGACGCGGACGGACCAAGGCTCGGCGTCATTGACCAGCCCTGGATCGGCGAGCGGTTCGTCGGCGGTCTCGGCGAGGCCTGGTCGGATGGCCCGGCAGGGCGCGTCGCGCTGGCGACGCGCGCGCCGCGACGCCTGTCGCAGGCGATCCTCTTCACGACCTTTCCCGAGGTCGGCACCGAAGCCGAGGGCCGCGCCTTCCACAGGCTTTCGGCGCGCTGCCGCCTCACCCGGTACGGGCTGGATTGCTACGCCTATGCGCTGGTCGCGGCCGGCCAGATCGATCTCGTGGTCGAGGCCGGGCTGCATCCCTACGACGTTCACGCGCCCATTGCCGTCATCGAGGCGGCCGGGGGCATTGTCACCGACTGGAAGGGAAAGCCTGCCCATCATGGCGGCCGCGTTCTGGCGGCGGCCAATTGCGCGCTGCACGCCGAGGCGCTCGAGATCCTGTCGCGCAGCTGATCCGGCCGCCCTTGGCTCCGGCGCGGGGGATGCGTAAGTGAACCCCGACAGGAGGACCGCGCCCCATGACAACCCTCACCCCTCGCGAAATCGTCTCGGAACTCGATCGCTTCATCATCGGGCAGCAGGACGCCAAGCGCGCCGTTGCGGTAGCGTTGCGCAACCGCTGGCGCCGCAAGCAGCTGGACGCCACCATGCGCGATGAGGTCTATCCGAAGAACATCCTGATGATCGGCCCGACCGGAGTCGGCAAGACGGAGATAAGCCGCCGGCTGGCGAAGCTCGCCCGTGCGCCGTTTCTCAAGGTCGAGGCTACGAAGTTCACCGAGGTGGGATATGTGGGTCGCGACGTGGAAAGCATCATCCGCGATCTCGCCGAAGCCGCCGTTACCATGACCCGCACGCACATGCGCGAGGAGGTCAAGGCCCGTGCGGAAGCCGCCGCCGAAGACCGGGTCATCGATGCCGTCGCCGGCGAGAATGCACGCGAGCAGACCCGGGAGATGTTCCGCCGCAAGCTGCGCTCCGGCGACCTTGACGCGACCGAGATCGAAGTCGAGGTGGCCGATACCTCGTCCCCTTTCCCGATGATGGAGATTCCGGGCATGCCTCCGGGGGGCGGTGGCGTGAACCTCGGCGATCTGCTGGGCAAGGCCTTTGGCGGGCGCAAGACCCGTCGGCGGATGAGCGTGGCGGAAAGCTACGAAGTGCTGGTCGGCGAGGAGGCCGACAAGTTGCTCGACGACGAGACAGTCAACCGGGCCGCACTGGAGACGGTGCAGGAGAACGGCATCGTCTTTCTGGACGAGATCGACAAGGTCTGCGGCCGCGACGGCATGAAGGGGGCTGAGGTCAGCCGCGAGGGGGTGCAACGCGATCTGCTGCCGCTGATCGAGGGCACCGTCGTGTCGACGAAATACGGTCCGGTGAACACCGACCACATCCTGTTCATCGCATCGGGTGCCTTCCACGTCTCGAAGCCATCCGATCTGCTGCCCGAACTGCAGGGCCGGCTGCCGATCCGGGTGGAGCTGCGCGCCCTGACCGAGGGCGATTTCGTCCGGATTCTGACCGAGACGGAAAACGCGCTGACACGGCAGTATGCCGCCCTGATGGGGACCGAGAGGGTGATCGTGGAGTTCACCGAGGACGGTATCGCCGCGCTGGCGCGAATTGCCGCCGAGGTGAATCGTGCGCTGGAGAACATCGGCGCACGGCGGCTTTACACGGTGATGGAACGGGTGTTCGAGGAGCTTTCCTTCACCGCCCCCGACCGTGCCGGTGAAAGGGTGTCTGTGGATGCGGCCTTCGTCGAGAAGCACCTGGGCGAGCTCGCACGCTCGGCCGACCTCTCGCGCTATGTCCTCTGATCCCTACCGAGACCGGCGCAGCCAGACATAATACGCCCCGCCGCCGCCGTGGCGGGGGTGTGCCGGGACGACCTGTTGCACCAGCGGACCGAGCGGAGGACGCGCAAGCCAGAGCGGAACCTCGTGACGCAGCGCTCCGGCCCGCTGGGGGATCGGCCCACGGTCATCGTCGCCCCGACCCTTCCCGGTTATCACCAGAACGAGGCGGTGACCGGCCGCCTGCGAAGCAATGATAAAGCGCGACAGGCGCGGTTGCGCGGCATCAAGGGTCAGACCGTGCAGATCCAGCCGGCCTTCGGGGATGAGCTTTCCACGCTTCAGTCGCCGGTGAGCCTTCGCATCCATACGAAGCGATGCGCTGCCCAGTTGCTCGACCGGACCCGGTGCCAGATCGGTGGCGACCCGGGGCGCCGCCGCCGTGCTTGCTCGCAGCGCACCAATGCGGAAAGGCTCGATCGGCGCCGTCGCCTCCGGCGGCGACGGGGGCGAAGGCATGGGTTCCGGCATCGAAGGGGGTGCCGGCGCAGGCCGTCCGGAATGCAGAGGCCGCGTGCTTTGCGCAACCGAGCGCCAAAGCTCGTGTTCCTCGGAGCGAAGCTCGCGGGGGGGACGACGTCGGCTCATGCGGGCCGCTCCGCGATTCTGCGGGAGCGGTGCGACTCACTCGCCGGTCGCGACCAGCTGCCAGTTCGGATCGTCCACACCCATCTTCCGCGCAAACGTCCAAGTGTCGCGCTGTCGCTTGATCTCGTTGGGGTCACCCTCGACGATCTCGCCTGCTCTGTTGCGCACGGCCGAAGTGAGCTCCGCCTCGAAGCGCACGGTGATCTCCCCTTCACGGCTGGCTTCACCGAACTTGGCATCGATAATGCGCACGTCTCGCAAGCCGACGAAGTTTGCCTCCACCGTCAGGCCCTGACGTTCCCGCATCTCGACCACCTCCATGAAGCTCTCGTAGACGTCGCGGGCAAGAAACGGAACGAGGGCGTCCATGTCACCCTTCTCGAAGGCCATGAGGATCATCTCGTATGCCTGCCGCGCACCGTGGAGGAAATCACCCACATGGAATTCGGGTTCCGCCGCCTTCATCTCGGCCAGCGCCCTTGCGGCCGCGCTGCCTTCTGCGACATGGTCGATGATGTCCGTGTCCGGGCCACCTTCGATCACTTCGAATTCCGGGCGGGCTGCACCGCTCCGGGAAGCCGGCCGGGCATCGGTCACCGGCGGTTTCTCGAACCCCTCACGGCTGCCGAGAACGCTCTTCAGGCGCAGCACGAGGAACACGGCAATGCCGGCAAGGACGAGAAGCTGCAGCACGGCGGAGTCCATTTCTGCCTCATGGCGGGTGCGGTTGGGTCGCGTCGCGTTCGGCCTTATGTAAGGCTGATGCGGGGCCGAGTCCACCTGCGCTGAACGATCGGCGCAGGGGTGAGCCCGACCCAGCCGCCGATGCATGGCGGGTCCCTGAAGCGAGACGTGCAAACATGTGGCTTTTCCTTGTCTTCGTCGCCGTCCCCTTGATCGAGATCGCGCTCTTCATCCAGATCGGTGGCTGGCTGACCCTGTGGCCGACACTCGCCCTCGTGGTCATCACCGCGGTCATCGGCACCGCGCTTGTGCGCCGTCAAGGGTTGCAGGTGCTTCGGGATGCGCAGCGAGCGCTCGATGAGCTGGGCGATCCGCTGGCCCCGCTTGCCCACGGGGCGATGATCCTGTTCGCCGGTGCGCTCCTCCTGACCCCGGGATTCCTGACGGATGCTTTCGGCTTCGCTCTGCTGATCCCGGCCGTTCGAATCGCTCTGCTTCGCTGGGCAGTGCGAAACCGCATCCATGTGACGGTCTTCGGCGCACGCCCCGGAGCGGCCGGGCGCCGTCCCGATCACGCGCGAGCGGATGGGGAAGTGATTGACGCCGATTTCCGCGACGTCACGCCGCAGGGCAGGCCGGAGAACGACACACCCGCTCAACCGAAGGACAGCAGTCCGTGGCGCCGTGGGGGCAAGCAGCATTGAGCGGCCGAACGGAACCTGATAGGCACCGCGCGGTCACGGAAACGGTAGCATTCGGGAGAAAGAGCAATGGCCGAAAACGGCAACGGCGGCGCAGCGGCGCCCCAGCCCCAGGGTCAGCAGCCGCAGGTGCGGGTGCAGATCCTGGCGCAGTACATCAAGGACATGTCCTTCGAGAATGCCTTTGCCCAGCGCGGCGGCAAGGCCGAGGGTGTGCAGCCCGACATCCGCGTGCAGGTGAGCCTTGACGCGAAGAAGCGCGAAGGCGCCGAGAACCAGTACGACGTGACCAGCAAGTACAAGGTGGAATCGACCAACAAGGCCGACGGCAAATCCTTGTTTCTGCTGGAGCTCGACTATGCCGGCACCTTCCTGATCGATGGCGTTCCGCAGGAGCAGCTTCATCCTTTCCTGCTGATCGAATGCCCGCGACTGCTTTTTCCTTTTGCACGCCGGATCGTCAGCGACTTGACCCGGGATGGCGGTTTCATGCCGCTCAACCTCGACCTGATCGATTTCATGGCACTCTACCGCCAGGAGGTGATGCGACAGGCGGAACTGCGCAAGCAGCAGGGCCAAGCGCCGGCGTGATGCCGCCTTAAGGACGCCAAGGTCACACGTAGCGCTTCCAGATCGCGCCGTCGCCCAGAGACGCAACAAGACCCGTGTGGGCTGCGGCTTCCGCCCCGGTGATCCGGGGCGGCAAGGGGGACTGTCGGGGGCGCGGGCGCCAGGCTTCGGCACGGCGGGTGTCCGGAGCTTCCCGGTGCGTTGCAAGCACCAGATCCGGCTGTCGGCCGCCGATAAGCTCCAGATAGACCTCCGCCAGCAACTCGCAGTCCAGCAGGGCGCCGTGCTTCTCGCGTGCGGAGTTGTCCACGCCGAAGCGGCGGCAAAGCGCGTCGAGCGAGGCTGGAGATCCCGGAAAACGCGCCCGTGCCATCGCAAGGGTATCCAGCGCCCTTTCGGAGTCCAGAAGGGCGCGACCTGTACGACGCAATTCGGCATTGAGGAAACGCATGTCGAAGGGGGCGTTGTGGATAACCAGACGTGCCTCTCCGACAAAGCCCAGGAACGCATCCACGACCTGCGCGAACGGCGGCTTGTCGGACAGGAAACGGTCGTCGAGCCCATGCACTTCCTGCGCTTCGGGTGTCATCGGCCGTTCGGGATTGATGTATTGGTGCCAGACTTGCCCGGTTGGCAGATGATTCAGCAATTCCACCGCCGCAATCTCGACGATCCGATGGCCATCTTCCGGGTCGAGGCCTGTGGTTTCGGTGTCGAGGACGATCTCACGCATGGCTGGCCACCCCGATCCGCTGTCTGATCCGGCCCACAAGCGCACGCACTGCTGCACGCGCCGCGTTCATCGTCCGGGTCTCGATGACGTGGTCGGCCCGGGCGCGTTTCTCGGCGTCCGACATCTGTCGGGCAAGGAGTCGGGTGAAGGCCTCTTCGGTCATGCCGGCGCGGCCGAGAACGCGGTCGCGTTGAACGTCGGGCGGAACGGTCACGACGACGGTCTCGTCGCACACGGTGTCCCCGCCTGTTTCGAAAAGGAGCGGAACATCCAGGACAACAATATCGGCGCCCTCGGCTGCCGCGCTGGCGACAAAGGCCGCCCGGTCTGCGGCAACCAGAGGATGCACCTTGGCCTCCAGCCTCGCCAGATTTCCGGGCCTGGCGGCAAGCCACCGCGTCAATGCGACCCGGTCCACACCCTCGGCGCCGACCGCCTCCGGGCACAGCCGGGCGACGGCGCTGGCACCTGCCCCACCGGAGGTGTAGAGGCGTCGAACCGCTTCGTCAGCATCCCAGACCGGAACACCTTCGTCGGCGAACATCGCCGCCGTGGTGGATTTTCCCATTCCAATGGACCCGGTGAGACCGATCACGAACGGCCGTTGCATCGTCCCATCCTCATCCCTTCAGCAAGGCCCGGCGCGCGAGATCGTCGACATCGGGACGGTGACCGAACCAACGCTCGAAGCCGGGTGCAGCCTGATGCACCAGCATGCCCAGCCCGTCGACCGTGCTGCATCCTCGAGCGGCGGCCTCTTCGAGCAACCCGGTCTGTAGTGGCGCATACACGAGGTCGCACACGATGGTATCGCGGGTCAGTCCGTCCAGCGGCACTCGGAGCTCCGGCTTTCCCGTCATGCCCAAGGCAGTGGTGTTGACCAACGTGGCCGCACCTTCGAGCATGGCGCCGGCCTCGACCCAATCATAGACGGTGACGCGTGCGCCGAATTCGATCCGCATCAGGTCCGAGCGTGCCCGGGTGCGATTGGCAATCCGGATTTCGGGAACACCTGCCTCGAGCAGAGCAGCCAGGACCGCCCGTGCCGCGCCACCCGCGCCCAGCACTGCCGCCGGCCCTGTCGCCGGGTGCCAGTGCGGCGCCTGCTGCCGCAGGTTGGCAATGAAACCATAGCCATCCGTATTGTCGGCGTGAAGCTTGCCGTCCTGACGATAGATCAGTGTGTTGGCAGCACCGATCAGCGAGGCCCTGTCGGTCACGATGTCGGCCAGCTTGAGCACGGTTTCCTTGTGCGGGATCGTCACGTTGAGACCGACAAACCCAAGCCGTGGAAGAAAGCGGATGGCTTCAGCGAGATCCGCCTGCGTGACGTCCAGCGGCACATAATGACCCGGCAACCCGTATCGCGCCAGCCAGTGCGCATGCAGGACAGGCGACAGGCTGTGCGCCACCGGGGAACCGATCACTCCGGCCAGAGGGATCCTGTCTTGCTCTGCCATGTTCATCCCTCGAGTTCCCCGATACGGATGAGATGCCCAAGCAACTCTACCAGTGGCAGACCCAGAACGGTGAAATGCGACCCTTCTATCCGTGCGAAAAGCCGCACACCTTCCTCCTCCAACCGATAGGCGCCGACCGACTCTGAGATCGCCGGCCAGTGCCGCCCGAGATATCGTGCAAGATAGCTGTCGGAAAAGCTGCGCATGGTCAACCGGGCGACCCCGACATGTCGCCAGACAGGGGCACCGCGGTGACAGAGCACGACCGCGGAATAGAGACAGTGCGTCTCACCGCGCAAGCGAAGTAACTGGGATCGGGCCTGTTCGAGCGTGACAGGCTTTGCCAGGATTTCACCTCGATGCTCGAGGGTCTGGTCGCACCCCAGCACGAGAGCTTCCGGTCGGCGCCGGGACACCTTGCGCGCCTTGGCCTCGGCAAGCGCATCGGCGATGTCGCGCGCCGAGGCTTCCTCTTCCGCAAGGCCGGCCCGCAAGGCCTCCTCGTCGATGCGCGCCGGCACTGCCTCGGCCTGGATACCGGCATTGCGAAGCATGGAGGCCCTGGTGGACGAGGCGGAAGCAAGGATCAGCGGAGCGGACATGGCAGGCACAAGTGGCGGGAAATCCCTGTGGGCGAAAGGCGGCGACGTCAGGGACGATCGACACCCGGGAAGTTATGGACCGGACCATGGCGATCCGGGTCCGGAGTGTCCACCGTGGAAGGTCAGGCCGGCAGGCCTGTGGAGGATCGGCTTATACCCCCCTGCAACAGCGCCTCATGCACAGGGCAGCCACGATGATCTCCCTTCAAAGCATTGAAAAACATGTATTTATAACTGATCCGGGAGCTTGAAAGAAACCATCCACAAGGTTATCCCACTACAGCGGAACTGTGCGCGAACATGAGGACAACCGCATAATCCCCATCATCCCCACCGCATCATCTTACCTCATTCTCTTTATTTACTCCTGAGATTAGAAGGGCCCGGGCGACGGACGCAAGCGACAGCAGGAGAGATCATGGACTGGCTGGGCAGCGCATACCTCTGGATCAAGGCGTTTCACATCATGGCGGTCATCGCCTGGATGGCTGGGCTGTTCTATCTGCCGCGCCTCTATGTCTACCATGTCGAACAGGTAAGCGGCGGAAGTGAGACGGATGCGCTGTTTCAGACGATGGAGGAGAGGCTCCTGCGCATCATCATGAACCCGGCGATGATCGCGGCATGGGTTCTCGGACTTCTGCTGGTACTCACACCGGGTGTGGTGCAGTGGTGGGCTGCCTGGCCCTGGGCCAAGCTGGCCGCTATCCTCGGCATGACCTGGTTTCACATGTGGCTGGCACTGCGGCGTCGGGATTTTGTCGCGGGGCGCAACACACTCACCGGGCGGCAGTTCCGCATGATGAACGAGGTGCCGACCCTTCTGATGGTCGTGATCGTGATTTCAGTGGTGATCAAGTTCTGACGGTGCAGAAACGATCCCGTTGACTCCCCGTCCATGCAGGGTGTAGCACGCGTCGCAGCGTCCCGTCCGGGGCGGCGGATCCCGAGCAGCACAGGACGCGCGGAGCCGGTTGGCCCAATGCCCGTCGACAGAGTGCCGCCGGCACACTCGCACAGGAATTCTCATGTCCGAGCAGAGTCTGAACCTCGCCGATCTCAAGCGGCAGAGCCCCGCCCATCTTCTCGAGATGGCCGAGGAGCTGGAGATCGAGAACGCTTCCTCGATGCGGAAGGGCGAGATGATGTTCTCGATCCTGAAGGAGCGTGCCGAAGAGGGGTGGGAGATATCCGGAGACGGGGTGCTGGAAGTGCTGCAGGACGGCTTCGGCTTTCTGCGCTCGCCGGAAGCCAATTATCTTCCGGGTCCTGATGACATCTATGTGTCGCCCGAAACGATCCGTCAGTTCGCTTTGCGGACCGGCGACACGGTGGAGGGCGTGATCGCTGCGCCCGGCGAGAACGAACGCTATTTCTCCATGGTGCGCGTGACGCGGATCAACTTCGACGCTCCCGAGCGGGCCCGGCACAAGGTGCATTTCGACAATCTCACGCCCCTTTACCCGGACGAGCGTTTGTGGATGGAGACAAGCGATCCGACGACGAAGGACCGCTCGGCGCGCATCATCGACATCGTGTCTCCGCTCGGGAAGGGGCAACGTGCCTTGATCGTCGCGCCACCACGGACCGGCAAGACGGTGCTGTTGCAGAACATCGCGCATTCGATCGAGCAGAATCACCCCAATTGCTACCTTATCGTGCTGCTGATCGACGAGCGCCCCGAGGAAGTGACCGACATGCAGCGCAGTGTGAAGGGCGAGGTGGTGTCCTCGACCTTTGACGAGCCGGCGACACGCCATGTGGCGGTGGCGGAAATGGTGATCGAGAAGGCAAAGCGCCTTGTCGAACACAAGCGTGACGTGGTGATCCTGCTTGACTCCATCACCCGCCTCGGGCGCGCCTTCAACACGGTGGTGCCATCGTCGGGCAAGGTTCTGACCGGTGGCGTTGACGCGAACGCCCTGCAGCGTCCGAAACGGTTTTTCGGGGCGGCGCGGAACATCGAGGAGGGCGGTTCCCTTACCATCATCGCCACCGCGCTGATCGATACGGGAAGCCGGATGGACGAAGTGATCTTCGAGGAATTCAAGGGAACCGGCAACTCGGAGATCGTGCTGGACCGGAAGGTGGCTGACAAGCGAGTGTTCCCGGCGATTGACATTCTGAAGTCCGGCACGCGAAAGGAAGACTTGCTGATCGATCGTGCAAACCTGCAGAAAACCTTCGTTTTGCGGCGTATCCTGAACCCGATGGGTACGACGGATGCGATCGAATTCCTCATCTCCAAGCTCAAGCAGACAAAGACGAACAGCGACTTCTTCGATGCGATGAACAGCTGACGCGGAGACGATGGACACGATCTTCGCACTGGCCACGGCCCGCGGCCGGGCCGGGGTGGCGGTGATCCGGATCTCCGGCCCGCATGCCTTGTCCGCCGCTGAAAGTCTGTGTGGGACGCTGCCCCCGCCAAGGCGGGCCAGTCTGAGACGGCTGACCAGCGGCGGTGCCCTTATCGACGAGGCGATCGTGATCGTTTTCGAGGCGGGTCAGAGCTTTACTGGGGAGCCTGTGGTGGAACTGCAGGTGCATGGCAGTCCGGCGGTGGTGCGCGCGATAACAGAGGCCTTGGGTCGCCATGTTGGTCTGCGAATGGCCGAGCCCGGCGAGTTCACCCGGAGGGCTATGGAGCACGGCCGTATCGATCTGACCCAGGTGGAGGGTCTGGCGGACCTGCTGTCTGCCGAGACCGAGGCACAACGTCTTCAGGCGCAGCGGGTGTTGGCAGGCGCCTTGGGTCGGCTGGCCGAAGCCTGGCGGCGGCGATTGATCCGGGCTGCGGCCCTGATCGAGGCGACGATCGATTTCGCCGAGGATGATGTGCCTGCGGATGTCGTGCCGGAGGTGGCGACAGGACTGCGGGATCTGGCTGCAGAGCTGCGGAGCGAAATCGACGGATACGGCGTGGCCGAACGGATCCGGGATGGATTCGAAGTGGCTATCGTGGGTCGCCCGAATGTTGGAAAGTCGACGCTTGTCAATGCTTTGGCCGGCCGCGACGCAGCATTGACGTCGCCTCATGCCGGGACGACGCGTGATGTGATCGAGGTGCGCCTGGAGCTTTCCGGTCTGGCGGTGACGGTACTCGATACAGCGGGGTTGCGCGATACGGAGGATGCGGTGGAACGTCTGGGTGTGTCCCGCGCGCGAGACCGTGCCGCGGCGGCTGACCTGCGCGTATTGCTGGTGGAACCGGGCGATATGCCATGCGAACCGGTGCCACAGGAGCATGATATCGTGGTGGTGTCGAAGGGGGATCTTCACGGCGAGGTTGCGGATTCGGTGTCGGGCTTGACCGGCGACGGTCTGGATACCCTCGTCGCACGTATCGGCAGGGTACTTTCGCAGCGGACCGTTGGCGCTGCGACGGTGACGCGGACGCGGCATCGGAATGCCCTGGAGCGGGCTGAGCAGGCGGTCCAGAGGGCGCTGGAGGAATTGTCTGCGCGAAGGCACATGGAGCTTGCGGCCGAAGAAGTGCGGACGGCCTTGCGGGCGCTGGATGCCCTTGTCGGGCGGACTGACGTGGAGCATATCCTTGACGAGGTGTTTCAGAGCTTCTGCATCGGCAAGTGAGGATGTTTCACGTGAAACGCTTTGATGTCATCGTGATCGGAGGCGGCCATGCCGGGAGTGAGGCCGCGCATGCGGCGGCGCGCATGGGTGCCGAGGTCGCACTGGTGACCTTGAGGGCAGAACTGATCGGCACCATGTCCTGCAATCCCGCGATCGGGGGGCTTGGCAAGGGCCATCTGGTGCGTGAGATCGATGCCCTCGATGGCCTGATGGGGCGGGTGGCGGACCGTGCGGGAATACAGTTTCGGCTTTTGAATCGCAGCAAAGGCCCTGCGGTTCAGGGGCCACGTGCCCAGGCTGACCGTAAGCTGTACAAGCAGACGATACAGGACGAGATCGCCGCCCGGCCCGGATTGAGCGTCGTCGAGGGAGAGGTGGTGGATCTACTCATGAGCGGTTCCGGCGTGAAGGGGGTGGTTCTTGCCTGCGGCACCCGCCTCGGTGCAGAGGCCGTGGTGCTGACGACCGGGACCTTCCTGCGCGGAATGATACACATCGGCGACCGGCGGATACCGGCGGGACGCATGGGTGAGGCTGCTGCAGTGCGGCTCGCAGCCCGCATGGAAGGATTGGGACTGCCGCTGGGTCGTTTGAAAACCGGCACGCCACCACGCCTTGATGGCCGGACGATTGCCTGGGACAGACTGGAGAAACAACCGAGCGACGCAGAACCGGTGATGTGCTCGTTCATGTCCAATGGGCCCTCGGTCCGGCAGATCGAGTGCGGCGTAACTCATACCAACGAACGCACCCACGCGATCATCCGCGACAACCTCCATCGGTCGGCGATGTATGGAGGTCAGATCGACGGGATTGGCCCACGCTACTGCCCGTCGATCGAGGACAAGATCGTCCGCTTCTCTGAAAAGTCAGCGCATCAGGTCTTTCTCGAGCCGGAGGGGCTTTCGGACAACACGGTGTATCCGAACGGCATTTCCTGCTCGCTGCCCGAAGACGTCCAGGAGGATTATGTCCGTACAATAGCCGGTCTTGAGACAGCCCGGATCGTGCAGCCGGGGTACGCGATCGAATACGACTTCATCGATCCGCAGTCTCTCCGACCGACACTGGAACTGCGCCATGCGGAAGGGCTGTATCTGGCGGGGCAGATCAACGGCACTACAGGCTACGAAGAAGCCGCCGCCCAGGGTCTCTTGGCCGGACTGAACGCTGCGGCACGGGCGCTGGACCGGGAGGCGGTGACGTTCAGTCGGGCGGAGAGTTATATCGGAGTGATGATCGACGACCTCGTCACGCGTGGCGTCAGCGAGCCCTATCGCATGTTCACCTCGCGCGCAGAATTCAGGTTGCACCTCCGCATTGACAATGCCGATCAACGTCTGACGCCCTTGGGTCAGCGGATCGGATGCGTGAGCGAGTCGCGCATGGCCGGCTTCGATGCGAAGATGGAGCGGCTGGTGGCAGCGCGGGACCGGCTTCGGGCTATTGATATCAGCCCGAACCGGATCGCTGCTGCCGGCATCGCGATCAGTCAGGACGGTGTCAGACGTAACGGATTAGCGCTACTGGCTTTTCCGGACATCTCCTTTGCAGATCTCACGATGCTGGTGCCGGATCTGGCGGATATCGATGATGCCACGCGCGCGCAACTGGAGCGTGAGACTCTCTACACACACTATGTCCAGCGCCAGCAGGAGGATGTGGCGGCTTTGCGTAGAGACGAGGCGCATCCGATTCCGGATGGCTTCGACTACAACGGGCTTCCGGGGCTGTCCGTCGAACTGCAGGGCAAATTGGCCCGGGTGCGCCCCGCGACGCTGGCACAGGCTGCGCGGATCGAGGGCATGACTCCGGCTGCCTTGACGCTGTTGCTGGCGCGTTTGCGGTCCGGCGTCCGGACGCGCGTGGGGTGATCGTGCCGCCTTCGCTGGATGTTTCACGTGAAACCGCCGCGCGCCTCGCAGCCTTCGTGGAAACGCTGACGAAATGGCAACAACACATAAATCTGGTTTCGCGCGCCACGATGGACCATCTGTGGCAGCGCCATATCGCTGACTCGGCGCAACTCTTCGAGCTCAGGCCACCAGGCGCACTGCATTGGGCCGATCTCGGCACAGGTGGCGGGTTTCCCGGCCTTATCGTCGCGATTCTCGCGGCTGACAGGGCCCCGGATCTCCGTATCACACTTGTCGAGAGCGACAGGCGCAAGGCTGCCTTTCTTGCTACGGCCGCCAGGGCGGCTGACGTCGCACCGGACATCCGAGCTGAGCGAATCGAATCCCTGGCACCGTTGCGCGCCGATGTCCTCTCCGCCCGCGCTCTCGCCCCACTGCCTCAACTCCTCGCCTATTCCGAGCGCCACCTGTCAAGCGGCGGCACCGGCCTCTTTCCCAAAGGGGCTGCTCATGCCCAGGAGATTTCCGATGCGCTTGCAAGCTGGCGGTTCAGGGTACAGAAACACTCCAGCCGGACGGATCCAGCCGGCACCATCCTTGCCATCGACGGAGTGTCGCGTGTCTGATCTTCTTGCCCCGCCGGCCGACGCGCCCCGTCTGATCGCCGTGGCCAACCAGAAAGGTGGTGTCGGAAAGACGACCACCGCTGTAAATCTCGCCGCCGCTTTTGCCGAGGCGGGGCGGAAGGTTCTGCTGGTCGATCTCGACCCGCAAGGCAACGCTTCGACAGGCCTTGGCATCGCTGTCACGGACCGCACGCTTTCCACCTATGACCTGCTGGTCGAAGACGCATCGATCGATGACGTCATCCGTCCGACGGGCCAGGACGGTATTGCGATCTGCCCCGCCACGACCGATCTGTCGTCGGCGGACATTGCCCTCGCACAACTGCCGGATCGCACGGGCAAGCTCCGGCAGGCGCTATCGCGGGACATTCTCGGTGGCCATGGCTTCGACTATGTTCTGATCGATTGTCCGCCTGCCCTCAGCCTCCTGACGGTCAATGCCATGGTGGCAGCTCAGTCGGTCCTCGTTCCGCTGCAGGCGGAGTTCTTCGCGCTTGAGGGCCTTTCGCAGCTTATGCTCACCCTGCGACAGGTGCGCGAGACCGCCAATCCCGGCCTGCGGATCGAAGGTGTCCTGCTCACCATGTTCGATCGCCGCAACAACCTCGCCCAGCAGGTCGAGGCCGATGCCCGCGACACCCTGGGCGATCTTGTCTGCCGCACGGTCATCCCGCGCAATGTGAGACTCAGCGAGGCTCCGTCCTTTGCCCAGTCCGTCCTGACCTATGACCCGAGCTCCAAGGGCAGCGAGGCCTATCGTGCGCTTGCCCGCGAGCTCGGCCGCCGTCACGCCGCATTGCCGCAGCCTGCTGCCTGAACCCATGGAAGGACCCCGATGACCGAGCGCAAGGACCGCCGCGGCCTGGGCCGCGGCCTGTCTGCCCTGATGGCCGATGTCGCCCCTGCGGACTCATCCGAAGGGCCGCGCCGGCCCGACCGCACTTTGCCGATCGATCGCATCCATCCCAACCCGGACCAGCCACGCCGCCACTTCTCCCCCGAAGCGCTTGATGAACTGGCCGCGTCGATCAGCACCCGCGGTGTCATCCAGCCGCTCATCGTGCGCCCGGATCCTGATCGCCCCGATGCGTATCAGATCGTTGCCGGCGAGCGCCGATGGCGTGCTGCCCAGCAGGCGCGGCTGCACGAGCTGCCGGTTCTTGTACGGGATCTGGATGACAGCCAAGTGCTTGAAATTGCAATAATCGAGAACATACAGCGCGCCGATCTCAACCCTCTGGAGGAGGCACAGGGGTTCCACCAGCTCATGCAGCGGTTCGGCCACACGCAGGAAAAGCTCGCTCAGGCGCTCGGCAAGAGTCGCAGCCACATCGCCAACCTTCTGCGGCTGCTGCAACTCCCCGAGGAAGTGCAGGATCATCTACGCGCAGGAAGGCTTACCGCAGGGCATGCGCGCGCGCTGATACCCGCCCCGAATGCCGTCGAACTGGCCCGGCAGATCGTCACCAGACGTCTGTCCGTGCGCGAAGTCGAGGCGCTGTTGCGCCGCGGCGCTCCGCCACGAAAGCGTCGTTCCGCTGCCAGCGCCACCAAGGATGCCGACACGCGGGTTCTCGAACAGGACCTTTCCGCGAATCTTGGAATGGCTGTTGTCATAGATCACCGTCCCGATGGCGAGGGCAGAGTTACGATCCGCTACGGAAATCTCGATCAACTGGACCAGCTCTGCCAGTTGCTGGGCGGTCATTGACGTAGCGTCAATCCTGCAGCAGATGTCGTAGCACAGCATTCAGCAACAGCCGGCCGCGACCGGTGGCAACGAGCCGCCCGTTCCGTTTCTGCAGCATTCCATGTAGCGCCAACTCATTGATTTTGCTTGTGTCAAGACACAAGCCCAATCCCCGCAACAGCTCCGGGTCCACGCCCTCGGTCAAGCGCAGACCCATCATCAGAGCTTCTTCACCGACGTCAGCGGGGCGCAGCGGGGAACATACGGTCTCACCCGATCCGAACCGTTCGACTCGCGCCAGCCATTCTCCAGGCCCAAGCGTCGTTTCCGTCGCATGCCTGCGGCCGGCCATCGTCAGGCGCCCGTGGGCGCCCGGTCCGATGCCCACCCAGTCGCCGCAGCGCCAGTAGATCAGGTTGTGCCTGGATTCCGCCCCGGGACTTGCATGATTGGAGATTTCATAGGCCGGCATGCCCGCCACTGCGCAGAGCTCCTGGGTTGCTTCGAACATTTCTGCCGCCAGCCCTTCTTCCGGAAGCCCGTGCAACTTGCCGGCGGCGGCCCGGTCACCGAAGGCGGTCCCCGCTTCCACGGTCAACTGATAGAGGGAAAGATGATCCGCTGCCATCTCGAGAGCGCGTGACAGTTCGGTGCGCCAGGCGGCCACTGTCTGGTCCTGTCGGGCGTAAATCAGATCAAAGCTCACCCGGTCGAAAATGTTCCGTGCAACGGCAAAGGCGGCAAGCGCTTCCGCGACATCATGAAGCCGCCCAAGCCGGCGCAGATCCGCGTCTACAAGCGCCTGCACCCCCATCGAAATGCGCGTCACACCGGCATCCCGATAGCCGGCGAAGCGCCCTGCCTCCACCGATCCCGGATTCGCCTCGAGCGTCACCTCGAGATCGTTTGCGACCGGCCAGCAGGCACGCACCTCTCTCAGGATGTCCGACACGACCGCGGGCTCCATGAGTGAGGGAGTCCCGCCCCCGAAAAAGACCGTGTTCAGAACGCGGCCGTCGGTCATCTCGGCCACGCGCCGCAGTTCGGCCCTGTAAGCTTCCAGCCAGCGGCGCTGATCGATACGCGCTGCGACATGGCTGTTGAAATCGCAATAGGGACATTTCGATGTGCAGAACGGCCAGTGTAGATAGAGCGCGAAGCCCACAGACCGCCAATGATGCTGCAATCGCCCGGTTTCTTCTGATGTCCCTCTCAAGCCTCATCCCCGAAAAGCCGTCACCTCGATCTCGATCTTCATTTCCGGTCGCGCCAGCCCGGCCACGAGGAGGGTTGCCGCCGGCCGGACCTCGCCCAACGTGGCCCGCAGGACAGGCCGCACCGCGTCCAGATCGTCGAGGTCGGTCAGGATGTAGGTGACACGCACGACGTCCGCCAGCGTGAAACCGGCTTCTCGCAGGACCTCCCCGATCGTGGCGACACAGTTGCGCGTCTGGTCCACAGGGTCTGACGGCATCGTCATGGTCGCAAAGTCATAGCCGGTCACGCCGGACACGAAGCACCAACCTCCCTTGACCACCGCGCGGCTGTAGCCCATCGCTTCCTCGAACGGCGAACCTGTTGAAATCCGTCGCATGGCGGTCCTTCTCAGCCTCCAGGCTGCGCAGGTCAAGGGGTGTGCACCGCCTCCGGATCGAGCCTTGCCCATCCCTGTCGACGGCGGTGGCCGCGCAGTCGGATCCGGATCAAAGGCATCCGTCAACGAACTTTCGAAACGCGTCCGCCCGATGGCTGATGCGGTTCTTCGCCCAGCGGTCCATTTCGCCGAAGGTCAGGTCATGGCCGTCCGGCTGAAAGATCGGATCGTACCCATGTCCAAGAACGCCCCGCATCGGCCAGACGATCCGGCCGTCGATCCGACCTTCGAACACCGCATCGGTGAAATCCGGCCATGCCAGAACCAGTGTGCACCGAAAGGCGGCGCGACGAGGTTCCGGAGCGTGCGCAGCCTCCAGCGCCTCCCAGGTCCGCCGCATCGCCTGTTCGAAGTCCCGGCCCGTCGGCGTTTCGGCCCAGTCTGCCGTGTGGACCCCTGGCGCCCCACCCAACGCATCGACTTCGATACCGGAGTCATCGGCCAGTGCCGGAAGGCCCGTCGCCGCCACGGCCGCATGCGCCTTGATGCGCGCGTTGCCCACAAAACTCTCTTCGGTTTCCTCGGGTTCCATGAGTCCCAGTTCGGCCGCACCGGTCACGGTCACGCCGTAGGGCCGCAGAAGGGCGGCGATTTCATCCAGTTTGCCGCGGTTGTGGGTCGCCACCAGCAACCGGTCGCCCGGTCCAAGGCGCCGCGCCGTCACGCCAGTGCCGCCCGCTGCGCCGAAACCAGCGCCGCCGTTCCCGCGACGGCCAGTTCCATCAGCGCATCCATCTCGCTGCGGCTGAAGGTTGCACCCTCCGCCGACATCTGCACCTCGATCAGCCGCTCGGCGCCGGTCAGCACGAAGTTGCCGTCGACCCCTGCAAGGCTGTCTTCAGCATAGTCGAGGTCCAGAACCGGCACTCCAGCATAGAGCCCGGCGCTGATCGCCGCAACATGGTCGGTGATCGGATCCGATACCAGCACGCCCGACTTCAGCAATCGGTTCACCGCCAGCCTCAGGGCCACCCAGCCGCCGGTGATTGCTGCACACCGTGTCCCGCCATCGGCCTGAAGCACGTCGCAGTCCACCGTGATCTGCCGTTCGCCAACTGCGGAACGGTCCAATCCGGCGCGCAGGCTTCGACCGATCAGCCGCTGGATCTCCACCGTTCGGCCGGTCTGCTTGCCGACTGCGGCCTCACGCCGATTCCGCGTCGTCGTCGCCCGCGGCAACATGCCGTATTCGGCCGTTACCCAGCCAAGCCCGGTGTTCTTCAGAAAGGGCGGCGTCCGTTCCTCGACCGACGCCGTGCAGAGCACATGCGTGTCGCCCATGCGGATCAGGCAGGACCCTTCGGCATGTTTTGCCACGTCCGGCTCGATGGTGACCGCGCGCAGGCTTCCCGCTTCCCGTCCCGATGGCCGCATTCCTGTCCCTCTCGTCATGACTGTCGCCTTATGGGCGCGGCGTTGTTGCAGAGGCAACCCCGATCCGCTTCGCATGTGCGATTGACGTGACCGCGCGTTGCGCCATATCTCGTAGCTGGAGCCCGCAGATGCAGGACGCTGGCAAGTTACTCTCCGAACTCAACGACCGATCGCGCGAAGTCTTTCGCCGCGTCGTGGAAGGGTATCTCGATTCCGGTGATCCGGTCGGATCGCGCACACTGAGCCGCAGCATGAGCGAGCAGGTGTCCGCCGCGACAGTCCGTAACGTGATGCAGGATCTCGAATATCTCGGCCTGCTTGACAGCCCGCATGTCTCGGCCGGGCGGGTGCCGACGCAGATGGGCCTCAGGCTCTTCGTGGATGGATTGCTGGAAGCGACCCCACTCGCCGATGCCGATCGCGAGAAGCTGGACGCAACGCTCGGCGCCAATGACCGCGACGTCTCCTCGCTGCTCGATCGGGTGGGCGCGGCTCTTTCCAGCATTACCCAGGGCGCCTCGGTAGTGCTGGCACCCAAGCACGAAGCCGCGATACGGCACATCGAATTCGTCAGTCTGGCTGCCGACCGGGCACTGGTGGTGCTCGTCTTCGCCGATGGGCATGTCGAGAATCGCATCTTCGCGCCGCCACCCGGCCAGACGCCGTCCTCGATGCGCGAGGCGGCAAACTTCCTCAACGCCATGGCCGAGGGGCGGACACTGGCCGAACTGCGCGGTCGCATGACCACCGAGATCACCCGACGGCGGCAACAGATCGACACGTTGGCGCGGGCACTCGTCGAGAGCGGCCTGGCCGTGTGGGAAAACGAGGGCGAATCGCAGGAACGGCTGATCGTGCGCGGTCAGGCGAATCTTCTCGGCGACGCCTCCGGCGCGGTGGAGGAACTGGACCGCATCCGCTCTCTGTTCGACGATCTGGAGCGAAAGCGCGACATCGCCGAGTTTCTCGCCCTCGCCGAGGAGGGAGACGGCGTGCGCATCTTCATCGGATCCGAGAACAAGCTTTTTTCGCTGACGGGTTCCTCTCTGGTCGTCTCTCCTTATATGAACGCCGAACGCCGCGTCATCGGCGCGGTGGGCGTGATCGGACCGACCCGGCTGAACTATGGCCGGATCGTGCCGATCGTCGATTACACGGCCCAACTGGTTGGCCGGCTGCTCGGCGAACACGGGCGCGGGTGAATGATGGGGCCAGGACGGTCGAGTAGGTCAGAGGACAGACATGGCAGAAGCACGCAAGCAGGATGCATACGCCGAGACGGACGGGCATGGGGCGGTCGCCGACGGTATGGCCGAAGACGCGGCCGAGGCGCCCGAGGCGTCCGAGCCGATTGATCCGGACGGCGGGATCGAGGCCCTCAGGGAGGAGCGCGATCTGCTTCGCGACCGGCTGATGCGGGCGCTGGCCGACGCGGAAAACACCCGCAAGCGCGCCGAGCGCGATCGCCGCGAGGGGCTGATGTACGGCGGTGCCAAGCTGGCCCGGGACATGCTGCCGGTCTATGACCATCTCTCCCGCGCGCTTGATGCCGCCGGCGAGGAAATGAAGGGCAACGCGTCCGCACTTTACGAGGGCATCGACCTCACCTTGCGGGAACTGGTCAACGTCCTGTCGAAGCACGGCGTGGAACGTGTGGCGCCGCAACCCGGAGATGCCTTCGATCCGCATCTGCATCAGGCAATGTTCGAGGCGCCGGTACCGGATTTCGCCGCTGGCCAGATCATCCAGGTGATGGCGGTGGGTTTCCGGATGCATGATCAGCTGCTGCGCCCCGCTCAGGTCGGTGTCTCCTCCACACCCTCCGGGTGACGCGGCGCAAGCCTAACCCGGCGGAGTTCTGCCGGGTTGGTCCAACAGTGCCTTCAGTTCGTAGACGAGTGCCAGTGCGTCGCGCGGTGCCAGGTCATCGGGAAACACCTCCGCCAGACGCGCCTCCACCGCGGAGTGTTTCGGTTCGGAAGTTGCGGCTGGCGCCCGTGCGGCGGCGCTGAACAGGGGCAGGTCGTCCATCAGCGCCGCGGCACGGCCGCCGCCCTCGCGCTCACCGGATTCCAGCGCTTCCAGCACCACGCGGGCGCGCTCCACGACAGCGGCGGGCAGGCCCGCCAAACGGGCCACCTGCACCCCATAGGACCGATCCGCGGCGCCCGGCCGCACCGTGTGCAGAAAAATAACCTCGCCTTGCCATTCCCTCACTGCCAGGGTCGCGTTCTCGACCCCGGCCAGTCGTGCCGCGAGCCGTGTCAATTCGTGGTAATGCGTGGCAAACAACGCGCGGCAGCGGTTGATATCGTGGAGATGCTCCAGTACGGCCCATGCGATGGACAGCCCGTCCCAGGTGGCGGTTCCTCGGCCGATCTCGTCGAGGATGACCAATGCGGCGCCGTCGGCCTGATTGATGATTGCGGCCGTCTCGATCATCTCAACCATGAAGGTCGACCGGCCGCGCGCAAGGTCGTCGGCTGCGCCGACCCGGCTGAAAAGTTGATTCACGAGGCCGATGCGCGCGCATTCGGCCGGGACGTGGCTGCCGGCCTGGGCGAGGACGGCGATCAGCGCATTCTGACGCAGGAAGGTCGACTTGCCCCCCATGTTGGGACCGGTGACGAGCTGGATTGCCGCGCCCTCCGCTGCGGGGGTGAGGCTGCAATCGTTGGCGACAAAGCTGCCGCCCTCCCGCCGCAGCGCCGCCTCAACCACCGGATGGCGGCCGCCGACAACCTCGAAGGATCGGCTGGTGTCCAGCTCGGGAGCGCACCAATCCCCCTCGGCGGCAAGCTCGGCAAAGCCCGCGGCAAGATCGAGTTCGGCAAGCGCGCCGGCCAGAACCCCCAACGGCCCGGCGACGGCCAGCACCGCGCTCCGCAGGCCCTGGAAGATGCGTCGCTCCACCTCCAGAGCCAGGCTGCCGGCGTTCAGGATCCGCGTTTCCATCTCTGCCAGTTCCAGTGTCGTGAACCGCAGCGCGTTCGCGGTGGTCTGACGGTGGCGGAATGTCTCGTTCAGCGGCGGCGCCAGCATTCTCTCGCCATGCGTCGATGTCGTCTCGACGAAATAGCCCAGCACGTTGTTGTGGCGTATCTTGAGCGATCCGATACCCGTCGCCGCGGCGTATTCCCCCTGCATCCGCGCGATCACGCTGCGGCCCTCGTCGCGCAGTTGCCGTGCCTCATCGAGTTCGGCATCGTATCCGGTAGCGACGAAGCCGCCGTCCCGGAGCATCGTCGGCGGTTCTTCCACCAGCGCATGGTTAAGCGAGTGCGCCAGGGCATCTTGTCCGGTCAGGCGCTGTGCCGCCTCGGCCAGCCGTCCCTCCGGCAGCCCGGCAAGCAATTGCGCGATCCTTGCCGCCTGCCCCACGCCATCGCGCAGGGCTGCGAGGTCGCGCGGTCCACCGCGGTCCAGTGCAAGGCGTGACAGCGCCCGCTCGATGTCCGGCACCTGCCGCAGCATCGCACGGAGCCCCTCGCGCAGGCCGCTGTCGGCGCGCAGGTAGCTCACCGCTTCCAGCCGTGCCCGGATCTCGTCGAGGTCGCAGGAAGGCGCCGAAAGCCGTTGCTCGAGCAGGCGTGCCCCGCCGCCGGTCAGCGTCCGGTCGGCCACCGCCAGCAATGCCCCCTCCCGCCCGCCCGACAGGGATCGCGTCAGCTCGAGGTTGCGCCGTGTGGCGGCGTCGATCCGCATGGTCTCCCCCGAGTTTTCGCGAAGGGGGGGGCGCAACAGAGGCAGGCTGCCGCGCTGCGTCAGGTCGAGGTATTCCGCGATGGCTCCAAGAACCGAAAGCTCGGCCCTGCAGAAGGCCCCGAAGCCTTCCAGGCTGCCCACCCGATATAGGCCACCGAGTCGTGCCTCGGCCGCGCTGCTGTCGAAGGCCGCGCGCGGCCGTTCGGTCAGCACTGCGCCCGCGTCGGCTGCAACTGCCGCGACACTCTCGGCATGCCCTTCCACGACCAGCAGTTCGCGCGGCGCCAGCCGGGCAAGCTCCGGCCCCAAACGCACACGCGGACAGGGCATCACCCGGATTTCCCCGGTCGAGATGTCGCACCACGCCAGCGCCGCGTCGTCGCGCAGTTCGCCCCAGGCAGCCAGCCAGTTTGCCCGCCGTGCCTCCAGCAGGCTTTCCTCGGTCAACGTTCCGGGGGTCACCAGCCGCACCACGGCCCGCGCGACCACCGATTTCGAGCCGCGCTTCCTTGCCTCGGACGGGTCTTCGATCTGTTCCGCGATGGCGACACGAAATCCCTTGCGGATCAGTGTCAGCAGATAGCTCTCGGCGGCGTGCACCGGCACGCCGCACATGGCGATATCCTGTCCCTGATGCTTTCCGCGCTTGGTCAGCGCGATATCGAGTGCCGCGGCTGCTGCCACGGCATCCTCGAAGAACAATTCGTAGAAATCGCCCATCCGGTAGAACAGCAGCGCATCGGGATGCTGTGCCCGTATTCCGAGATACTGCGCCATCATGGGCGTGATGGCGCCGGCGTCCTCCTCGGCCAAGTCTTCCCCCTTCACAGGCGCCGGTGCAGCCTAGCCGTCTGTTCCGGCCGGCGGAAGGGGTACTTGCGGAGCTGTTGTCAGACCGTTTCGCCTCGAGCGATGCGCAGGAACTCGCGCAGGCGTATCATCGCCGTCGCGTCGCCACGGCGTGTCCGCAAGGCGCGCACCGACGGATGTATGCCTTCGGACCGTGCCAGCTCCACATAGCGGGCTGCGCGTGCCGGCGCCGGATCGTGCGGGGCATCGGCCACATGTCGGCCCTTCGGCGCGGACTCAGCCCGGGCCTGACGCAGGAAGGCGCGCATCCGTGCGACAGCGGCGGGATCGCGCGATCTGCTGTGCAATGCCGCGATCGCCGGGTGCAGGCCTTCGCGCCGCGCCATCTCCACGTAACGCGGTACGCGGGAAGGCGACGACCCGCGCGCTTCGTCGGCAACATGCTTGCCCTCCGGACCGGTCTCCGAACGCGCCTGCGCCACGAAAGCTTGGAGGCGCAGCGCGTCCGGTACCTCCTCGGGGCGCATTCGCAGCGCCTGGACAGAGCGGTGCAGTCCCTCTCCGCGGGCGATGTCCAGATACCGGGCCGGGCGGCTGGGACTGGGCGTGCGGGACTTGTCGGCAATATGCCTGGACACGGCTTTCCTCCTTGTTTCAGCTGGCCACTGGCCCTCACGCAGATATGGAAGCCAGGACGCCGCGTGTCACCCGCCCCCGTCAGCGGGGCGAGCGTTTGGCAAGGATGCGCTGCAGGGTGCGGCGATGCATGCTCAGGCGGCGGGCAGTTTCGCTTACATTGCGGTCGCATTGTTCATAGACGCGCTGAATGTGCTCCCATCGCACACGGTCCGCCGACATGGGATTCTCGGGCGGCGGGGGCAGGCTGTCGCCGGTTGCGAGCAACGCATGCGTCACGTCATTCGCATCCGCGGGTTTGGAAAGATAGTCCACGGCGCCGATCTTCACCGCCGCCACGGCCGTGGCGATGGCGCCATAGCCGGTCAGCACCACCACCCGGCAATCGGGGCGCCGAGCATGCAGTGCCTCCACCACATCGAGCCCGTTTCCGTCCTCCAGCCTTAGGTCTACAACGGCGTAGGCCGGCGGCCTTGCCACTACCGCAGCCTTCCCCGCAGCTACCGAATCGGCCGTCGCCGGCTCGAAACCGCGCTTTTCCATGGCGCGGGCGAGCCGCCTGAGGAACGCCTCGTCGTCGTCCACGAGGAGCAGCGAGCGGTCGGCACCGATCGCCGCCAGCGGTTCGTCCTCCATCGGCCTGATTGTCCTTTCGCCATCCATGCGCTGAACCTAGGGCGCCCGTGACAAAAGGTCAATTTTCATGCGGGTCAGATCGTCGCAGAGATCTGTCGCCGGTGGCAGCGGGGTCCGTCAGCTTGCAGCCGCGAAACAGGCGACGGATTCTGCGATCTCTTCGGGCGATTGGGTCCGTCGGTAGACCTCGACCACTCCGTGTTCCGGAAGTGCCAGATAGCTGAAGGTCGAGTGATCCACGAGGTAGAATTCATCGTCCCCGTCCTGCTTCTGATAGAAGGTGCGATAGGCTTGGCTGGCCGCGCGCACCTGTTCGGGCGTGCCGGTCAGCCCGATCATGCGTTCGTGCAGATTGCCGACGAAGCGGGACAGGACTTCGGGCGTATCGCGCTCGGGATCGACGGAGATGAATATCGGCCGGGCGTCCAGTCCGTTCTGGGCGAGGATATCGGCCACGACGGCATTGCGCGCTGCGTCCAGCGGGCAAACGTCGGGGCAGAAGGTGTAGCCGAAGTAGATCAGGCTGGGGCGATCGATCACGTCAGCGTCGGTCACGGGGCGGCCCTCGTGTGTCACGAGGGAGAATTCCCCGCCTATGGCACCGGCAATCGCCGTCTCGCGGCAATGTGCGAAGCGCGCCTCGCCGCGATCCGACAGGATGAAATAGCCCAGGCCGCCGAGCACTGCCGCGATCAGCACACCCGCCGATACCGCATATTTCCAAGCCATGGGGCCGCTCCCGCACCGCCGCTCGTCGATGGCACCGTTGATCGCCGATGAGGCGCAGCCTAACAATGGCAAACTGCCCGGTGTGACACTTGGACCCGCATGCTTTCACCCAGTTACGGCCTGATGCGCAGCCGGACCCGCAGCCAGTGGGTGCGCTTGCGCACGCTCCTGCTGTTGCGCTGGATGGCGGTGTTCGGCCAGTTGGTGGCGATCACCGTCGCCGACCGGTATTTCGGCATCCGGCTTGACCTCGGCCTCTGCTATCTGGTGGTCGGCGCCGCGGTCATCGCGAACCTCACCGCCATCTGGCTTTCGCCGGTGAACAAGCGGCTGTCCGAAATCGAGGCGATGCTGACGCTGCTGTTCGATGTCGCGCAGCTTGCACTGCTCCTCTATCTCACTGGCGGGCTGACCAATCCCTTCTCGC
Organism: Paracoccaceae bacterium; assembly: GCA_007126375.1. Taxonomy (GTDB): domain Bacteria; phylum Pseudomonadota; class Alphaproteobacteria; order Rhodobacterales; family Rhodobacteraceae; genus Rhodobaculum. The sequence continues at coordinate 29,412 of SLBI01000304.1, forward strand.
TGCTGATGCTGGCGCCGGTCACGATCTCGGCGACGGTGCTGCATCTGCGCACGACGCTGTTTCTCGGCAGCATCGCCATCGCGCTGGTGACGCTGCTGGCGGTCTTCTACGTGCCGCTGCGCTTCGAATCCGGTGAAGTGCTGATAGTGCCGCCGCTGTTCGAGCTGGGCTACTGGCTGGCCATGGTCACCGGCATCGTCTTCATCGGCCTCTATTCCCGCCGGGTGGCCAGCGAGATGCACGCCATGTCGGACGCGCTGCTGGCGACACAGATGGCGCTTGCGCGCGAGCAGAAGCTGACCGACCTCGGCGGCGTTGTCGCGGCCACTGCACATGAGCTGGGCACGCCGCTTGCCACCATAAAGCTCGCAAGCGCCGAGTTGGCCGACGATCTGGCCAGACTGCTGCCCGAGCGTTCCGATCTGGTGGAGGATGCCCAACTGATCCGCGAACAGGCCGACCGATGCCGGGACATCCTTAAGTCGATGGGCCGGGCCGGAAAGGAGGATCAACACCTCAAGCAGGCCCCCCTCGGTGCGGTATTGCGCGAGGCGGCCGAGCCGCATTCGGCGCGCGGCAAGAAGATCGTCTTCACCGTCCGCCCCGCCGAGGAAGGCGACACCCGCCCGCCGGCGATCCTGCGCCGGCCCGAGGTGATCCACGGGCTGCGCAACCTGATCCAGAACGCCGTCGATTTCGCCCGGTCCACCGTGTGGGTTTCGGGAGACTGGAGCAACGACGCGCTGACCGTCCGGATCATCGACGACGGGACGGGTTTTCCGCCGCATCTGCTGGGCCGTATCGGCGAGCCCTTCATGCGGCCACGCCGCAGCGGCGCCGACCGGGTGGAGCGGCCCGGCTACGAGGGAATGGGACTGGGCCTCTTCATTGCCAAGACGCTGCTGGAGCGCTCCGGCGCCACGGTCAACTTCATCAATGCCATGGACGCCAACCGCGATGTCGGCCCCGCAGCCGCCGTACCGCTGGGGGCCATGGTCGAGGTGGTTTGGCCGCGCGCCCGAATCAGTCCGGACCCGGCGATGCCGTTGGGGCGTAATCGCCCGTTCGCCGTCTGACTTCGCGCGCCGCGGTTCTTGCGGTGTGGCCTGACACGCGCACTCGAGAGCGGGTTAACAGGGCATTAACGATTTCTCTCAAAAGTTGTGATGTTGTCGCTCCGTTTCCGCGGTGGTGACGGCTTCGGCACGGAGTGTCTATCGATGATGCAGCAGATCGCCCTGGCGACGGTGATGGTGGCAACATCGCTCGCCGCAGCGTTTGCGGCGCTGCTGGGCATGCATGGTTTCCTGCGCTATCGCGCCGGGCAGGCAGCACGGCGCGAGGCCACTCGCCCGGCCGCGGACGAGGATGCGGTGCTGTTGTTCGACGACGAAGCTCTGGTCGATGCATCCGAAACGGCGAGATCGCTCCTCGCGGCGCTGCCGCCAGGGACGAGTGAATGGGCGCGCTTCGCCGCCTGGGCCTCCGCGCGCTTTCCCGCATTTGCCGCGCAGATGGCAGGGCTGTGCGAGGTAGGTCGCCTGCGTCTGGAGTCGGCGACGGCGCAACCGATCGTGCTGAAGGCCGAATGGCTGGACGGGCTCGCCCGTATCTCGCTGCTCGATCCGCGGGCCGAGGGGCGCACCGTGCCGGTGGAGCGCCTGAGCCTCGCCGCCACCGAGGAAGAACTGACCCAGTTGCGCCGGATCATCGATGCCGCACCACTGCCCGTCTGGCGCGAGACCGATGCCGGCGAGGTGGTCTGGGCCAACCAGAGCTATCTGCAGCGCGCGGCGGACGCCGCCGGTGTCGCGCCGCTGACATGGCCGCTGCCACGGCTGTTCGAGATCCCGCGCCCCGCGTCCGCGGCGACCCGGCCGGCCAGGGTCTCCGGGGCTGCTCCCCCTTCCGATGACGTCGGCGAAGACGCACCGCAGCCCGGGGCCGATCCTGGCAGGTCGTCCCCCGCTGCCGGCCCGTCCCTGCGCCGCGCGCTGGACCGCGGTCCGGACGGTGGCCGTCTCAGCTTCGATTGCTTCACCGCGGATGACCGTGAGGGCGGCCGGCTCTGCTACGCCCTGCCGGCCGATGCGGCGGAGCGGGCCGAGGCCGCGCTTGCCGATCTGGTGCAGACGCTCTCGCGCACCTTCGCGCATCTGCCGGTGGGCCTCGCGGTCTTCGACCGCAAGCGCCGGCTGCAGCTGTTCAACCCGGCCTTGACCGATCTCACGACGCTGCCTCCGGAGTTCCTCTCCGCCCGACCCGGTTTCGAGCAGTTCTTCGACGCGCTGCGCGCGCGGCAGATGATCCCCGAGCCGAAGGATTACCGAGCCTGGCGCCATGGCCTGACCGGGATCGAGCGCGCCGCCGCCTCGGGTCATTATCAGGAGATCTGGTCGCTCACCACCGGCCAGACCTATCGCGTCACCGGCCGCCCACATGCCGACGGCGCGGTCGCTTTCCTGATCGAAGATGTCAGCGCCGAGGTTTCACTGACCCGCCGCTTCCGCGCCGAGATCGAGACCGGCCAGGCGGTGATCGACAGCCTTGTGGAGGCGATCGCAGTGTTTTCGCCTGCCGGCGTCCTGGTGATGGCGAACGCCGCCTATGCCGAAATGTGGGGGACCGACCCGGAAACCGGGCTGGGCGAAACCGGCGTGGCCGAGGCACTCCGCCTTTGGAAGGCGATGGCCCATCCCAGCCCGCACTGGGCCGAACTGCGCACCCTGATCGGCGCCGGCGGTCCACGTCGCAACTGGGAGGGCATGATCCAGCTGCGCGATGGCCGCCACACCCTGTGCCGGCTCACCCCGCTGGCCGCTGGCGCCACGCTGGTCGGCTTTCGCCCGGCCGTGTCCGGCGGCGCCACGCCGGTTCCGGTAATGACCGATGAACCCGCTGGCGCGCCGGCCAGTGACGGCAAGGCCGATCGGGCTGCGCCGATAACGGCCCGCGCGGTCGGCGGCCCAGCCGGCTGAGCCAGGGCGCCCGGGGTACCGCTCAGTAGCTGTAGTCCCGATAGATCCGCGCCAGATCGCCGCCCCAGTCGCCATGATAGCGGGCGAGAAGTTCATCGGCCGGGGTCTGGCCGCTCTCGACACTTTCCTTGAGTGCATTGAGGAAATGAGTCTCGTCGGGCAGCAGGCCGCCGGCGCCCTCCCGGGCACGCGCCTTCAGGCCGGCTTCGGCAATCGCCACCACGTCACGCGCGAGATCGCGCATCTTCAACCCTCGCGCTTCGGCCGCCAGCCCATCCACGCTCGCCGCCACCCTCAGCGCCTCGCGCGTCTCGGCATCCCAGGAACGACAGAGATCCCACGCGGCATCGAGCGCGGTCCGGTCGTAGACCAGCCCAACCCACAGCGCCGGCAGGGCACAGAGCCGCCGCCAGGGGCCCCCGTCGGCGCCCCGCATCTCGATATAGCGCTTCACCCGCGCCTCGGGGAAGATCGTGGTCAGGTGATCGGCCCAATCCGAGAGTGTCGGCACCTCGCCCGGCAGCGCGGGCAGCCGGCCCTTCAGGAAATCCCGGAACGACTGGCCCAGCGCGTCGATGTAGCGGCCCTCGCGGTAGACGAAGTACATCGGCACGTCGAGAGCATACTCCACGTAGCGCTCGAAGCCGAAACCCTCCTCGAAGACGAAGGGCAGCATGCCGGTGCGGGCCGGATCGAGATCGCGCCAGATGCGTGCGCGCCACGACTTGTGGCCATTTGGCCGGCCCTCGAAGAAGGGCGAATTGGCGAAGAGCGCGGTGGCCACCGGCTGCAGCGCCAGTGCCACGCGCAGCTTCTGCACCATGTCGGCCTCGGAGGCGAAGTCGAGGTTCACCTGAACGGTGCAGGTGCGATACATCATCTGCGTGCCATGGGTACCGACCCGTCCCATGTAGCCGGTCATCAGCGCATAGCGGCCCTTGGGCATCACCGGCATGTCCTCATGCCGCCAGATCGGCGCGGCGCCGAGGCCGATGAAGGCCACGCCGATCGCGTCGGCGACCGTCTTCACCTCGCGCAGATGTTCGTTCACCTCGTCGCAGGTCTGGTGGATGTTCTGCAGCGGCGCGCCGGACAGTTCCAGCTGCCCGCCGGGTTCGAGGCTGACATTGGCGCCGTCCTTGGTCAGACCGATGATGTGGCCGGCTTCCTCGACCGGCGCCCAGCCGAACCGGTCTCGCAACCCTTCCAGCATTGCCCGGATCGACCGCGGCCCGTCATAGGGCAGCGGCTGCAGCGTGTCGCGGCAATAGCCGAACTTCTCGTGTTCGGTGCCGATGCGCCAGGCCTCGGGCGGTTTGCAGCCTGCCGCGAGGTATTCGGCCAGCTGTGCGCGATCCTCGATCGGCCCGCCGCCGGATTGTGGAATGGACATTGGCGCGCTCCGAGCCGGTCTTCGCGACCCTCGTGGCGCGCGGCCGGGGGCAAGTCAAGGCAGCCGGGTGCGCGCGGTCCGGTCCGGCGTGCGCCAGAGGGCGGGCACGGCGGCGGCGTGGCTCAGCTTCGCAGCCGAGACCGGCTCTGGCGTCGCCACACGACCTGCGGCGCGGCGCCCGGACGGCCCAGCGCCGCATGCAGCGCGCCCATGTCGATGCCCGGAAGGGCGGCGAACCAGTCTGCCAGCGCCTCGGCCCCGGCAGCCGCGACCGGTATCTCCAATGTGCCGTCGGGTTGTTCCAGAACCCAGACGGCGCCCTGCGGGCGTGGTTCCAGTCGCAATTCCTCGACCTCGGTCAGTGCGGCAAAGCCCCCGGTGTCGGGCCCGAAATAGGCAAGCTGGCCTTCCACCAGCTGCACCACACCGGGTGCCAGTCCTGCAGGGCGAAACCGCAGCCGTCGCAGCCCGCCCAGCGCAAGCCCGAGCCCCGCCAGCGCGGCGAGGGCGCCAAGCCCCTGCCAGAACGGCCCCCCCAGCGTGGCCAGCCAACCGCCAGCTGCAACGACCGCCAGCGCGGCGAGGACTTCGCGCCAGCGATGCAACGCGGTGGCGATCTCTGGCCGGACGAAGCTCATGCGCCGCCGGTCCAGTCGCCGCAGGCAAGCTGCCAGACGGCCAGGGCCGCCACCGCGGCGGTATCGGCACGCAGGATGCGCGGGCCCAGTCGCACCGGCACGACGAAGGGCAGCGCCGCGAGGCGCTCGCGCTCGGCGGGTGCAAAGCCACCCTCGGGGCCGGTCAGCACCGCTGCCGGCCGTCGTTGCGGCAAGGCTGCCGTCAGTGTCGCGGCATCGGCGGCGGCAGCCGGCCGGTCGGCCAATCCCTCGTCGCACCACATGATCCGCCGGTCCGGGTTCCAATCCGCCAGGACCGCCGAAAGTGGTGCCAGCGGTGCGACCTCGGGCACGAACACGCCGCCGCATTGTTCCGCCGCCTCGATCGCATGGGCCTGCAGCCGATCGCGGTTGATCCGGTCCGTTCCGGTGAACGCGGTCGTGACCGGGAGGATCCGCCGCACCCCGAGTTCGGCGGCCTTCTCGACGATGAAATCGGTGCGGGTCTTCTTCAGCGGCGCGAAAAGCAACCACAGATCGGGCGGCAGAACCTGAGGCGCCGACTGGAGGTCACAGCGCAGGCTGCCGCGCCGGCGCCCGGTTTCCGTCACCAGAGCCTGCCATTCCCCGTCGCGCCCGTTGAACACCGCCACGGCATTGCCGGTCTCGAGCCGCATCACGGCGAACAGATAGTGCGCCTGCGTTTCCGTCAGCCCGACGGATTGCCCCGGTCCCAGCGGGTGATCTACAAACAGCCTGACCTTCGATCTTTCATTCATGGGGCCGAAGCCTATGACCCAACCGCCCGCAACGCCAGAGGTCGCCGGAACCGTTGCCGATGCGCCGAAGGGCAACTGGGTGGACCGCCTTGCGCCGGGCTGGAGCCGGCCCTGGCTGCGGCTTTCGCGGGCCGATCGCCCGATCGGCACCTGGCTTCTGCTACTGCCCTGCTTGTGGGGGGTGTTCCTTGCCGCGGCGAGCTCCCCGGGCAGCCTCGGCGGCATCACGCTCTGGATCGTGACCGGATGCACGCTCGGTGCATTCCTGATGCGCGGCGCCGGCTGCACCTGGAACGACATTACCGACCGCGATTTCGACGGCCGTGTCGCGCGCACCCGGTCGCGGCCGATCCCCTCGGGGCAGGTCACGGTACGGGGGGCGATCCTTTGGATGGTGGCACAGTCCCTGATCGCCTTCCTGATCCTGCTGACCTTCAAGCCTGCGGCCATCGCGCTCGGCGTGGCTTCGCTTGCGGTCGTGGCGATCTATCCCTTCGCCAAGCGTTTCACCTGGTGGCCGCAGGTCTTTCTCGGTCTTGCCTTCAACTGGGGAGCGTTGCTGGCCTGGGCGGCGCAGACCGGCAGTCTCTCGCTGGCGCCGGTGCTGCTCTATCTCGCCGGTATCGCCTGGACCGTGTTCTACGACACGATCTATGCCCATCAGGACAGGGAAGACGACGCGCTGATCGGCATCAAGTCCACCGCGCTGCTGTTCGGCGACCGCACCAGGGCCTGGCTGCGCGGCTTCCTGCTCGCCGCGGCGGTGCTGATGACATCGGCGGTGGTGGCGGCGCTGACGCCCGCTGCCAGCCTGACGGCGCTGTTGCTCGCGTTGGCCGGTGTCTGGGGCTTTGCGGCGCATCTCTTCTGGCAACTTGCCCGCCTCGATCCCGACGATGCGGATCTGTGCCTGCGGCTCTTTCGTTCGAACCGCGACGCGGGCCTGCTGGTTGCGCTGTTTTTCGCTGGTGCCGCGATCGTGTGATTGCGGCCCGCGCGCACCGCGACTAGGGGATGCGGCATGGCACCCGCCCGCAGACGCGACCCTCGGCTCAGGCGCATCCGTGTCGCGCTGTCGCTTGCAGCCTTTGCCCTTGCGGCGTTGACCGCCACCGGCGCGGCCGTATGGGCTGTCGGGGTGATCGAGCGTGCGGCGCAGCGCGGCATCGTCGATCAGCTGGACATGGCCGGCCTCGACTGGGCCACGGTAACCACCGATGGGCTCATGGTCACCCTGTCCGGCACCGCCGCCAGCGAGGCGGAGCGTTTCCGGGCGCTGCAACTCGCCAGCACCATCGTGGATGCGGCCCGGGTGATCGACGGCATGGAGGTGGCCGATCCCGACGCGCTTGCCCCGCCGCGTTTCTCGATGGAGATCCTCAGAAACGATGACGGCGTTTCGCTGATCGGCCTGATGCCCACCGCCTTTGGCCGCGACGGTATCCGCGCGCGCATTACCGCCCTGACCGAGGGTGCCCCGGTCACCGACATGCTGGAAACCGCCGACCACCCGGTGCCGGCCGGATGGCGGCCGGCGGTGGAATTCGGTCTGGACGCGCTGGCGCTCCTTCCGCGATCGAAGATATCGGTGGCCGCCGACCGGGTGGCCGTGACCGCGATCACCGGCGGTCATGACGAACGCCGCCGAATCGAGACGCAGCTGGCACGAGCCGCCCCGCCGGGGATCGATGTGAGCCTCGACATATCGGCGCCGCGTCCGGTGATCGCCCCTTTCACCCTGCGATTCGTGATCGACGAGCGCGGACCCCGCTTCGACGCATGCGCCGCCGACACCGACGCCGCACGCGACCGGATCCGCGCCGCCGCGGCGGCGGCCGGCGTTCCGGGCGAATTCTCCTGCCTGATCGCGCTGGGCACGCCCTCGCCCGACTGGGCCGCCGCAGCCGTCTCGGGCATCGCCGCGGTGGCCGAGATGGGGGCGGGGAGCGTCACCTTCTCGGATGCCGATGTCTCGCTGATCGCCCCGCACGAGGTGGACGAGGCCGTCTACGATGCCGCGGTCGGCCGGCTGGACGCCGCACTGCCTGCGGTGTTCTCGCTCGATGCATCACGGCTTCCGGCCCCGGTCGAGGAGCGTCCCGAGGCAGAACCGGCAGAATTCACTGCCACCCTTTCGGATGCCGGCGAGGTGCTCCTGCGCGGCCGGATCGGCGATGCGCAGATGCGCGCCGCGATTCAGGGTCTGGCACGGGCGCGTTTCGGCGCGGGTGCGGTGCAGGATGCGCTGCGGCTGCAGGAGGGGCTGCCCGAGGGCTGGGCGCGCCGGGTCATGACCGGCATCGAGGCGCTGGCGCTGCTGCACGAGGGCCGCGTGGCGGTGCAGCCCGCTCGCCTGACCATAGAGGGGCGCAGCGGCGACCCCGAGGTGTCGGATGCGGTTTCCGGGCTGCTGGCCGGAAAACTCGGCCGTGGCCAGGTCTTCGGCATCGATGTGGTGTATGACGAGACGCTGGACCCGGTGGCGATGGCGCCCACGCCCGAGCGATGCATCGCCCGCATCGACGAGATCGTCGCGGAGCGCAAGATCATCTTCGCCCCCGGTGCGGCCCGGGTGGACAGCGAGACAGGGCAGACGCTCGACGCCATCGCCGCGGTGCTGCGCGAGTGCGGCGAGGTCCCGCTGGTGATCGAGGGCCACACCGACAGCCAGGGCCGTGCCGAGATGAACCTCGCGCTGAGCCAGCGGCGGGCAGATGCGGTGCGCGAGGGACTGGCCGCGCGGCGCGTTCTGGTCTCGGCAATCGAGGCTGTAGGCTACGGTCAGACCCGGCCCATCGCCGACAACGCGACAGCCGAGGGCCGCGAGGCCAATCGCCGCATCGAGTTCCGACTCCGCACGCCGCCCGAAGAGGCCCCGGGGCGCGACCCGGCGGCCGAAGCCCTGCTTGAAATCCCGGTGGCAATCGCCGATGACGAGGCTCCGCGGCCGCGACCCCGTCCGGATGCGGATTGATCCCGGCCCGCCGGCGCCATGGCCGGGCCGCCCGAGCAACCTGCGTCGGAGCTTTCCGCGCCTGTCAGCCGAAGCGAGCCGTGAGCCGAACCGAGTTCATCGTCGTCACCGCCATCGTGCTGCTCGTCGCCTTTGCGCTGGGCTGGTTCGCGCATTGGCTGCTGCATCGATTCACCCGAGTGACCGATGGTGACATGGGGGAGGTCGACCGTCTGGCGCAAGCCCTCCATGAAGCCGAGGAGATGCGGGATCAGGCCATCACCTACCTGCAGCAGCGTGAGGCCGAGTTGACCGGCCAGTTGGCACAGTCCGAGGCCGAGTTGCGCGCCGCGATGGAGGGGTTGCGCGACGCCCGCCGTCACGTTCAGGACTTGGAATCCCGCCTCGAAACCGGCCGCTGACCGCCCTGGGCGCCGGAGGCCGGCGAAGCGGCCCGGCTCAGCCGCGCAGCGCCTTCAGCCGCGACAGCGCGTCGACCCGCTGCTCCCAGGGAACGAGGATCTGGTCGTGATGGAACCCTGCGATCATGTTTGCCGGAATGCCGCCCTCTGCCAGCGCGGCACTGACGGCCGCGGTCAGGCCCACCGCCTCCAGCGCCGAGTGCACAGTCAGGGTGATCCGCGCCCAGGGTCCGCCCGGGTCCAGGCCCGCGCGGGCAAGTGCGGCCTGAGGTGCGATCACTGTCAGCCCCTCATCCTCGCGCACCAGCGCGACCCATGCGAGGCCGGTGGGAACCTCGCCGTCGATCACCGCGAAGCCATGCGGTTCGGGGTCGAGTCGCGGTGCGAGCCCGGAAAGCAACCGGTCAGGATCGGTCTCGCCGCCCATCCCGGTCAACCGCGCGGCGCGGCGGCGCGGCGCAGCCGGTCGTTGATCGCACGGCCAAGGCCATGATCGGGAACCGGCCGGGCGGCGATCCGGCCCGCGGGGCCCGCCAGCGCATCGGCCTCGCGCAGGCATGAAAACAGTTTGGCGGCAGCTTCGGCCAGATCCCCGCTCGGCGACAGGTTGAGCGTTGGCGCGTCGTCAGCGCCGGATTCTTCGGCACCGAATCCGATCCAGACCTCTCCGGCCCGCGGTCCGTCGGGCGCTAGCCGCAGCCTCGCCGCGGGCGCGTAGTGCGAGGCCAGCATC